>CBKWLJ010000201.1:0-15251 GCA_966675205.1 uncultured bacterium
TATAGGAAAAAATCAGGAATTTATAGGAAGCGTGAATGTCAATATCATGCTGAAAAATATGAAATCTGGAGCCTGATTTATTCCTGTCTATGTGTATGCCTTGCCTGATTTTTTCTTTACTTTGAGTTGCTTTTAAACTCTGATTTATTCCTATGGCAATACTCACTTCTAAAAGAGAAACTATTGAATACAAATCACTTTAAAGGAGTTTGTTCATGCTGAAACGTAAACTATCAACTCGTTCAATAATTACTCTGGGTGTTTTCGCTGCTAGTGCTTTGATTGCTCCTGCGGTACTCGCTGTACAGGTCTATGGCACACAGCCCACAAAAGATAAGGTACAGATTAGTTATCACCGATCGGACTGGGTAAAACTTCAGGCAAAACAGTCAGGAACACTCAAGTGGAACTGTCCCGCGAATGCGAATACCGTTGGTGGCGGTTTCGAGACGCGACCTGAAAACAGTAATTCTAGTAGTGGATTTAGCGTGATCCACTCGTTCCCATCAGGTGAACGCCAATGGGAAGTGCGGTTACGGAATACAGATGACATTGCGCGGGATGTGAGAATCTACAATATCTGTGCAGAATGATGTTCGTTTGCATGAGATAAAACTTGATTAGGGTAGGCCGTTTGCCTGCCCTAACTCTAGACAGAAGAACACAATCGTTCAGCCAAAACTCGACGAAAATACTCGCGATACAGGTTGCATCTCGGCATGACATCGTTGTTCTTCCGTGTTACAAGTCCCATGCTATGGAGTTTGTAAATTTGTATTGGATCTAAAGCGAGCGGAGTAGAACTATTGACAACTTGTTGTAGGGATTGAATTAACTGCGGACATTGTTGCAAAGTTTCTAAATGCCGACGCAAGTGATTACTGTAAATTCCGGCTTCTGTTGGTGCTGATTGGAGTAACTGTTCTAAAGTAATTTTTTTAGAACTGACCTCATACATTGCGAATCGCAATAAATAAGGATGTCCTCCAATCATCTGAGTTAAAGCTTCAATTTGATCGCTCGTCCAAGCAAGTTGATGGAGATGTGTTAACGCGTGAATTTGCGGTAGATTAAATTCTCCTAACTCTACTGGGACTCCTGCATTGAATGGTGATTGGTTCATGTCTAATGGAATATAAACCTCGGTTGAATGCGCGATCGTAAGCCGAAGCTTGTTCCAAAGGTCATGAACTTTTCCTTTCTCATGCCAACTGCGTAGCAATCCCAAAAAGTCTTCGACAACTGTAGTGTAAGAAAAGATACGATCAACATCATCCAATCCTAAAACAATGGGATAATATGTATTTGCTAGCAAATATTCTTCAAAGTACAACGTACAGTTATCATTACTGCCTAAAATCTCAGTATCCCAGTAGTCATTTAACCGATTTTCAAGCTTTAGCTGTCGGGTCACCACGCAACAAAGCCACCGCAGGAATTTATCAAGATCTGTGAGAATTGCGCGATCAACACTGCCTAAATTTAAATACACTGCTTTACAGCTTCGGTTCGCGGCATACGACAGAATGCGCGTCAGTAGCGAAGTTTTCCCCATGAGTTTGGGAGCTTTGATCCGAAGTAATGCACCTGGTTTTAATACAGTTTCGTAGCAGAGTGGTTCAATTCCGTTCCGTTCAATATATAGTGGCGAATCTAGCGCCACTGCTCCTTCAGGAAACGGAAGATCGGCTACATTGGATAGGATTTTACTAAATCTAGCACGATCATTTCGACACCTTTTCAAAGCTTCCTTGAAATTCTTCTTCGTGACTCGTTCACCGAGTGCGATCGATAGTTTTCTCCACAACTTATTACCAACATCTTTATTTAAGTACTCTGCACTATAACCATAAGCATTTGCCATATCATCATAGGTTTTTTCCTCCCACGACGCTTGAAGAACTTTCATCTCAATATCGCTGAGATGCTGGTGCATGCGGCTAAACACAACATCATCCGCGATCGCTTTAGCATCTAACCACAACAGATCTGACTCTAACTCCATCATGGTGGAGTTCACCTCCCGTAAGCGCTGACTATCTTATTTATTTACACGGAGACCTTATTGTAAATATGCACAGCCAGCTTTAGGGGTACCCATGCGGGTAATTTTTTGAGAAATCTTGATAACATCTGACTTTTCCCAATAAACCCAAACTGAAAAGTCACCAAAACACCTGACTTTACTCCCCTGGAAACCCTTGTTTGTGCCAGAGAAAATGTTTGACATAACGCTAGGTTTATCGATTCAAAACTGAGAATCGCACTGAACTAGACGTTGCCAACTTTACACAAAGGAGACACAATCATGGCTAATGCAGCACTTTACGAAATTATCACAGATAATGCGATCACTTTAAGTCGTGATGCTGGTGGAGATAAAGACTTTGAAACTACGTTTGACCTTCCCTCAACGCTCCAGACTTCTGCTCGCTCTATTCTAATGATTTCAGTCAGAACATTCCAAAACTCTCAAAATCTCAATCTGGATGTTTGGATCAATGGTGAAGGACCACTTTTGGATTCCTATTCAACCTTCTCAGCTTCTGATCAGTTTGTTTTCCAAGAAGTTCTTCCAGCAAATCTTTTAGAGAAAGGTCAGAACCAAATTCGGATGGAGTTAGTTAGTGGTAGTGGAAGCGCACGGATCTCAGATGTTTTCCTATTGTATGGAGTGAATCTTTGAATCTCTGCCATTTGGTCTATCGGCTAACGTGATTATGTCATAAATCGTGATGGGTGAGTAGTGAATTAATGTACGATTGCTCTCTTCTTTTTTTCGGAGCAGTCGTTTCTTTATGTAAGTTAATGCGAACCTAATTTTATCCTAGCGACCTTTGGGTTAAAAAAAATATTCCAATGCTAACGGAGGCAATATGAGGTGAAGTAAAAATCTAGAGAGACAGTGAAGGCAAAAAATTCACGATACCCGGAAAAATAATAATCAGCATTAAAATTAGCAACTGAAGCAGGATAAAAGGAATTGCCCCTCGATAAATATCCGTTGTTTTTACTTCAGGTGGAGCAACACCTCGCAAATAAAACAGCGCAAAGCCAAAGGGTGGGGTCAGAAAAGAAGTCTGAAGATTAGCGCCCAAAATGACACCATACCAAACGAGGTCAAGTCCTAATGTTTGGGCTACAGGTACAAACAAGGGCACGACAATAAAAGCAATCTCAAAAAAGTCAATAAAGAAACCCAACAAAAAGACAACCAACATACTCACCAGCAGGAAACCAGTGCGGCCGCCTGGAAGATTGGCGAGGACATCAAACATAAAGCGATCGCCATTCAAGCCTCGAAACACTAAACTAAAAGCAGTAGAACCTAATAAAATAAACATCACCATGCTGGTAATACGCAGCGTGGCATCGCACACCTGCCGCAGAGATGCCCAACTCAACTGACGGTTAGCCCCAGCCAGCACGATTGCCCCCAAGCAACCTACAGCACCAGCTTCTGTGGGTGTAGCAATCCCAAAAAAAATACTGCCCAGAACCAAAAGAATTAACAATAAAGGCGGCAGCATCGCTTGCAAAACTCTTTTTCCCAAGGCTGTGCCACTCATATCCCGCACTTCCAGGGGTAAAGCGGGTGCTACATCCGGCCTTAGCCAGGCCACAATCACCACATGAAGGGCAAAGGCACCCGCCATCAATAAACCGGGAATCGCGGAACCCAAGAACAAGTCCCCGACTGAAATCCCTAATTGGTCTCCCAATACCACCAGCACCACACTAGGAGGAATAATCTGCCCTAACGTTCCCGATGCCGCAATCACACCCGTTGCCAATTCTTTGTTGTAGCCGTAGCGCAGCATCACTGGTAGAGAAATGAGTCCCATTGCCACTACCGTTGCAGCCACAACCCCAGTTGTCGCGGCCAGTAAGGCACCCACTACCACTACAGCTAGGGCAAGTCCCCCCCTCAGTCGCCCAAACAGAATCCCCATCGTTTCCAACAAGCGTTCCGCAATCCCCGACTTTTCCAGCATCGAACCCATAAAAATAAAGTACGGGACTGCAAGCAGCGTATAATTCGCCATGATGCCGAAAATCCGTTGGGGCATGGCAGTGAGAAAGATGGGGTCAAAAACGCCCAAACTCACCCCCAATATCCCAAACGCAATTGCCACCCCTCCCAGGGAAAAAGCAACCGGGTAACCCATCGACAAAAAGACTAAGGCACCGAGAAACATCATCGGCCCTAACCATTCATAGGCCAGCGTCATGGTGTTCCTCCTCAGGGGTTAGATTGCCTGTGAAAATTGCCCAGTTTTTGATGGCTTCAGAAATGCCTTGCACAATCAAGATTCCAAAACTGATAATAATCACTGCTTTAATGGGGTAGCGAGGTAAGCCGCCTGGGTCGGGTGACATTTCCCCAATCATCCAAGAATTGACAATGGTTTCCCAGGAAAAATAAATCACCATCAAGCAGAAGGGAATTAAGAAAAATAAAGTGCCAACCAAATTAGCTAGCGCTTTCCATTTAGAAGACCAATTTTTATAAAAAACATCGACCCGCACATGCTCATCATGCTTGAGAGTATAAGCCGCACCTAACAGGAAAACTAAATCGAATAAGTACCACTGAGACTCAATAAAGGCATTGGAACTTAAGTTTTGACCCAGGAAACGCCCTAAGTAGCGACCGATAACATTCCATACCCCAATCGCCACCATTACTAGTACCAGCCAGTAGGTTAAGCGCCCTAACCATTCACTAAAAACATCAATAATTCTTGATATACGTAATAATTGCTGCAAGGCTTATCATTCCCCAACCAGCGACAATAGATGTTGTATTTTACCGCTAGAATCCTCAAAAATGATGCAACATATTTTTACAGAATTAGCCTTAGATTTTGTTCTATAACGTTCTTAACTGCTATATAATCTTGGCTCTCAGTGGTGTTAAAACCCGCTTAGCAAAGACAGTTTTATTAAGATAACTTTCCTCAACTTTTGCCCCAATGAAACGCAGACATTTTGTTGGTACTGCTGCTATCGGTACGGTGAGTGCTGTAGCCGTAAGTGCTTGCGGTCAAACTCAATCCTCATCAGTGGCTCGAAATAGTAGCCAGCCCAATGTGAGATGGCGGATGGCAACTAGTTGGCCCAAATCCCTCGACACCATTTATGGGGGGGCTGAGACAGTCTGCAAGCGGGTTAGTGAAATGACAGGTGGACGGTTCCAAATTACTCCGTTCGCAGCAGGTGAAATTGTGCCGGGATTGCAAGTGCTCGATGCAGTTCAAGCGGGAACGATTGAGTGCGGTCATAGCCCTAGCTACTACTACATCGGCAAAAATCCCGCTCTGGGTTTTGGGACATCCATGCCGTTTGGTCTGACGAGTCAACAGCAAAATGCATGGCTTTATCAGGGCGGCGGCTTAGAGGCGATGCAGAAAATCTATGCCGACTTTGGCGTGATTAACTTTCCTGCCGGCAACACAGGCGCTCAGATGGGAGGTTGGTTCAAGCGCCAAATCAACTCAGTTGCTGACCTCAAGGGGCTGAAAATGCGTATCCCTGGACTGGGTGGCGAAGTCATGTCCCGCTTGGGAGTCAATGTCCAAGTGTTACCCGGTGGCGAAATTTTCCTGGCACTGGATAGAGGAGCCATTGATGCAGCCGAATGGGTTGGCCCTTATGATGATGAGAAACTCGGTTTGCATAAGGCAGCGCCGTTTTACTATTATCCGGGCTGGTGGGAGCCTGGGCCAACCCTTGATGTACAAATTAACAAGTCAGCTTGGGAAAAACTGCCTAAGGAATATCAAGAAATCTTGATTACTGCTGCTAAAGAGGCAAACCTAAATATGCTAGCTAAGTACGATGCGTTAAATCGGGAAGCGATGCAACGTCTGGTTACAGGTGGTGCTAAACTAACTCCCTATTCTCCAGAAATTATGACGGCAGCGCAAAAAATATCTTTCGAGCTGTATGAGGAAAATTCTGGAAAAGATGCAACATTTAAGCAAATTTACAGTCAGTGGAAGAATTTTCGAGAACAAATTTACAAGTGGAATCAAGTAAATGAACTGAGCTTTACTACTTTTGCAATGGGGAATTCGACTTAAGAATTCGGAATGGACTTCGTTCCGCTGCGCTAACGGAATTTGAAATTCGGAATTAATAGTCAGATGAGATTTTAAACTTCAACTGGCTATAGGCAGCTTGTAGAGAAGTCGCATATTTAAACGGGCAAAATGCCCGTTCCACAAGATTTTTCCGCCTAAGGAATTGAGTAGACTAGATGTGTGGAATAGCTTAATTACGAATTACGAATTAAAAATTACGAATTATTGTTGACCTGCATTAGGAAAATCAATGATAGTCTGTCGATAAAACTGGGGCATCCCTATGTCAAAATATTGCCCTTTAACCAGATATCCTATCATCCCCTCTTCTTGGCGCAATCGCTCAAGGCAGGAAGTTAATTGAAATTCGCCCCGTTCTCGCAGATTGTTACTGATATTTTCTTCTAAGTAATCAAAAATTTTGGGTTTGAGTACGTACAAACCGAATGCAGCTAAGAATTCGTCATCTGCCATTCCTGCTACGCACAAATTCTTGCGTGCATACTCAATATCGGGTTTTTCGTACAGTTGTGTTATCGAAAGGATTGATTTAGGTTCTTGCCAAGTTCCTGTAACACAACCTGCTTTCTGAATAATGTCGGCTGACATTATCGTCAAACCAATGACACTTTGCTGGGCTTGTTGGTAAATTTCTATAACCTGGCTTGCACAAGATTTTTCAGTATCAGATGCGTAAACATGATCGCCCAGCATGAGGAGAAATGGTTCATTGTTCACCCATTCTTTGGCACAATATACTGCATGACCATAGCCTTCCTGTTCTGCTTGCGTCAGAAAGGTAATGCGGTTTCCTAACTCTTGTATATACTGGCTGTATTCCTGATTCTGCGGAGAGAGTTTATTGAAGAGTTCTGCTGAAGGGGGAGTTTGAAAGAAGTCTGCAAATAATGTGCGATCGCATTTTTGCACAACAATCCCAACTTCCTCTATTCCCGCACTAATCGCTTCTTCCACAATCGCCATGATTACAGGCTTAGCTCGTCCATCCCGATCTATAATCGGGAAAAGTTCTTTTTTTATAGCTTTGGTAGTAGGAAACAAGCGAGTGCCAAAACCGGCTGCTGGAATTACAGCTTTACGAACTTTATCAGTTTGCATAAATCGTTAGCTTCAAAGACTTCATTTGGGGAAAATCACGTTCAATAATTTCAATTACTTTTTGTTGAGCATTATTGCCTTTGACAATAAATTGTGCTGTTCCATCCCCTTGTGAACCAACCCCCTTTCCTCCCCAAATATAAGGTTGAATCGCTTCATAGTTCAGGATTTGGTGCAGAATAGGAGCGGCTAATTGGGAAGGACAAGCGGGAATTAAATATCGATCAAATTCGGCTTGTGCCTCTTTCATCAGGTTGCCAATTCGCTCCGCATCGCCCTGTTGTAAAGCGTCAACCGCTTCCTGGGTAATTTTAGAATTGATCGAACCGAGATAGTTCTGCACATTCTGCTTCACTTGGTTAGTGGCAAAGGGATAACACTGATTTAGTTGACTGAGGATTTGTTGAGTATTTTTGCTAGCACCGAGGTCTACGATGACAAAGAATAGGTTCTTCGTTACATTGAGTTCGTTGACATCTACAAAATCGCCATCAAAAATCATCATGATGGGTCGATTGCCATACGCACAAGCCTGATCCATGCGACCACAGCGAGACGGTGTGGTAATTTCGCCTCGATAAGCAATCTCCATTTCTCCCCGAAGGGTCATCTTTAAGTCATACATCTGATTGAAGGCACGGGCGACAAGGACGCAAATTGCAGCACTTGATGACAGACCTTTTTGAATCGGCAAATCTGTTAAGTAATTATCAATTTCCAGCCCCCCGATGTGATAGTAAGTGAGAAATTGATAAGCAACACCTGCCACATAACTGAAAAATCCACCCTTTTGGGCTTCTGCTAGCAAAGCCTGCCGTTCCATTGGCAATACAAACGGTTCTTGATGAGTTCCGTTCGATAAAGAGGTGTGAAGAATCAGGTGAGTGGGATGAGGTTTTACCTCAGCGTAAAGTCCCTGATTGGTGCCGACAAGCAGTGTATAGCCTTTTTCCAGTGCAGGATTGAGGCGACGATAACCTCCTGCCCAATCGCTGTGTTCGCCGAACAAACAAAGGCGACCTGGAACAAAAATTTTCATTTTTTTCTCAAATTTTCCTGTCCTTTAGTAATACACTACTGACATTTAGCTACTAACTTCTCAATACGGATAAGCGATCGCTCATACTTTACTGGGAAAATCTGATGACCCACTTTGGTATTATCTGTCCGGCAGAAACTGGCCATCTCAACACCATGCTCCCGTTAGGTCGCGAACTACAACAACGGGGTCACCGCGTTACTCTTTTCGGATTACTCGACGCTCAACCCAAAACAGTAGCAGCAGGATTGGATTTCCGACCAATTGGAGAGGCAGAATTTCCAGCAGGGGCATTGTCCCAATCGTTTGCCCAACTAGGAGAACTTAGTGGCTTAGCGGCCCTGCGATATACTATCAGTCTGCTGAAGCGGGGGGCGGATGTAATCCTGCGAGATGCCCCGCAAGCCATCAAAGAGGCTAGTGTAGAAGCATTGCTAGTAGACCAATCTTCACCAGAGGGAGGGACTGTTGCAGACTTCCTAGAGATTCCCTTCATTACCGTGTGCAGTGCTGTGGTGCTAAATCGAGAGGAAACTGTTCCTCCCTTCAACACCCCCTGGAGTTACAATCCCGCCTGGTGGGCACGTCTGCGGAATCGTGCGGCTTACTCTTTGCTCAGTCGCATCACGAAACCCATCCGAGAGTTGATAAATGACTATCGCAAAGAATGGAAGTTACCTGTGCACTCTCATCCCAATCAACTTTATTCCCAATTGGCTCAGCTCAGTCAACAGCCTGCTGAATTTGAATTTCCTCGTACTACTTTGCCCAAATACTTCCATTTCACTGGGCCTTACCATAACTCAACGGGACGAAAACCTGTGCCTTTCCCCTATGAGAAATTAACTGGGCAACCGTTGATTTACGCTTCGATGGGAACCTTACAAAATCGTCAGCAGGAAATTTTCCAGCGCATTGCCGAGGCGTGTGTAGGGTTGGATGCTCAGTTGGTGATTTCTCTGGGGGGTTCAGGTAGTCCGGAATCTCTACCAGAATTGCCCGGTTCGCCTCTAGTTGTCAGTTATGCACCTCAACTAGAACTGCTCCAAAAAGCAACGCTCACCATTACCCACGCAGGGATGAATACTACTCTGGAATCCCTTACTAATGGGGTGCCGATGGTGGCAATTCCGATTGCCAATGACCAACCTGGGATTGCAGCACGTATAGCTTGGACAGGAGCAGGAGAGTGTGTACCTTTGTCCCGATTGAGTGTTCCCAAGCTCCGAGGTGCGATACAACGGGTACTGACTGAAGAGTCTTACAAGAATAATGCATCCAGATTACAAGATGCGATCGCTCGTGCAGGAGGAGTCCGTCGAGCCGCCGACATTGTAGAACAGGCGATATCTATGGGTAAGCCAGTCTTGGCTCAAACACAGCAAAAGAACTAATTAAAAAAGACATTATTCGGGAATTTATTCGTTTCCTCGCTCGACAAAAAAAGGAAACCTCCTTTTCTTTTACCCATTTTTAATGAATTAGAGGGGAATGAATGAAGATGAAAAACCATGTAATGTTTGTTTCGCTTCCTCTACGTGGTCATGCTAGTCAAATGATTGCGCTAGCCCAAGAGTTGGTTGGCAGGGGCTATCAAGTAAGCTTTGTTATTTCTGAGGAGGCTAAGGAATGGATTGCTAATACTGGTACTCTTTTTATCCCTTGGGAACCAAAAATAGAAACAACTAATGAAAACTTTTCTGACACAACCAAGTCGGTGTGGCAAAGAGTTTGTCAAGAGCCGAAGATCTGGCGTGGTGAAAGAATGATGTTGAATGGGCTAATCGAGCGGTATGTTCCTATGTACAAAACGTTGGCACCTATTTTTCAGCAGCACCGTCCGGATCTTCTAGTGATTGATCGCGCTGTTATTCCGGCGATGGATTTAGCTCAGCAGATGAATCTGCCGTACATTATCCAAACTAGGTTTTTAGGTAACTTTGTCAAGACTAGTTCTAAATATCCTCGCTTCGGCACATCCTATTCCATAAACATGAATTTATGGCAACGTTGTCTGAATTTCGTCAGACCCTATTGGCTGTTGCCGCAGTTTTTACCAACCCTGAAAAAGCTCAATCAAGTTCGTCGTCAATGTCTTGAGCGTAAGAAATTGGACGACCCTTTTAGCAAGTGTCCCACGATAGTAGGCACAGCTTTTGGTATTGAGATTCCACGTCCGCTACCTCCCCATGTACAAATGGTCGGGCCAATTTTTCCAAAAACACTTGAGCCTCTCAGCCCTTCTTTAAGTAAATGGTTGGAAGAAGGCGAAGAAAGTACGGGAGTGGTGTATATCGCTTTTGGTACTCTTGCTACTCTCGAACCCTGGCAGGTTAAAGCATTAGTGGAGGGGCTGACCGATACTAGATTACGGGTACTATGGTCATTACCCAAGAACCAACAGCATATTCTTCCTTCAGTACCATCTTCCTTCCGCATCGAACAGTTTGTTCCCCAACAAGCGGTTCTCTCTCATCCATCTGTTCGTGCCTTTGTTAGTCATTGTGGTATGAACAGCATTAACGAAGCACTGTATTGGGAGAAACCAATCCTGGCTTTGCCTTTCTTTGGAGATCAACACTACAATTCAGCGCGTATTGTGGACTTGGGGGTTGCCTTAAAGCTAAACAAAAACCATTTTGATAGTGCTGAGGTGCGCCGCAAAATAGACGCCCTACTGAGTATCCCAAGTTATAAGGATGCTACACGTCAGATGTCGGTCGTACTTAAAAACACTGGAGGGCTGGATAAAGCTGCCGATATTGTGGAAACTATACTCTCTGAAAGAATCAGCCATTAAGTAGAACTAGTCTGGAAAATTCGCTGACTTTCCGAACGCGTCCCCTTCACCACCATCGGCACCCCTTGAGCCGGCCCCAACAAAGCGCCCTTACGCACTGGCTTCACTGGTTTGTTATCAGCCAGTTCCAACTGCCAATTCGACAACACTGTCGCTAAAACCAGTTTCATCTCAAACTGGGCAAATGCCATACCAATACAAGTACGGTTGCCACCCCCAAAGGGCAAATACTCATACGGAGAAAATTGACGCTCTAGAAAACGCTCTGGCTTAAACTGCTTAGGTTCAGGATATAAATCTTCCCGATGATGGGTCAAATAAATACAGGGAACTAGCAGAGTACCTGGCTCAAAGTTGTATCCTCCTATCTGTAGCGGTGATTTGACCACTCGATTTAATGCCAACATCGCCACTGGATAAATCCGCAGCGTTTCTTGGCAGACAGCATTTAAATAGGGTAGGCGCAAAATTGAAGTTGGATCGGGGTTATCGCCAAGGCTATCCAACTCTTGCAGCAGTTTCTCACGGACTTCGGGCAGATGGTGAATCCAGTACAATGCCCAAGCTAAGGAAGTTGCAGTGGTTTCGTGACCTGCAATTAACAAGGTCATCAACTCATCCCGTAATTCCACATCTGTCATCGGCTCACCAGCTTCATCGCGAGCCGCCATCATCAAAGATAGAATATCAGTCCGAGAAGAGTCAGGTTGCGCTCTGCGATCGCCAATCTCTGCGTAGATGAGTTCATCAATTTGCTTGAGTTGAGCCTTGAACTGTCTCCACGGACCGAAATCCCGTTGCAGTGCTGGGAAAACAATCATCATGCCTCGCAACAGAGGTCTTTTCGGATTCATGAGTGCAGTCAGACGTTCCTCTAATTGTTCGTAACGGGAACCTTCCTCTAAACCAAAGACAGCTTTCAAAATGACCTGAAAAGATATGGCTTGCATTGATGAACGAACTGAAAAAGGTTCGCCAATCGTCCATCGACTCGTTACTTGCTCGGTAATGTCGCGTACCAACTGACCATAAGCTCGCATCCGTTCCCCATGAAAGGGAGGCATCAACAGCTTGCGCTGCCGTCTGTGAGGTTCTCCAGCCAGAGACAGCATTGATTGTCGTCCCAGCAAAGGCGATTTTATACCCGCTTCCTCACCAGAGTCCAACTGTTTTGGCTCAGTGCTAAAAACCTGTTGAATCAGTTGAGGGTTGCTAATGAAGACTTGAGGCGTAAAAACGGGGCCAATCCGGAGGGTAAAGATATCACCATAACGTTTAGCACAGGCTTCCATGTATTCCAGAGGGTTAGTAACCCACTGGAGCGTCTGCCGCCAAGGTGAAGTCTGAGGGCCGTCGGGCAGTTGAAGTGCAGGCATTCCGTTTACTCCCAATTATTGGCTATTGGCTCAGCTTGTTAGGCATATTATCTGATAGGTTGTTAATTTTGCTATTTGTGTCACGAATAAATTAAGGAACTTATGACCCATTGGTTTTGGTCAAATCTACCAATCCCAAATCTAAAATTAAAAACTGGCTGAGATTCCCTAATGGCGTTGAGAAGACATCGACTGACAGAAGGCGATCGCTCCACGACTCATCCTTTGAGAAGGCGATCGCACTCAGCATAGAATTTCAGACCGCCATCATCAAGCCAGTCAGCTACTTAAACTTTTAGGTAAACAAACGTATATGACCTTCACCCCACAACAATCGAATTCTCAGGATATAAAAGTTAAGCTTATGCTTGCGGGAGGACATGAATATACCCTTTACCTTAAACCTGATTCCCCCATACTCCATAGTCTCATAACAGCAGTTGTCGCTCGTGCCCAAAAGCAAGAGAAGGGTTTCTCCTATTTATTCCAGATTCCGATTGAGGAGGGACGTGCTGCACTGTCTTTTCCCGGTGAACACCTGATTGGATTAGTGACAGAACCTCCGGTCTATTGGCAGCAACCCCAAGAAATCCAACCTCAAGTGAAACAACCTCAAGCTACGGAGGTTTTAGAATCTTACTACGTGCAAATTGACAATTTCCTAACAGTTGAAGAACACAAGCGCCTACTCAATTACGTTTTTGCACAAGAATCAGAATTTGTTCCCACCACCACTTCAACAGGCGATCTCGATTATCGGCGCTCAATGATTCTCTACTCATTTCCTGAATTCTCTCAACTCATCGTTAATCGAATTAAGGCAATTCTTCCTGATGTATTTAGGAAATTGAACCTTCAGTCATTTCCTATTGCTGACATTGAGGCTCAGTTAACATCCCATAACGATGGAAATTATTATAAAGTTCATAATGATAATGGTTCTCCCGATACCGCTACAAGAGAGTTTACCTATGTTTACTACTTTTATCGCGAACCTAAAGCCTTTTCTGGAGGGGAATTGGTCATCTATGACAGCAAAATAGAAAACAGCTTTTATGTCAAAGCTGATTCTTATAAAACCGTGGAACCTCGCAACAACAGTATTGTATTTTTCCTGAGTCGTTACTTACATGAAGTTCTACCTGTTAGTTGCCCTTCTAAAGCATTTGCTGATAGTCGTTTTACGATTAATGGCTGGATTCGCAGGAAGTAAAATTATGAATTATGAATTATGAATTGTGAATTATGAATTGGGGAGATTGAATAAGGGCTAAGACCATGAAACTATCCGTTGTTTTTGTATGTAAGGGTAGGATTGAAAATAAGTAGTGAGTTATAAAGTCTGCCCAAATTTTCTTTTTCAGGCAGGCACGTCAGTTTCAGACCACTACTGACAACTACAGCCTTGATGCGGGGGATGAGCTGAACAACCAGCGATCGCTACGGTCTGCAACAACTTCTCCGGGCAGAAATGTAAACTTAACTGCTGGAGAAGCAACTGGGTCTGGTAACGTTAATTAAGATAATTGATGTTTAATGCCTCTTGGCGTCTCTAACAAAGTTCGCTACTCCACTATTTAAGACGTCAGGGGGGCGCGTGGTGGGATAAGTATTATGTCGCTAGTTGTCCAGAAATATGGTGGTACTTCCGTTGGGTCAGTTGAACGTATTCAAGCCGTTGCCCAGCGTGTAATCAAAACAGCTCAGACCGGAAAATCTGTGGTTGTCGTCGTTTCCGCAATGGGTAAGACGACGGATGGATTGGTGAAACTAGCTCATGAAATTTCCGTTAATCCCAACCGCCGGGAAATGGATATGCTGCTGTCTACAGGAGAGCAGGTTTCCATTGCACTGTTATCCATGGCGTTGCAGGAATTGGGTCAACCCGCGATTTCCCTGACGGGAGCCCAGGTGGGGATTGTCACGGAAGCACAACACAGTCGTGCCCGAATTCTCGATATTCACACCGAGCGGATTGAGCAGCATCTTAATGAAGGGAAAGTGGTCGTTGTTGCTGGTTTTCAGGGGATTAGCAGCCTCAATCAATTGGAAATTACTACCCTCGGTCGTGGCGGTTCCGATACCTCGGCTGTAGCCCTAGCAGCAGCATTGAGGGCGGAACGATGTGAGATTTATACGGATGTTCCGGGAATTTTAACGACCGACCCCCGCCTTGTACCGGAGGCACAACTGATGGACGAAATTACAGCAGATGAAATGCTGGAATTAGCCAGTTTAGGGGCTAAGGTGCTGCATCCTCGTGCGGTAGAAATTGCTCGGAATTACGGCGTAACCTTAGTGGTGTTGTCCAGTTGGACGGATGATCCGGGTACGCGTGTGGTTTCTCCCCGGCCTCAGCCTCGTTCTTTACAAGGGTTAGAGATTGCTCGAGCTGTCGATGCTGTAGAATTTGATACGGATCAGGCGAAAGTGTCGCTGTTACGGGTGCCAGATCGTCCTGGTGTTGCTGCTCGATTGTTTGGTGAGATTGCTCATCAAGATTTGGATGTGGATTTGATTATTCAGTCAATCCATGAGGGCAATACCAACGATATTGCCTTTACGGTTAGTAAAGAAATTCTGAACCGAGCGGAAGCCGTAGCCGAAGCGATCGCACCGTCTCTACGTAGTCAACAAACTACCCATCCTGAAGAAGCCGAGGTAATGGTCGCACGAGGCATTGCCAAAATCTCGATCGCAGGTGCGGGGATGATCGGACGACCGGGTATTGCCGCGCAGATGTTTAAAACTCTAGCAAATGTTGGCGTCAACCTTCAGATGATTTCTACCTCAGAGGTGAAAGTCAGTTGTGTGATTGATGCTGAAGATGT
>CBKWLJ010000202.1:0-15211 GCA_966675205.1 uncultured bacterium
CTTCTAGTTTCTGCAAGCGTTCTTCGCTGGTGGTTTTATAAATCTCCCGAAAGTCTTCATCTTCGCTCAAAACAGATGAAACTTGGGAAGTCTTGCCATTGATTTCGGCTGTTGCAGTGGGTAGAATTAATGGCTCATCGGGTTGGGGAATAAACTCCACCGTTGGTTCTGCTGAAATGTCTAGAACCGATGGCGCTTGCTCCTGTTGTGACTCTAATACAATGTGCATCCAAACTTCTAACACCTCAGCCACATCAACCCCACTCGGTTGACTGGTAACGGCTTCCTGTACTAAACAATGAATAGCCGCTAATCCTTGGTAAATGCGATCGCTCACCTCTTGGGTGAAAACGATTTGTTGGCGTTGGATGCCGATGATAATTTCTTCAAGAGAATGAGACAAAATTTCTACTGTTTCCACCCCAGCCGTTCTAGAATCTCCTGTCAAGCTGTGAGCTTCCCGGTACAATTGTTCTAACGTTGTTGCATCATCCGGATGCGAGGTTAAGTACTGCAACCCAGCTTCCAGGTTTTGCAAGCGTTCTTCACTGGTATTTTTATAAATATCTCGAAGGTCTTCATCTTCGGTAAAAACTAGTGAAAATTGAGGAGTATTGTCCTTACTGTCTGCGATCGCATTGGGTAAAGTTACCTGATTGCCGTTGTTAACAAAACCTTGAGAGGCAAGCGCCACCTCTTGCTCTCCCTCGATTTCTAGCAAAGTTTCCTGCTGTTGGAATTCCGCAATGTCTGCTGTCAACAATTCCAGCACTTGAGCAGTATCCACCCCACTCGGTTGCTCAGTTACAGCTTCTTGCACCAGAAGACTAATTGATGCTAATCCTTGATAAAGGCGATCGCATAAAAATGGAGTCAAAACGGTTTCTTGACGGCTGAGGCGTCCCAAAATCTTTTCAATACACAAGGACAAATTTTCTACCGTTTCTACCCCAACACCTCTAGAGTCGCCTCTAAGTCCGTGCGCTTCTCGTCGTAAATCTTTTAATATTGATTCATCATCCGGATACTGTTGTAGATGCCGCAACCCTGCTTCCAATTGCTGCAAACGTTCTTCACTAGAAATTTGATATAAATTCCGGAGTTCTTCGTCTTCTATCATCATGATTAGTCATTAGTCATTAATTATTAGTCATTAGTCATTGGGTTTCTCACTAAGAACTAATGACTAAAATTGACAGACTGTAAATGAATTATGAATTATAAATTATGAATGATGAATTATGAGCTAATGCGTTTGTAAGGATGTTTTCCTCCTAAATTTAGGTCATGAAATGTTTTAGTAGCGGCTTTCCTACCTATGAATTACAATTCATAATTCATCATTCATAATTTATAATTGGCTAAACAATTCGCTTGAGAACTAAAGCCGCTTCATTCAATCGCTCAGTCCCTGATTTGGTTTGACTGATACCACTGGCGGTTTCTTTCGCTCCCTTATTAATCGTCTCCATTGCTTCAACGATTTGTTGCATGGCATCCGCTTGCTGTTTGAGATTGAGCGAAATTTGCTGATTGTTTAAAACGACTTTATTAACAGCATCCGCTACTCCAGTGAAGGCTTGATTGGTTTTTTGAGCAATTTGTACTCCCGTCGCTACTGTCTTGGTGCCTTCATCCGTTACCATCACCGTTGAATTAATCGCACTCTGAATTTCAGAAACCAAGGCATTAATCTTTTCAGCAGATTTCTCACTTTGATCTGCTAATTTACGAATCTCATTGGCAACCACAGCAAAGCCTTTACCATGTTCTCCAGCACGAACCGCTTCCACCGAAGAATTGAGAGCCAACATATTCGTTTTGTTGGCTAAGTCAGAAACCAGTTGGGAAATACTACCAATTTGCTCAGCTTGCTCACTCAGATACAGAATTTGTTCTGCGATCGCACCGACTTTCTTTTCTAAGGTAAACATCCCCTCGAGTGCTTCCTCTACCGCTTGAGTACCCCCCTGAGCTAGTCCGAGTGCTTGTTGTGCAGCAGTAACAGCAGCTTTAGCCTGCTCTGCTGCCTGTCGGCAAGAGGCTTCGAGCTCATCCATGGTGGTAGTGGTTTCATTCACCGAGGCAGCCTGCTGACTGGCGATGCGTTCTTGCTGATCAATCGTTGCTGAAATCTGGCTTGAAGAACTCGCAAGAGTATTGATTGTTCTCGTCAACCTCGATTTAATAAATTGAGAAATATTCCAAATAATGACTAGAATCAATAAATTCGCAACGAAAAGAATGATTGCCAAATTTTTTGAAGCTTGTACCTGGCGTTTACTGAATGATTCTGCTGAGGATACGGCAGCGTTAGTTAGTTTCCAGTACTCCTCCCCGACCGCTAAAAGACGCTCTTTTGATTCTGGTTTCGGGTTAGTTTGATAGTCTTTCAAAAGGGTTTTCAGTTGAGACCAAGCTTGTTCGACTTCTGTCATATTAGACTGAAAATCTCGGTCTTCAATTTTGACCAATTTCAGACTCTCATCTCCTTTGATCAGACCTTTTATGACTTGGTCTAGTAGAGAAACAATACTATCCGTCTTTTGCTCTAAAATTTCTAGCTTAATCAGCCTTTGAGTATTTCCTCTAACAATTCCGGCATAATTGACAATTCTCCCATCACTAGTCATACTATCGATTTGACGATAGATAGTCACTAAATTAAATACAGCAAATACTAGCAGCACAAATACTGTAATTCGTAACTGGTTAATGATTCTGAATTGATTAACCTTATTATTCATTTCCAAGTCTTTTTCCTCAGACAGTGCAGCATTTCGGTATCTGCCTCCCCAGTAAAGGCTTGATAGCTTCGAGGAATCTGCACCCGGTTTTCCTTCTATTTAGCACTAAGAATTTAGTCAGGGAAGCAAATCTATCCCAGAGTTCTTCTCTTTTTTATAAAGAATTGAAGAAGAACTAGGCAGAATTAAAAATTGATGAAATTGAATCTAAAAAAATAGATAGCCCTGGTATCTCTAATTCGTAGGATGGCTGAATCAAGGTAAATAGGTTTGTTTGCCTACTACTCTCATCCTGCGAACTTTCTATATGTCATACTACTGTATAACAGGTGTTATACATAATGTTATTGCAAGCGGCTGATATCAGCAACCCATTCAACTAAGCTTCATCAATTCAAACAGTTTTTGTAGCAAAAGATACAAAAAAAAGCTTCTAGCTGATGTCCAGTAACACCCTTCGGTCGGGAAAAAGGGGAAAGGGAACTACCAACATCAATGTAAGGGATTGAAACAAGGCTGGAAATCTTACTGGATGCTCGCTTTCTTATCCTTCCTTTCCATTACTAAATGAACGGACTTGAAGCCCAGTTCTGTTGTCTTATCTTCCTCTTTACCTTCGGAAACATAGTTTGACTCATCATGCGGTGTGAATCACAGCAAGCAACTTTATAGCCATCATTTTCACCACCTTGAACAATTAAGGACTGCATCATTCCACTCTCCAATCCCTAAAAATACGCGGCAATTTGTTACATATGATACTGACAAGACTGACTCAAGAATTAGATAACCTAACTCAAACGAGTGATGGAGAACTCAGCTTACGCAACTATACAGGCGCTTGGAATCTGCACCTTGTCCAAGGGAAGTTGCTTTATGCCGCAGATAAGTTTCATCCTGTCAGACGCTGGGATAGAGCATTAAAGCGGCATTGCCCTAACTGGAACTGGAGTGTTGAATACTCTGAGTTGGTGGACAAACAGTCATGGGAATATCAACTCCTCACTCAAGGATTCAACCAGAAGCGACTCAGCTTAATCCAAGCCAAGTTAATTATTCGTAGCGTGGTTCAAGAATGTTTGTTTGAGCTTAGTAGTTACCCAGACTTGAATAGTGATTGGAAACCCCATCCAAAAACAACATCCGTTTTCTACCAACTCACTGCCTTGTCTGCCAAAGAAATCAAGACAGTTCTCAATAACGCCGTACAGATGCAGCAAAAATGGCAAGCGGCTGGTTTAGATCACCTCAGCCCAGTGCTTGCACCTACTTTGCGGCAGGGGGAAAATGTTTTAGCACTCCCAGTTTCGGACAAGTATCTCAACGGCCAGTTTACCCTATGGGATATTGCCTTATATTTAGATCAATCGGTCACTGATATTACTTGCGCCTTAATTCCTTTTGCTGGCAAGGGTATATTGCAATTCCAAAAGATTCCAGATTTACCCATATCATCTGTTAACCCGGCCGTTGCAGCAACCCCCTTGCAATTAGAAACCAAGCCGATTGAATCAACCCAAAAACAACCTGTAATCGCTTGTATTGACGATAGTCCCGTGTTGGCTCACACCTTGAAAAAAATCTTGGTGCCTGCTGGCTATCAAGTACTGATGATTTTAGAACCCATGCGAGGATTCTCCGAACTCATAGAACACAAGCCAGATTTAATCTTGCTAGACTTACACCTACCGAATGCGGATGGCTATAGCATTTGTAGATTTTTGCGAGAAACTCCCGTATTTAAGAGGACACCCATTATTATCCTGACGGCAAAAAATACCCAAATTGACCGCTTCCGGGCTCAACAAGCTGGTGCATCTGAGTTTTTAGCCAAGCCTCCCCAGGCTATAGAATTGCTACAAATGGTTGAGAAATGTTTAGCACAATCAAGGCAACTACAACCAACGGATAACAAGCATAATGGGCACAAAACACAAGTGTGAAGTAATCTCCCCTGACGAAATTCCCAATTCCCAATTCCCTGATTATTTTTGGGCTTCTCCTGGGAAAAGAAAAGGTTTCGGAATTTAGAGAAACATTAAGAATCATTGCTCTAAAACAACATCGCTATTGCTTTAGTCGTAGGCTGAATTTCAATCAGGTTTATGAGTTGAGCGATCGCAAACAATGTTTAACTTTGAAAAGTTCTGACTCACCAAGGACTTTATGTCTGAGAAAATCTAAAGACGACCTCAAAACGGAGCAATCATTCCCCACTTTTTCTCATTAGAGATTTTTTTTGACCATCAGAGGGAGAACATTGTATGAAATTGGCTTACTGGATGTATGCAGGCCCGGCCCACATTGGCACCCTTCGCATTGCCAGTTCTTTTAAAAACGTCCACGCCATTATGCACGCGCCTTTGGGCGATGATTACTTCAACGTCATGCGCTCCATGCTAGAGCGGGAACGGAACTTTACGCCGGTTACAGCCAGTATCGTTGATCGGAACGTTTTGGCACGCGGCTCCCAAGAAAAAGTGGTGGATAACATCACCCGCAAGGATCAGGAGGAAACGCCGGATCTGATTGTCTTGACGCCTACCTGCACCTCCAGCATCCTCCAAGAAGACTTAAACAATTTCGTGGAGCGTGCCCAGATCGAAGCAAAAGCCGATGTGATGCTAGCAGATGTGAATCACTACCGCTTCAACGAACTGCAAGCGGCCGATCGCACTTTGCATCAAGTCGTTCAATACTATATGGAGAAAGCCCGTAAGAAGGGTGAACTCCCAGCAGGCAAAACCGAAAAGCCCTCGGTTAACATCATTGGCATTAGTACCCTTGGCTTCCACAATCAGCACGACTGCACCGAGTTAAAGCGGTTGATGGCTGATTTGGGGATCGAAGTCAATGAAGTCATCCCAGAAGGGGCATCAGTTCATAACCTCAAAAATTTACCTCGCGCTTGGTTTAACCTAGTACCCTATCGGGAAGTGGGTTTGATGGCAGCGCGTTACCTCGAAGCAGAATTTGGGACACCTTATGTCGATATCACGCCGATGGGTGTGGTGGAAACAGCCCGTTGTCTCCGCAAAATTCAGCAAATCATCAATGCTCAAGGGGCAAATGTCGATTACGAACAGTACATCGAAAATCAAACCCTTTACGTTTCCCAAGCGGCTTGGTTTTCTCGCTCCATTGACTGCCAGAACTTAACCGGTAAGAAGGCAGTTGTATTTGGTGACAATACTCACGCTGCTGCGATGACTAAGATTCTGGCACGGGAGATGGGAATTCATGTGGTACTTGCGGGAACTTACTGCAAGTACGATGCCGACTGGTTCCGGGAGCAGGTGAGCGAATACTGCGATGAAATCCTAATTAGTGATGATAACGCTGCCATTGGAGATGCGATCGCACGGATTGAACCCTCTGCCATTTTTGGCACCCAAATGGAACGGCACGTCGGCAAGCGCTTGGATATTCCCTGTGGTGTCATTGCCGCCCCCATCCATATCCAAAACTTCCCCATTGGTTACAAGCCGTTTATGGGTTATGAAGGAACCAATCAAATTGCTGATTTGGTTTACAATTCCTTTACCTTGGGAATGGAAGACCACTTGCTAGAAATCTTCGGCGGCCATGATACGAAGGAAGTGATTACCAAGGGTATTTCTGCCGATTCCGACTTAAACTGGAACAAGGAAGCACAGGCAGAACTGAACAAGGTGCCTGGTTTCGTTCGCGGTAAGGTGAAGCGCAACACTGAGAAATTTGCTCGCGATCGTGGCTTTACTGAAATCACCCTAGAAGTGATGTACGCCGCCAAAGAAGCTGTGGGGGCTTAATTCAACATCTCTCAAAAATTATTTAAGTGCAATTGTAGGGGTACGGCAATGCCGTACCCTGATTTTTTGCTTTTCAGACGTGGAGCAAACCCTTGCTTCCCCGCATCCAAAATCGAATGACAAAATCGCTTTTTACTCCCTCCATTAGGAGTTGCAGAAGCCCTACAATTAAGATAAACTCTTGCAAGAGAAAAATACATCAGTCACAAGCTGATTCAAAAAGAAACTGTATCCTTTTGTCAGCGAATGTCATTCCATTGTTGCTCTTAACTAACCCTCAGTTTCGAGCAAAGTTTGACATCAAACTCTCCTGAAAAATCGAGCAAAAATCGTTGAAGTTCAAATCAAACTCGCTCAAATCAAGGAGCTTTAAGTGAATGAATATCACTAAAACCGAACTGAAGAACGAACTGAACCTAGAATCACTTGATGAAGTAACGCAAGCTCAACAGCAGCTTCATCACTCGAATATTACAGAGACTTTCCTCTCTCCAGTAGAAGCGAATGAAATCCGCCGATACATTCACTTGCGGAGGTCGGGTTTAGCGCCTCATGAAGCAGAACAACAAGCCAAACTCATGACTACCAACCAACCGCAATCTAGTGATTCTCTTCACACCATGAACGGACACAATCAAGACTCATCAGTTCATCATCAGCCAACTTCCAGAATTGAGCAGATTCTTCAACGTCAACAGAATTTAACTCATCGGTTAATTGAGCTTAGCCATACACAAGCAGAGTTACTAGAAGCTAAAGCCTGGACACAATTTCAAAGCACTTATGCCAGTAAGCTCAATAACGATATCAGTAAATTTACCGATGATATGACCGCTTTATTTTCGTTGATGAATAATAATATAGAAAATGCCGAGTTCATTTCGACGGAGGAATATGAACCCCTCCCTTTCGAGTTGAAGTCCAAGACACCCCCTATAGATCGATTACCCAGCGCCTGATAGAGTCAGAACAACGTCTCCTCAATTCCTCTGAGCAATTGGCTCAAGAAGTTTCAGACTTTACGGCGCAAAAAGTACGAGAGGGACAAATCAGTTTACTCAAGCGCATGAATAGTGCTTGGATTACTGGGGTAATTGCAGGAATTTCTGCGGGTATCTTGATATCTTATATCAGTTGGGAATCCGCAGGCAGGCAAGGGAAGCTAATAGAATATATTTCTAGTTCTCTGCTATTTTCTTCCCTGATTACAATTTCTGCTTTAGCGGGAGGTTCGCTGGGATTCACTCAAGCACTAAAGCGAAAGGTGGAATCCCCGAAAAACCGTGACTAAATTGGCTAATGTTGTAGGTTGGGTATTTGGAAACGTAACCCTGTTTGTCACGAATTTATTCGGTTGCGCGATCGCTTAACCCAACCTACGCTGTCCTAAAGTCCGTGCCATTCCCGTGGAGGCTGTGGATGTAGAATGCGATCGCACCGATAGATGCGAAAAAGCGATCGCGTTTGTCTTGCCGTGTCCCTGATATAACAATTGTAGGGGCTTTGGTATCGTGCCCCTACTCGTTATCTACACAACCCAGAAGCGCAGTAATAACGCTTGTGCCTTATTGCTGTCATTCCTCCTAGATTTAAGCTAAACTTTTTAACTCAGTTTTCGAGCGATCTTCTTGATTTCCTTAGTCAATCCTCCCTTGATCAAAGACAAATAATAAGACTTGATTGGACGCTTAACAACGTTCAAATAAGCTCGAATCGTCCCAGGAGTTAATAGATAACAAGCTTCCCGATACAGTTGATCTAAACTTTCGCTAATGGATAAAGGTGCTTGTTTCCAATTATCCAAGAACTCCCGCTCGTTATCTTCTATGAAAATATCTAATCCCTGCTTCATGCCAACTCTAAGAATAATCTCTTCACACCAAGCATGAATCTCAGAGGCAGTGACTCGACCTTTTATTGCAGTTACGTCTTCTACCACTTGGCGAATACTGTTAATAGGATTCGTGTAAATATCCACGAAAACATAGTCATAGTGCCCTGAGGCTAACTCCCTCATATCACCTTCAATCAGGTTAATCTTTTTCATTTCTGGTCTATCACTAAACCGCTCTTTGAAAAAGTCTATAACCCGTCCATCCAATTCATAAACATCAACTCGTTCGACATTTTCTTTAGCAGCTATTCGTAGCGGGTAATAACCCAGCCCTAAGCCTCCCGTTAAAACCGCTCCTTGAGCTTCACAAATTCTTAGATGCTGGCTGAGGATAATCTTGGGCTTCAGCGTCATCCATATGGTATTATCAAACTTTAAAACCGGGATAGACTCTTCATTAAACTCCACACTCAACCCATCTTTTTCGTAGGTTTCTTTCAGCCCATAATGCGATAGCTCAGTCGCTAAGTATTCTTTTGAAAAAGGATTCATTTTGGCTCTTCCCGTTTTTGCGTAGTTCACACCCAATAAGTACTGGGACAAAAATAAAGGTAGGCTGAACAGTGGCTCCAAAACATTGGAGCCTTTGTCGTCAGCAATTTGTAGGGCTCTCTACCCTACAGCTTGCCAACTCTTATTAATGTCCGACTACTGAGCTAAAGTTTTTTTTACTCAACAGAGCAAATCCTTGCTAATCATACCAAGTTATGTAATACCAGAAAATAAAGAAATAAGAAATAACTTAGCAATTTATGACTAACTTGAAGTTACAAAACAATGATAAAAGACTAGGAAATGTATAAGGTGCTACAAGATAACTGCATAAAAGCCTGCTGGATTGCCCATTGAGCTGTAGGGGTTAAATGGAGGGAAAAAGAAGAAAAACTTGATTCATCTACCTTTTCCCCTTTCCCTTTACCCTTTCACCTTTCTTCACAATAAGCAAAGCGTAAGCACCACTGCTGAATTGGCGATCGCTCTCACCCCTTCTAAACTTAAGTTAATGATTGCTTTGGGGTAGCTCCGGAGTGTTTTGCACAGGTTCAGCGGTAGTATCAATAGTCTTCACCGTATCATCTCCTTGAACAGTCCCTTGCTCCTTGGTTTTCACCTCTTCTAGTTTTTCTTTAGCAATATTGGCGACCTTTTCAGCTTTGTCTTTGACTTGCTCTTGCAAATTTTGAACGCCCCGCTTGATTGCCTCCCAATCCCCTTGAGTTTTCCTCAAGTCTTCTTTCAGAAAGTCTGCCGCTTGCCCCGCTCTTTGACTCAATCCCTCAGCATACTGTTCGGGGGTTTGGACAATCGCATCGGGGACAATCACCCGCTTACTACCCACACTAGCGATCGCATGAGCAGGAAGCAAGTAAATACCATCGAGAGCACCCCGCCAACCATTAGACATATAGAGATAGCTGACTACAGCACCCGTCTGAGGCACAAACAAATAATCCACTATCTTACCCGCCTTATTACCCGCGTCTGTCCACACCTCATGATTGATTAAAGAAACCGCCGACTCTGGCTTCTGAACTTCAACAGCTTCTGATTCAACGTTGACTAAAATACTATCCTTGCCGATTGCCTCAATTTGCTCCCAAGTAAACGATCGCTTATTCGCGCCGAGAAATCCTGATTTGCAAGTTAAACCCACCACTTGATGCGATTGAGGATTGAGCCACAGTTGTTCCACACGTCCCACTTCTTCTGCTGTACCGCGATCGAGTACTAGTCGATTGATGACTTCACTCTGTTTAACCACCTCTAGCTGTGTATTCATACAGAAACTCCGCAAAACATGAATCTAGTATGGCAATGAGCCATTGCTATAGACGAGGAAGAAAGATGGTTTCTCCGTTCCCTTTTCCCTTCTTTCGCTGAGTTTCTAATGGTTCACTATGTTTCTGAACTTCTCTTTGACGGAAAGATGATGCAATGGGTTAAATTGAACGCTAGAGCGAGTAGTTTCGGGTGAGTTAACTCCCAAGGGCAATCGAATGGTGAATGTACTCCCTTTACCCAATTCACTTTGCACTTGTATACTGCCTTGGTGCGCCTGAACGATCGCTCTGGCAATTGCCAGCCCCAATCCCGATCCCCCCGTGTGACGAGAGCGATCGCTACTGACTCGATAGAAGCGATCAAAAATCCGAGGCTGCTCCTGTTTAGCAATCCCAATACCCGTATCTTGAACCTGAATCACAGCCTGTTGCTCGTTGCAGTCTAAAACAATAGTTACCTTACCACCTGCGGGTGTATATTGGATCGCATTAACAATTAAGTTAGAAACCAAACGATAAAGCTGCTCTGGAGTCCCGAAAATATTTAACGGCTCTTGGACTAGCACTTTGGATGTCAGTGTAATCTCGGCAGAAACAGCCAAGGCTCCCAACTCCTCTACTAAATCGCTCACCAATTCATTCAGGCAACAGAGCTGATGTCCCATCGGCACTGCTTTTCGATCCATACGAGCCAGCAGGAGTAAATCGGCAACCAACTGAGTGAGTCGCTGATTTTGGCGATCGATGGTTCCTAAAATCTCCTGCGTCTCTTGGTAAGATAAGTCAGGCATCATCAGCGCTGATTCCACCGTCGCTTGAGAAGCTGCGATCGGTGTTCGCAACTCATGGGCAGCATCTGCTGTAAACTGTTCGATTTGTCTGTAGGATTGGTAAATCGGTTTCATCGCTAACCCAGCTAACCACCAGCTAGAGCCACCGACGAAAATCATGCCGATGGGCAATCCTAATAGCAAAATCCATTTCAACTTATCGAGATGGTTGTCTAAGTCTTTAAGACTCCGCCCTACCTGTAGGTATCCCCAAGAATCATTCGTTGGGGTATGCAGTGGTAAAGAAATTTGATGAAAACGATTCCCGGAAGCATCTTTGAGGGTTGTCCAAGTGTGTTCTTTGCAGAGTGAACAGGTAGAAGTCAACCCTTGTGGCTCCAAACCCGCCCTCGCCACAATCCTTCGAGAAGAATCTAACAGTTGCACATAGTAGTTGCCTTGATAAATCGCACCAGCAACATGGCGTTCCGAGGGAGGTTCCTGCTCTGGCAAAAGTTCTTGTGGCGTTGATTCTAAGCGTCCTGGTTGCTTCAGTTTTGTTTCAATACTGTCATGCAAAGTTCCCGCCACCGCTTTGAGCTCTTGCTCTAAATTTAGCCAGTGAACATGGAGGATTGCTTCATAAACCCCTAAACCACATAGACTCAGGATGAAGCCCATCACCAGTGCGTAGCCACTGGCGAGTCGCCAACGGGTTTGAGAAAACAGCTTATTTTGGTTCATCGGTAGCATTCAGGCGATAACCCGTACCATGAATGGTTTCAATCAGATGAGAGCATCCCACTATTGCCAATTGGCGTCTGAGCAAGCGGACTTGAGCGGCGACTACATTACTCGTCGATTCTGCATTCATTTCCCAGATTTGATTGCGAATCTGATCACTCGTAAGAATCTGGTTTGGGTGCTTCATGAAATATTCTAGTAGCTGGAACTCCTTAGTGGTGAGGGAAACAACCTGCTGCTCACCCGACGAGTCTTGGGCATAAACCATGCGAGTTCCGTAATCTAAAGTAAGGCTACCCACCTGAAGTTGTTGGGGTTGAAGTTGAGGCGCTCTCCGCTGCAATGCCCGTAACCGTGCAAGGAGTTCGGCCATCCTAAAGGGTTTTACTAAATAATCATCTGCCCCTGCATCCAAGCCAGTCACCATATCTTCTAGAGCATCTTTTGCAGTTAGCATCAGAACCGGCAGGGGATTGTTTTTAGCCCGCAATCGACGCAAAAGCTCTACTCCTGAGAGTCCTGGCAGCAACCAGTCAAAGATAGCCATCGTATACTCGGTACCTTGGTCTTCTAGATAGCCCCAAGCTTCAGTCCCATCTAGAACCCAGTCAACCACATACTTTTGCAAACTCAAGGTTCGCTTAATTGCAGCTCCTAAGTCTGGCTCATCTTCAACTAGCAGCACTCTCATAAGATTAAATTCTGAACTTCTCCTAAATTTCTGTATTCTTAGGTCAAGATTACTCGTGAGCATCCCCTTTTCGCTGTCCGATGACCTTAGCGGGAACACCAACAGCAATGGAGTAAGGAGGAATATTTTTATTCACCACTGCTCCAGCACCAATCACACAACCTTGACCAATAATCACCCCATCGAGGACTCTTACTCCCTGTCCTAACCAGCAATCATCCCCAATAACAATTCCCTTACTAATACCGCCTTGATCGTTAATTTTCCGCGTCGCATCAGCAAAGTTATGACTACTGGCAATGATGGTTGATTGGGGACCAATTAGACAGTCTTTACCAATTTTGACGTGACCAGGGCCAGTAATACAGACATAAGAGTTAATAAATGTATTTTCACCAATCTCAATCGAGGTTCCATCAGAACAACTGATATCAACGCCACGTTCAAGACCAACTCCCGCTTTAATAGAAATTCTACTGTTTTGACCTCTACCCTTTAGACGAACATCACGAAGAATAGAGACATTATCTTCAATTGCAATATTAGCAGCACCAATCAATTCAGCTCCATCTTGGATATAGACCGATTGACCTATTTGCGCCAAAATAGTACGGTACAGTAGCCTTCTTAAGGCTACACCCAATGAAATTGCTGGAATTAATCTCACCAATAAACTCACTACAATTTCTTTTAAGTACAACCATTTGGCAAGAAGCCCTTGGTATTTATCTAAGCTATAACTTTTCTTGATATAATTCTTGTCACCCGAAATATTTCCAGTATTCATTAACATAAAATAATTCCATGCTTGCTATCTAATTTTTAGTCTACGCAATGAGGATGAAATCAGGATGAAATTTCCGTTCGTCCCGAAAAAGTGAAGCAACCCTCATGAATTGCGTGAACTAGTGCAGCGTGGCGAAAATAACCTACTAGCCCAAAAAAGTTAAAAAGCTTGCTGTACAAACAATATCCCTTTTGCCTCGGAGCCTTATCTCTTGGAGCCTTCTTGCACTAGTACAGCGCGGCCCAAATAATACCGAGTTGCCTTCAAAGATAGTAGTTGAGACTGACGCTCCAGACGCGAGGACGCGGGGACGCGGAGAAAATGAATATGCTACGTATGAATGCAACTTGGTATAACCCACCCGTTCAAATCTGCTATGCAGTTCAAATAGCAAAAAAACCGTTTTCGCTAAAAAACGGTTTCTATAGTTCAGCTTTTTGTACTTACTTACTCAGACACAGTCCAGTGTGCTTAGTAATTTTGGAGGGTGTGCATCCAAACAGTTTCCTGCTGTCCATATAGCTGATGATTGAGAGTCTTAGCTCGCTGTCTTCTGGCACTTCTCACAGCAAGAGCATCCACCCGTTTGAGCCGTTTGGGATTGGTCTTGTGCCATACTACCGCCAGCAGCTAGTGCCAGCAAGACCAAACTGATACTTGCTGCGCTTAATAAGGTCTTACCAGACTTCGTGAGAATCATGATTAATCTTCCTGTCAATTAAGTGGATTGGAACAGATTCAAGTCTTCAGTCAGATAAAAAATCAAGAATCTATTATAGAAACTTTCCCAAAGTTTCTTTTTCCATCTGCCCTGTTAACTAGGTATGAATCTGTTATTAACTAGAATGACTGGGATTTATGAAATCAGGATGAAATTCTAAGATCAACACAAAATTTTCACAAAAAAAGTAGGATGTTTAATCCTACCCTACGTCAAAGCCCAGAGACTTCCTCTGAAATCTACTGAGTAAAACTAAAACGACCGTCTACTTTTTTCCCATCAATATCCGAAGTAATTTTCACCTGATGTTGACCCGATACTTTTCCAGGCAGCAAAGCAGCGTAGTGTTTACCTTTGGCATCATAAGGAAGGTCTAAAGTTTTCTGGGTTCCATCAGGTAACTGAACTTGAGCTGTTACTTTAGCGTTGGGTATGGTTTCGTGATTGTCTCCTTTTTGTAAATAAAAATCGAGATGAGTTCCGTTGTCTTCTTTCAAAGGCACAAATTCTAAGTGATAGGGGCCAGACTCAACAACTTGACCGCCTTTTAAAGGTTTTGCAGCATGACCAGATGGCTCAGTTTTAGCAGCATCAGGGGATTGAGAACTTGTCGCACTACTCTCGGAGTTTATAGCTTGGTTATTGTTGCCACAGGCTCCGAGTAAAATCAGGCTGACGCTACCTAAGCTGATTAACCAAGATTTTAGAAACTTCATATCTTCAACTCCTAAAAATGTAAGAGGAAATGAAAATTGGAGAGAGGGAATTGGGAATTGGAAACTGTAAGATGCTATTCATTTCCTCAAACTTTCAGCCCGTCTGTAATGATATTTTGGGACTCTTGCTGGGTCGGTTTCGGAATCAGAAACTTGCCAAACTGAGCGTAAAGCGCTGGGAGAACCAGTAAAGTTAAAGCGGTTGAAGTAAACAATCCTCCCAACACCACCACAGCTAGAGGTTGCAAAATTTCCTTACCTGCATCGCTTCCAATGACTAACGGTATCATCCCCAACGCTGAAGTTAGAGCCGTCATCAAAATAGCAACTAAGCGCTCCATCGAACCCTCAAAAATGACGTTTCTTAAGGGCATTCCCTGCGCCAGTTTATTGTTGTAGTTGTCTACCAGCAGTAATCCATTGCGCGTGGCAACTCCAAACAAGGTAATAAATCCCACCATCGAAGCGACGGAGATGATTCCGCCTCCCAAAGCAATAGAAAAGATTCCCCCCACCAGTGCTAGTGGCAGGTTAATCATAATCATCAGCATCGCAGCAACGGACTTCAC
>CBKWLJ010000203.1:0-15208 GCA_966675205.1 uncultured bacterium
GAACAGATTTCTCTGCCGGATCGATCAGCCAACCCATCTGGCAACCTGCATTGAGACAATGCAAAATATTACTGGTCACTTTGGTTTGGTTTTGGTCTGGAGATAGAATCTCAATTGTCCAGTCTGGATGAGCGGCGAAAACATTAGCAATATCACCCTCCTCATCCAAGGGAATGCGATTCCAAGTAAAAACAGCAATATCCGGTACGATAGAACGCCCACCAAATGTACACCGCAGTTCTGGGAATGCCCAAGCAATATGTTGAGGCTTGACTACGGCATTAATAGTCGTAATCAGTTCTCCCTGAATTGTGCTATGTTTTCCTCGGGGCATTGGTTTTTGGATGACTTGACCATTAATATATTCGCTAGCTGGCTTGGTTTCTGGTAGTTGCAAAAACTCTGCCAGGGTTAATGGTTTAGTAGGGATTTGAACCATAGTTTGAAGCTTTGATGTCCAATATATTCATTAGTTGTACCAGCTCGTGGCAACACATGGGGTGTATACGTAGCATATACAGGATGCAAAGAAATTTAACTCTACTGGTCTCCTCAATACGTAGACACTGTTGACCCAACTCCTCTTATTTAGGGGAAACTTACTTAAACTTTGAATAAGCTATTTCAAGAAGTTAGCCATTTGATAAGCCATAACTGCTGCATCAGCAGTCACGATTATTAAGTTGTGCTGCAAAGCTTGGCAGATGAGTAAACGGTCAAATGGATCGCGGTGTAGTGATGGCAACTTGATTAACTGAGCAACACTTGTCTCATCAACTGTGAGGCTATCAATTCTGTGTCTTTCGCGTTGCTTTGGCAAATAGATTTCAGGGGATTCTGGTAGCGGCAGTTTAGCGAGTTGATACTTGATCATACATTCCCATAGAGAAACAACGCTCAAATAAACTTCATTGTCAGGATTTTGAATATTTTCCTGAAAGCTTGTTGATAGCTGAGGACTACCGCTAATGAACCACAGAAATATGTGAGTGTCTAGCAACAGTTTCATATATTTAAAAATCAGCTCTCAAAATCACGAAGAATCTCCTCAGGCAAAGGTGCGTTAAAGTCATGCGGGACTATAAATTCCCCTGCACAAAGCGCGAATGGACGGATATTTTTTTGTTTTTCAGGAATTTCTTGCTGAATTCTTCGGGCTTTGGCAAACAGCAAAAAATCTAAAAGCTCCTCAACCAAAAAATCTGGAGCCTGAGCAATTTCTTGAATCAGTTGCTCTCTTGCCGTCATTGTTTAATTTCTCCTTACTATGGAAATAGGAAAAGTCGGAATGTTTTAGAGGTTCAAATAGATGAAAGTTTATGACAAATTTATCAATCCTAGCTGACGAGCAGCAAGGGCGACCTTATGGGCATGGTTACCGACAGATTAGGTAGGTTGATATCCCAGACTTCTTTAAGAGGTCTGGGATCTACGGTCATAGGCTATCTGTCTGACGAATTGTCAGACGTGTGTTCTTGAACATGAACCTTCAGAGGGAGGTTGGGCTTTCACAATAATTTCTCGATAACCTCTATCCTTAAGAACTTGGCTAAGTAGGTGTTCAACAGTCTTCTCAACGCGATCGCTCGCCGTCTTGATTAGCCAAGGTTGACAAGCAGCTGCCTCAACTTTTTTGACAGCTTCACGCTGGGCTTGCCCTTGCAAATCAACAACGTCAGGCCCCCATCCTAAAAAACCTCGGTCATAGGAATATACACTAGAGTGGTCTAGATCGAGCTTACTACCAAGAACCTTCAGCGCAGGTAAAGTCACACTGATCGTGTCTCCCTCAACCTGCACGTCATCAGCCTGAAACTCACTCAAATCTACTCCAACTCGGACATTACCGTGAGCGATGTAGAGTAGTTTACTCTCTGCTAGGGGTATGTGTGCTATTATATGCCTCTTATCACTTACAGGCACCACAGCATCCATTTCCAACATAGCTGTGGTCAACTCACTTACCTCTCTAACTTGACGGACTATTAGCGAGCCTGGATCTACGATTGGCTTGCTTATTCCGTGACTGAATTGGTATGTAAACCACACCACAATAATCAGCAAAAGTACAAAAATCCCGGTTACGATGCTCACTAACGTCACATTTCTGATTGAGCTAGCTGTCATGCATGATCTCCATTTTGAACCACTGTGTTTTCGGGCAGTCTAAATCTAGTGTTCCCAATTCCGAGTACGATCGCTCATCGTCGTAGATTGAGTGGACGCAGGAAACCCCACATCTATATCTGGTAAGTTTGCAAATACGCTGCAATCAATGTTTTCGTTTCTGCTACCAGTTGTTCGCGGAAAGTTCGATCGCGGGTAAGAGACAGCCATAGCAACTCATTGGCAGCTTTCACAACAGTTGTGGCAATTAATTCGCACTTTGCTGTATCTAAAGATGGGTTTCGCCGCTTTAGAAAATGGGCGATTTCTTTGAGAATCATTTGGTCGTAGTCATCCAGGCTATTGATATCAGCAACTGTCATTAAATCGATTAATTGTTCGAGTACCGCACGATAGCCGGGATAGTCGGTTGCAAACTGGTCAAAGGCATCAATCATGCGATCGATATACACTGCAATGGGAGCTTCTGCTAATTCGGCGTGAAGTTGCACAAACAGGTGATACTCCTGCTCAAAGTACCGATTCGCCAAAGCTTTAACGATCGCTTCTTTGTCCGGAAAGAACTGGTAAAGCGAACCAACAGGAACTTCCGCACGAGATGCGATCGCTCGTGTCGTGGTTTGGTTGTAGCCCAGTTCAATAAATAGTTGCTCGGCAACATCGAGGATATGATGCACCCGCTCCTGGCTGCGCGCCTGCTTCGGTTGTCGTCGCATGGTTGAGGATTGTTGAGGATCAGCCGTCATTTACAGAAATCATTTTTGACAAAATATGAACAGTGTTCGTATATTGAAAATATGAACGATGTTCACATATTGATTCAATTCTACTTGTCCGAGGTAATCCGATGCAGCCAGAGAATTTCCAGGTTTTTCCGCTAGCCAGACGTAATCCGGGCGTGCAACCGCACTCGAACGGACACCTATTGACGAACGTAAAAAACTTGTTTCGGACGTTAAGAGCAACGAAAGCATTTGTGACACTACTCTTCGACGACAGCGGAAATCTGGCTCCAGTTCTGGAGTTGAGTACAACGCTAGTTGACACTCATGCCTTCCAGCTTGCCGTTGCAGACATGAAGTCAGTTCCAGAAGTTGCTGAAATTATTGCCGAACGCTACATGGCTCCTTCCCACGATCTAGAAGCCCTTTTGCAGTATCCCAAAGACTCGTTAGGCTATACCTATGCCAGCAGCTTGAAACAGGCAGGGTTTCAGCCGTTAACGGCTGAAGTTGCAATTGATTCGGATAGCAGCTATGTAGAAAATCGTTGGCTACAAACCCACGACATTTGGCACATTATTACTGGATTTGATACCAGTGAAATCGGTGAAATTGGTTTGCAAGCTTTTTACCTGGCTCAGTTTCAGCTACCGCTTGCAAGTATGCTCATCGCCAATGCTCTGATTGCCACCACAGTGTTTCAACCAGAAGCACTATCTTTACTGCTAAGTGCGATCGCAAAAGGATGGGAAATGGGACAAACAGCCAAACCGTTGATTGCTCAAAAATGGGAAGAAGCTTGGGAAAAACCCGTTTCGGTGTGGCAGGTAGAACTGAATGTGCAACCTGTCTCATAGCCCGCATTTGTGTTCAATTAATCAATTCAAAATCATCTTTGTTCATTTTGAATTTTGAACTTTGAATTCCCCCAAGGGTTAGTCATGATGTTATGTAGGCTCTATTGGCGCACTATTCGTCTCACCTATCCCTGGTTGCCGTTGGCAATTATGCTCTGGCGTATGGCTATTTCAACAGGCATTCACCGCAGTCGTGCCCAGGTTCGTTTTTGGATGCTCTTGACTCGAATCGATTTTGCCAACTTGCTTGCGATCGCTCTTGAAATGGCTCAACCTGAATATTGGGCGTAAGTGTAATGAGGCAATATAGCTGAGTAATAAAACACGATAGCTCTCTATTATCTATTGAATTCAGTGATAAGTTGCCATTAAGTTATCTATAGAACGATTCTGTAAAATTCTCTATGAGATGCTCCCTCAAGGTACATAATCGTTAAGAATCTCCACGTTGAGAATTGGGAGCAAAGCATGATCAATTGGCGACGTATTTTTCCATTACGGATGTCTTGGGTACGGAATGCAATTCTGGCGATAATGATCGTAGTTGCACAAATTACTTTTTCAACTACAGCACTGGGGCAAGTTGACGAACAGCAGAAAGTGCTAGATGCGCCGGAGAATGCCTACTGGCACGCCCCAAGCCAATCCTGGTATGTCAGTAGTTTGGGAGGAGGGTTGTCCTTAGAGCGAGACGGATATGGATGGATTACCCGTCTTGATGAAAACGGCAAAATCATCAAAGCGAAATGGGTAGAGGGCTTAGATGCTCCAACAGGCATGGCTGCGTCTGACGGAAGGCTGTATGTTGGAGATCGGGGTGTGTTGGTTGAAATTGACATTACCAAGGGGCAAATCTTACGCAAAATCCCCCTCAAGGGCAGTGAGTTTGTTAATGATGTAGCTGCTGCGCCAAATGGAGATATTTACGTTTCAGATACTTTCACAGACCGAATTTATCGCCTTCCCAAAGGCGGAACGCCAGAGATTTTCGTTGAGTCTCCCGAATTGGAGTACCCCAATGGCTTATTTGTAGATGGGAATGATCTGATTGTCGCCACATGGGGCCCCATGACGAATCGAGAAACTTTTGAAACTAGCCGTCCCGGTACCCTGAAGAAGGTGAATCTGCGGACAAGAGCGATTACACCACTTGGAGACGGCAAACCCATTGCCAACTTTGATGGCATTGTCAAATTGGGTAATGTTTACTTTGCCACCGATTGGGTAGGAGGGCGCTTATTGATGATCTCACCATCGGGCGAGGTGACGGAAGTGCTGCGCGGATTCAAGCAGCTTGCTGATTTGGGAGTTCGAGCAGATACTGGGGTGCTGGGAATGCCGGAGATGAGTTCCAATCGCCTCTTCTTGTTTAATGTCGATGGGATGAAGTTTTAAGCAATTCCTGCAAGGTTATCTGTGAGTGATCGCCTGGAGTAATACTGAGGCTGTAGAGTATGAGTCCAGTAACGGCTATACACACTGACTCATTGAGTACAGTGTGGGAACTGAAAATGATGCAAGGAATTTCACAACGATTAACAAACCGAGCAAAATACAGGAAACAGCGACGTAACTGATTACGTCATCGCCAGCCAAGGTTGGACAATCGGAAACATCAAGAAGGATGGCTGGCATGAGCATCAGGATTATTGACTTCTACAGCTTGGCGCAACTCACCTTAATTTTGACGTTGTCCTGTTCTTGCAATGCCAGTCTGAGATTCTCGCGAGCATCTGCCAAATCTGGCTGTATTGCGATCGCTTGCCGATAGTATTTGATAGCAATCTTCAAATCACCTGCCTGTTTGTGCTTGTTGCCCAAATCGAGGTTGATGGTGGCATAACGCACTTGTTCTTCTGAAGGTAGCTTGCCCTGAGCATAAAGCGCATTCGCCAAACTCACCTCAGCTTCAATGCTATCGGGTTGCAATTCTCGCGCTTTTTGATAACAAGCGATCGCTTCTTCCCATTTGCCCTTTGTTTGCAGCGCTAGCCCTAGATTATAGTGAGCATCTGCCAAATCGGGTTGCATGGTGATAGCCTGCCGATAGTATTCAATGGCAACCTTCACATCACCTGCCTGTTTGTGCTTGTTGCCCAAATCGAGGTTGATGGCGGCATAACGCGCTTGTTCTTCTGAGGGTAGCTTGCCCTGGACATGAAGCGCATTCGCCAAACTTACCTCAGCTTCCCTGTTATCCGGTTGCAGTTCTCGCGCTTCTTGATAACAGGCGATCGCTTCTTCCCATTTACCCTGTTTTTGCCGCGCCAGCCCTAAATTATAGTAAGCATCTGCCAAATCCGGTTGCATGGCGATAGCTTGCTGATAGTATTCGATGGCAACCTTCACATCATCTGCCTGTCTGCGCTTGTTGCCCAAATCGAGGTTGATGGCGGCATAACGCACTTGTTCTTCTGTGGAGAGTTTTCCTTGAGCATGAAGCGTATTCGCCCAACCCACCTCAGCTTCAATGCTATCGGGTTGCAGTTCTCGCGCTTTTTGATAACAAGCGATCGCTTCTTCCCATTTGCCCTGTTTGTGTAAGCTATAGCCCAGATTATGGTAGATGGCTAAAGAGATAGCTGATGACTGGGGTTGTAGAGTTAAAGCCTGCTGATAAGCCTTTTCTGCTTCTGGCAACTGATCTTGAATTTGATGTAAAACTCCTAAGCTAAACCAAGCCTTGATATTGTTCGGTTGGACTTGAACCAGACTTTTTAGCAAATTTTCCGCACTTTGGTACTCCCCCTGGCGTTGCATGACAACAGCCAATCCATAAAGTGCATCCGGGTGTTCAGGCTGTACTTCCAAAATCTGGCGGTATCCTTGCTCAGCTTTAACAAGCCGATTAGCTCGATGATGATTTGCACAAATCCAGATTGCTTTAGGAATAGTTCTTACATCTAGCTTTCTGTGCGGGTTGCTCAAGTTCTTACGCTGGACTACAATATCCGTAATGTGGCGTTCTTTAGCACCAAAAGAATACTTATACGCCTCATTACCCATCATAAAGTCATAGATCTTAAATCCATTTTGAATAGCATATTGGATACCATAAGCATGGAGGATAATACCCGGTGGCAGTTCTTTAACTGTTTCATCGCGCCCCCCTATAAAAAATAGAATAGTTTTTTTACTAAAGTCCATCATGTTCGCTATTGTTCCTATAGGCTTATCTCCTTGCCAAAGCACAGGAAAATATAAACATTTATGTTCAAACAAATGATGTATTACGTCATTTACTTGAGTAGTTATTTTTTGGCACTGTTCCGCACTGTTTCTACCTTCCCAACTTGTTAGCCATAAACTGATTAAAATCTCAATATGATGCCCTATGTTGTCTTCATTGACGTGAGTAAAATAAAATTCTTTAGAATTCTCAATTTTTCTGAAAAAACGTCTTATTTTTTGGCGAGTATTTGAGCTTAAGCTGTTTTGTAAGTATTGCTCCCAATCATTTGGCAAAGAAACATAAGGGACAATAGTATTGTCAATAGCCTCTAAATCATTTCTATAATGAAGTTCGTTAATATCAAGATTTTCTCTAGATAAAAGATGCAAGAACGAACTCATTCGTTTATCTGTTTTTTTAATATGTTCTATTTGAAAAATAGACCATTCTTCCTGTTGCTGAATCGATAAGGCAAAGGCAGAAGTTGCCTCTTCTTCGTATTCAGGCAAACAAATAAATCCAATATAGTCTGATTCTGTCACTCCTGCCAGAGAGAGCCTATTGTAAAAAGCACCTCCAGCTTTATGTTCTTTTATCGCAGTTCTTATAGGAAAAAAACTAACATAATCTGAAGCATTAATATTCGATTTTGCTGCTAATATAAACCAGGATTCATTATAATCATCATACCTTTTCAGTATTCTAGATAGCCAAATCCATGATATGAAGAACTGAGCTTGAGGATCGGCTTCATATACTAAATCCCAATTGCTTCTTATTGCTTGGAATGTTTCAAAATCATCAATCACGTCGATTTGCATATTTTTACTGCTGGCTTATACCAGCCCCCTATAAGGCTACATAGATAAGAGCTTTCCAAGATAAAGATTAATGCTTGAATTCTGCATATCTTACCTCAGACTGAATCAAAACATAATAAGCTAATAGCATTTAATTGCTGTGCTTGCAATCTAAAATGCAGAAATTATTTGAAATACACGCTAAATTTTGACAGTAACTTGATAGCTGATTAGCTTATTATTATTACCAAAATGAATTTTAAACAAACAAAGGTAATTAGTGTTGCCATTTTGGCAGAGTCTAGCTTCGCTGTGTAATATTATTTCTGCTCGATTTTTACAGGTGATCGCACATATCGTAGACGAGATTGACGTTAACATAGCGGCTGTAGTAGGAGTAAGGAAACCCAAGCGATAATCAAGCAACCTGATCGCGTAGGTTAATTTGGGTTGCGTGTATAGAAAACTTTACTTTACTGGCGTTCTTGTGCTGTGGGCTGAGTTAGCAGATAGTATTTCTTAACTCTCCATTCAATTTAGTGCTAAGTTGCCATCAAGTTATCTATAGAACGATTCTTTACAATTCTCTATGAAATGCTCCCTCAAGGTACATAATCGTTAAGAATTTCTAGGTTCAGCACTGGGAGCAAAGCAGCATGAATGAGTTACGTAATTTTCCAGTACGGATGTCTTGGGTACGGAATGCAATTCTGGCAATGATGATCATAGTTGCACAAATTACTTTTTCAACTACAGCACTGGCAGAAGTTGAGACACAGCAAGCAGTTCTCGATGCACCGGAGAATGCCTACTGGCACGCCCCGACCCAATCTTGGTATGCCAGTAGTTTGGGAGGTGGGTTGTCCTTGGAGCGAGACGGATATGGGTGGATTACCCGTCTTGATGAAAACGGCAAAATCATGGATGCGAAATGGGTAGAAGGACTAGATGCTCCAACAGGCATGGCTGCATCTGACGGACGGCTGTATGTTGGAGATCGGGGCGTTTTGGTTGAGATTGACATTGCTAAGGCGCAAGTCTTACGCAAAATCCCACTAGAGGGTAGTGAGTTTGTTAATGATGTAGCTGCTGCACCGAATGGAGACATTTACGTTTCAGATACTTTCACAGACCGAATTTATCGCCTCCCCAAAGGTGGGATGCCTGAGATCTTTGTTGAGTCTCCCGAATTGGAGTACCCGAATGGCTTAGTTGTAGATGGGAATGATCTGATTGTCGCCACATGGGGCCCCATGACGAATAGAGAAACCTTTGAAACTAGCCGTCCCGGTACCCTGAAGAAGGTGAATCTGCGGACAAGAGCGATTACGCCGCTTGGAGACGGAACACCTATTGCCAACTTTGATGGCATTGTTAAATTGCGTAATGTTTACTTCGCTACCGATTGGGTAGGAGGGCGCTTATTGATGATCTCACCATCGGGTCAGGTAACGGAGGTGCTGCGCGGATTCAAACAGCTTGCTGATTTGGCAGTTCGAGCAGATACTGGGGTGCTGGGAATGCCGGAGATGAGTTCAAATCACCTCTTCTTGTTTAACGTCGAGGGAATGAAGTTTTAAGCAGTTCCCGCAAGCTTGTTTGTGAGCGATCCCCTAGAGTGAGGCTGAGGCTATAGAGTAGGAAAGGCGATCGCACTAACTTCTAATTGATCTTTTAGGAATCACAGATCTCATTCCGCCTTTCGTACCAGTCGCATCACCTTGGTAACGAGGGATAAGATGAATATTAGCGTGCATCATCGTTTGACCTGCATCTCTATTGATATTCATCCCCACATTAAAGCCATCTGGAGAAAATTCTTTACTTAGTATTTTTTGTACTTTGTTCGCCATAAACCAGCAGGCAGATTGTTCTTTAAATGGTAGTTCAAAATAATTAGCTACATGACGCTTGGGTACAATTAACACATGACCCTTGCTCAGAGGATAACCATCAAACATAGCGTAAGCTGTTGCTGATTCTGTTAATAGATTGAGATTTTTATGAGGATTACAGAAGATGCAATAGTTAGATGAATTTCGCTGATAATTATAATGGATATATTCATAAATTTCACAGTTATCGTCTAAGTGTATTGAATTAAAAGGAAGCTTTACAATACATTGATAGGTAGGCTTCTTATGAACATAGTGTTCTCGAAATCCTTCTTTTTTTAAATCTCTTCTCACTGCATAATACGCTTTTCCTCCTGGTTTCAGCAAATGCGATATGTCCATTAGGACATTTGCTTGTTCTTCAGGAAACAAAACATTTAAAACATAGAAACAAATAATTGTGTCAAATTTCTCATGAGGATATTGCGGTAAATAATAAGGGTCATACCCTGTAATATCAAAACCTTTTTGGCGCAATATTTTCACATCATTGCCAAAGCCACAGCCAAAATCTAATACTTTACCTTGAAGTAGGTTTTGATTCAATAAAGTCTGTGCAGGGAAGGATAGACAAATTCTTTCTATTGCCGTAAGGTGAGTGAATTGATTTTTTTGAGTTTTCATGAATACAAAAGAATCAGGAGGCTGATAATATCTATCACTAAAATTTTTAGAAACAAGATTGTTAATTTTAATAATAGGTTAGAAAATTCATTAATTCTTCAGTACAATCACTGAATCAACACAATCCAAAAATTGCTTCTCAGTAATTTTACTGAAGCACTTACTTCCACCCATCAAATGAGTTTCACAGGAGCTAGTTATGAAATTTAAATTGTAATTAGATACCATGAGCGATATCGCATCACAAAGGAATAAAAATTCTTATTCCTTATCCCTTCTGCCTTAGAGCCTTCTGCCTCATTTTCCAGTTAGGCACCATGAGCTGCAACTCACCACGAAAGAATGAAAATAGCTCTCTCCTAACTTAAATGGCACTGACTTAAGGATGGTGGGCAGTGCCCACCCTACGAATTCCAAGGGCTTTCAACTATCGCCAGAGGATTATTTCAGTGACATTCCTCCTAACTTGGAGACTCCTGACTCCTGACTCCTGGCTCCTATTTTCAGGTTAGAAGATTTTCAAGAATGGTGAAGTCGCTACGGCACATTGCTCACTTGAAAGAAAAAGTGGGAACTATCGATTTAGTCCCGCAGGTTACTTGCTGAATCCATCCAATATAGTCTGTTTGCACGGCTTCAAATCCAGCTACTTTCATCCAATTTTCTACACTCTCGGCGGCATAGACTTTTGAATAGGGTTCTTGGAACAGTTGAATCAGCCAGCTAGCATGGCGGAGTCTTTTTTGATTCCCATCTAAAATAATCAATTGTCCTCCCGGTTTAACTACGCGGAAGCATTCTTGCAAAATTAACTGGGAAATTTTGGGTGGGGTTTCATGCAATAAAAAGGAGGCTGTAACTAAATCAAAAGAAGCCTCCTCTAAACCTGTATCTTCAGCTAATCCATGCTGCCAGTCTATGTTTAGCCCCACTTGCTGCGCTTTGTAGTCTGCTACAACTAGCATATAGGGAGACAAATCCAATCCGATGATGCTCGCTTGCGTAAAAGATTGCTTTAACATTAATGTTGTAGAACCTGTGCCACAACCGAGATCGAGAATTTTTTTAGGTTGGCCGTTAATGGTATTGATTAAGTGTTGACGAATCTCGGTTTCATTTGGCAGTGAAGCGATTGCCGTTACAGGATCATAGGTGATAGCGGCTACAGTGTTGAGATAGCCGCCTTCAATGCCGTGAAAATTTTGGCTGCTGTAATAGTATGGATAAATTAGAGCTGCTTGTCGGAAGCGATCGCTCTCGTGCTGCCAATCGATAGTTTCGTAGAATCGAAGTCTGTCTTCACCAATCAGGACACGAATAATAGACTTTAAGGCAATCTGCAAAATTGGCTTCCGAGTTATTGCCACAGCAACCTCTTTCCATCACTTAACGTTTCTTTTATGAGCTTGGGTTGCTTACTGATTCGGATTGTCCACTCTTTCAAATCCGATTGAATCATCATCGTTAGGACTGATACTCTAGATGCTTCAGATGCTTTTGATTGGGAGAGATTTTATTGTGAGTAATCAAACAGATTTAATATCTGGCAGATTTATATAATACTCGTACCTTGCACAATTTTCAATAACCCTATGTCGAGTAGGGTGGGCAAGCGCTATGGAGTGGGAAAAGCTGATGTTATCATTGCTGAATTTTGCCCACCCTACAGTTATTGATTAGGGTGCTAACTTGGTGTATATTTACCTATCAGCAATGGTTGTCATTGCTGACTTAAAAATCTTTAGTAAATGGCATGAATTCACAGGATACAAAGAAAAGAATTTTTACTTTGATTAAAGGGATATCGATCGTTTTAATTTCCAGTGCAATTGGATTGGAATTATGGAATATTTATGCATTACTAAACAATAGTAAGGTGCCCAGCGGTCTTGCTCCAGTTTTTTGGATTGAGCGTTATGCTGTGACAGCTCATTTCATTGAGGGCGTTATCGCTGCTGCTTATGCGCCTTCAAGAAAAAAGATGCCACTAAAATATGGCACTTATACTTTTTTTGTGGGTACAGTTGGTTTGTTGGAACTGTTTGAAAAGTGAGGAAGTCATGCAATCAGCTTCGTTGTTGGAGGTAATCGCACAGCTACATATTTAGCCCATCTCTAAGGATTGGCCACTGCAAACGTATTACATTGTGCGGGATCGCCTGACTGAATCCCTCGCTTAAACCAGCGGACTCGTTGAGTGGAACTCCCGTGTGTAAAAGCTTCGGGGACAACATAGCCTCTTGCTTGATGTTGCAAACGATCATCCCCTATACTGCTGGCAGCATTCAGCGCCTCTTCAATGTCACCTTCTTCAAGGATTTGTCGTGAGCGATTGGCTCGGTTTGCCCAGATACCAGCAAAACAGTCTGCCTGTAACTCTAATCGAACTGATAGTTGATTTGCTTCTACCTGATCGACTCGACGCTGCATGAGACGAACCCGATCAGAAATACCCATTAGATTCTGGACGTGGTGCCCAACCTCGTGAGCAATTACATACGCTTGGGCAAAGTCTCCCGGTGCTTGGTGCCGATTTTTCAGATCCTCATAAAAGCTCAAGTCAATATAAAGCTTTTGATCGGCGGGGCAATAGAACGGGCCAACAGCCGATCGCGCAAAGCCACAAGCAGACTCCACCGCACCCGAAAATAGAACTAACTTGGGTTCCACATAGGTGCTGCCCATTTGCCGGAACAAGTTATGCCAGGTATCTTCTGTATCCGCTAGGACAACTGACACAAAATCAGCCATGCGATCATTCGCCGCAGAACCTTGTGTTTGAGGAGACTCCGTGCGGGGGCGATCGCTCGGCGCATTTCCTTGGTTTAAAATTACACTCGGATCGCCCCCTAACAGAGCAACAATTACTGACAGCACGATCGCACCAATGCCACCCCCAATCACAGGACCGGTCATCCTACTTCCGCGTCTATCCTCAACATTAGTGCTTCTACGACCGAATTCCCACCGCATAACCTAGAGTCTCCAAAGTACTTAAGTTGGCTGCAAGCTAACGAGGTGCATAGACGCGCAGCAGCTTGTCGTCAGGCATCGCACCCCAGCTAGACTTTGACTTTCCCGAATCCACCAAAATTATGAGGGATTCAATTCATCCAACTCCTCTGTCAGAGGGATAAGCACTTATTTATGGAGAGTCTGACTTAGGGAAGGCTTGATATCGTGTCCGGTAGCATCGTCATGTTATCGGTAAGTTTGTTCATGGTTCATGGTTCATAGTTCATGGTTGATTGAATGCACCGTGAATGGCAGATACAAGAACGATGCCAAGGGACTTGATATGACTTTGCGATCGCTCAAGTCTTCCCGAAGCAGCAAAGTTAGTTCAGCGCCACGCGGGAAGCGGGAACGTTGAAGAGAGATTGAAAGTGCGATTGCCGCTCTGTAATGGGTTCTGGTGCATCGTCCCAAAGACTTTCATAATAAAAGAACGATACACCCAAGCCGCGATCGCGAGCGACTCGTACCTTTGACTGAATCAGTGGCATGGGAACGGGCTTATTTCTCAAGCCGGTTAGGACACCGACTCCAGTGGGAATCTTTTGTTGCGCTTCTTGAATTTCGGGGCGAGTAATTTGATCGATAAAACTTTGCAAATCGGGACGATATACTTGCACAATGAGTTCGTCTACAATCCCCTGCCGTACCCAAGTTACCCAGTCTTGCAGGTAAGTATTGTAAGCCGTGACGTAAGGATTTGGGGAAACGGAGAAAATTGCATTAGGCTTTCTCTGTTTTACCGCTTGGTTGAGTTGTGTCATGAATGCTGTGATTTTATCTGCTCGCCAGCGCACCCATTCGGCATCTCGAGGATTGACAGGCGCATTCTTCCCAGTCTCCTGTTTGTACAAGGCAAGGGTGTAGCGATCGTAGCCAAATTCATTCGGTAAACTGGTGTGATCGTCGAACTGAATGCCATCGACATCATATTGGGTAACGACTTCCAACACCAAATCGGTGATAAACTGCTGCACCTCTGGCAGGAAAGGATTGAGCCACACTACCTCACCCGCCGCACTAATCCAAGTTTGGGTACCATCTCGCTTTTGCGTCAGCCACTCCGGATGATTCAAGGCGAGTTCTGAGGTTGGAGGTGCCATGAAACCGAACTCAAACCAGGGAATTACGAGCAAGCCTTGGCGATGAGCTTGGGCACTGAGATCGGCAAGAATGTCTTGTCCCTGTAAGCCTTTGCGAACAAAGGGTTGGATGTCTGCCCGTTGGGCTACAGCACTCGGATACAGCACGTAGCCAGAGTTCCACACCACAGGATAGAGGGTGTTGAGTTTCAACCGCGTCAGTTGATTCACAGCCTCTTGCAATTTGGCGCGATCTCTGAGAATGTCATGGTCATTTTCCGTCATCCAAACCCCACGAATTTCTGCCAAGGGTTGTTGTACGTTGGCATCTGGCACCGTGATTTGTTCGATCACATCTGGCACTGCGCCTTGGATGCTGGCATCTGGCACCACGCTTTGTGCAATTGCAGAGGTGGTATTGCCGGCCATCAACACCGTCAGGAATAATCCCAGCAAGATGAAACAACAATACCGGAGCGATCGCCACCAATGTCTAGGAATGAAATGCAATTTCATAGGCTTGAATGATGAGGGAGATATCCTACCACGCGATCGCAAACTTTCGCGCTGGGATGAATAATGCATAGACTACAGGTATTTATATTTACTAAAGGAGTAGTGAATTTACAGGAGTTATGCCATGAGAAATATCAATGGTTGTAATAGAAAAACAACGGAACTCCTTAACAGAGAATGGGAAATCGGGGAGGTAGAATTATCCTTTTTGGTTGTGTCTGGAGTTTAGGAACGTTTCTGACAATAGGCCATTGTCATGTTGTTGTATAAGTACATATCTCTAGAACTCCTGCGACTTATGCAGTGACATCCTCCCCCACCACAATCTTTGATTCCATCCCCCCATCACCGAAGAAGACGCGGAGACACGGAGACACGGGGACGCGGAGAGTTCCCGT
>CBKWLJ010000204.1:0-15198 GCA_966675205.1 uncultured bacterium
CCATCTGATAACGCACGCGTTTGGCTTGTTTACGTAAGCTGTGAAGACTATCTCCGTGGTTGTTTAAAAGCTGCACCACGATTTCTGCATTCAATCCACTCGGGACAGCAATTTCTCCAGATTTCAATTTGACTCCGACTAGCCAAGCCGGATCTAGGAGGAGTTGACTAATGGGCGGCAATAATAAATCTGGCAAAATTTCGTTAATCGGAAATTCAGCAAATTCACCATAAACAGGCTGCTTGAGCCAGGTTTGAAACGCTTGCTTAAATTCTAGATAAAGGTCTTCTTTGAGGGTTGCTTGAACGCGATCGCGTATTTTTTGACGCTGCTTTTTGAGCGTGGTCAGTACCTTTTTGAGGGTATCCTGTTCGAGTACCGGAAGGCCGGGAAGATACTGGTTTTGTAAGGTATCCTGCAAAACATCTATATCCCGTAACTCTCCCAGTTTTCGGGCAACTTTGGCAATTTTTTTCTCTTGAGCTGCACAAGGTAATGAAAGGGCGGGCGCAAAGCCATGAACCGCTGTACGCAAGCGTCGCATCCCCACTCGCATTTGATGTAAAGCTTCCGGATCTTTGTCTTTGAGAACGTCCGTTTCGTGTTTGAGGGTTTTTTGGAAATGTTTTTCAATCGCCAGATAAGCCCAATGACCAAATGTTTTTGGGTCTAGCGTTGCGGTATGTGTCATTTCAGTCAATTTTGGCTTTCATTCTACTGAATTAAAAGCCACTGGTTAGCTTATATATATTAGAGTTGATTAGCTTACCATACTTCCTTGCTAATGTTTGTGGTGTAGATTACTTCAATGATGTTTTCAAGTCGGGGTTGCTCGCGGATTAACAGTTCAATATCTTCCGGTAGAAGGATGCGACTTGGTACACACTATCAGTACTTCCAAGAAGTATCTGCATCGAACAAAATGATGCGTTTGACCACACCCGGAATGCAAAGCTCCTACGGAACCGCTTCGCTAACTCGCCGCTGAATTTCCCGAAATTGCTGCATAGAAGCAGTGTCAGAATCGGGAATCGGCAACTCCAGATTCTGGGCTAGGGGATGCTGGGGCGCAAGCCTGAGCTGATCAGGAATGAAGGAGTCACGCGTCAATCATCGCTCATCTCCTTAACAGACCTGTTTTGGATTCTGGTTGTATAGCATAAAAGGTTGAAAATGGTAACTGTAGCTTGCCGAGGCTGACACGCAACCATTATCTTTAAAGATATAGGTTTTTTAGAAGTGGCTTCTCACCGTTCAAGGGCAAATTATAGTGACTCAGCCCGCAACCCTCAATCTTAGGGTGTCTCTGTCAGAGTGGAACAGGTGGCTGCTACTTCAGAGGCTTTCTTGAAAGCACGTTATAGTTCTAAAAACTGATTATTCAGTCAATACACACTAACTACACCAAACACAATCCTGATCCAACTGTATGACGCCGAGCCAAGACTTGGGAGCAGCAGTCAAGTCCACCGGGGCATTTAAGACAAGAGACTTTTCCAGTTTGAGACCGAGACCTGGCTGGAATCAAAACCAGCCATCCTGGGAAGGTTTTTTGTAGCAGTTGTAAAAGCAGGAATGGAGTAAACTCAAAACCGATTTCTTCGGTTCACATCCGTGTTTTTATTATTTTCTTGCCTTTAGACTTTCCGTCCATTCAGTAGTCAATCGCGATTGAGAATACATAGATTGCACTCAAAATTTCAACTTCCTGCTTTAACTCACTACCGTTTTTTCATCCACGATTACGCAATTTGAATAAGTTCCAAGGAGTTATTCGCTAACCCCTGCCACCTGAACGTTCTTTATAGACAATCAGGTCGAGCCTGGAGCTGACAACAGCAAGTAAAATCAGGCAAATTTTATGAAAGCAAGTGAATTTTCAACTGAAGCCGCACTTTTGAGTCGGCATGAAAAAGGAGAGCGAAATTTTTCCGGTGCCAATTTAGTTGGGGTCGATTTAAGTGGAGCAAATCTGAATCGAGTCAATTTCAGCGCCGCTCATTTACAGGGGGCAAACTTAGCAAAGACAAAGCTCATCAGAGCTAATCTCAGTAATGCAGACTTGAGAAGTGCCACTCTTACGAAAGCGCTATTGATTGAGACGACTTTATCGCGAGCTGACTTAGCTCAGTCCGACTTGAATGAGGCAGATTTGAGTGGAGCGATTTTATCGGGCGCAACTTTATCAGGAGCAGACTTGAAGCTTGCGACTCTGATAGGGACAAGCCTGATTGGTGCTTTGGTCAAAGGAGCGAAACTGACAAAGGTTAACTTGACAGGAGCAACCTTGAGTCGAGCCATTCTAGTGAAAACTGACCTGAGAAAAGCAACGTTAAATCGCGCTATTCTCACGGAAGCCGACTTGAGTGAAGCCAACTTGAGTGGAGCAAATTTGATTCGCGCTTACTTAAATCGGGTGAACTTGCGCCAGACCAATTTGGAGAGTGCTGATTTAAGTGAAGCAGATCTCAAAGGGGCAGACCTCAGGGGGGCTAATCTTAGTGGGGCTAATCTCAGTGGGGCAGATTTGAGGGAAGCGAATCTGAGTAATGCTGACCTTAGCGGAGCGGATTTGCAAGGAGCAAATCTCAGTTTGGCAAATCTCAATGGACTGCTTTTGAAGAAAGCCAACCTACAGGGAGCAGAACTCAGCAAGGCAGACCTACACAAAGCCAACTTATCGAAAGCTAATCTTTCAGGGGCAAACCTGCTAGAGGCTAACTTACATGGTGCTAACCTGAGTCATGCCAATTTACTGCGGGCGGGTCTGTTGCTCAGCTATTTGACAAAAGCGAATCTGAGTAGCGCTAACCTTGATGAAGCTAATTTAATTGGAGCTCATTTGAAAGGAGCTGATTTGAGCGAAGCTTCTTTAAAAGGAACAATCATGCCTAATGGCACAACCTGTAGTTGAATTAATCAATAATTATTAATTCGTATTGATTAAGAAAGGGGAACAGGAAAGGCTATTGCCTTTCTCTGTCACCCTTTAAACTTTTTACCACAGGTTCATTTAATCAAAACTTGTTATCCGATATCTCTCTGTGTCCTACTTTCCTGCGATATTAACTAGGTTATTTAGAGGTGTAATTGTGCTAATGAGGTACGGAAGTACACTCTGATTTTTGTGGCAAAGTGGGTGTTTTTTCCATAACTTTGACCGTCTTTTGCCGTAGTAAAGTTTCATGGAGTATAACGCGATCGCGTCCTTGTGCTTTTGCCTGCTCTAGTGACTGTTCAGCAGCATTGAGAAGCATGGCAGACGGATATTCCGGCGTCGGAACAAGTGTAGCAATGCCCAAACTCAAGGTCAGGTGTTGATTTGGCCAAAAATGCGTCAGAGAAATCTTTAACGATTTAACAGCAAGGCGAATATTTTCTGCTACTCGAACCGCTTTTTCAGCGCCTGTCTTCGGCAAAATTACGGCAAATTCTTCCCCACCATAGTGGGGAACTAACTCACTATTACGATCTAATGCATTCGCAATGATTTGCGCTATTCGTTGCAAACACTGATCACCGGCTGGATAGCCATAGGTATTGTTGTAGGCGTTGAAAAAGTCAAGATCGCCAAGAATCAGTGACAGAGAGGCTTGCTCCTGTGCCATGTGTTGCCAAGCGGGTTCGAGATAGGCTTGAAAACGGCGACGATTAGCTGTTTGAATCAGTTGATCGACATCAGCGGATTGCTGCGACTGTTTTTTTGTTTCGACGTAAGAGCAGGGTGTTGCATATTGCTCTTTTGCTTCTTGCCAATATTGCCGTTCAGTAACAGATTGATTGAGCCAATGCTTGGCCTTGAATTCCGTCGCTTGATGGCTAGATAAGTCTGGCATTTCTTGGTAGCAATGGCTACAAAACCAGAACGTTCTTTTAAAGGAGACATGCCGTAGTAAAGGATGCGAACAGCAAGGGCATGTATGGTTTTTCATCATTTTTTCTATTTCCTCTAATAAAATAGAGGTAATCTGGATTTATTGACTTGGAAATTTATATCTCTATTTTTCCTTGTCTTTTCATCAATGGAGATGTAGTTTATCAACTTTTTGTAAACAAGTATTAATAGTAAAAGTTATCTCTTTAATTCTAAAAAATGATATAAAATTTCACAAAAAAATAAGCCAAGAAATCAGTTAGATTAATCCAACTAAAAAAATGGCATTTTCAAGCTAAAGGACTTAAAAAAGAGAAAGAATTACATTAAAACAGTTAATCTCTGCCCATTTCATTGATTAAAAGGTAACGGACACCACTAATAAATTAAATGAATTTTTATGTACTGAACAAATGAAAGTTAAAGGTTAACCCCTCTGATTCATCAACTTATTCGACTATTCTGAGCAGTCCATGCCGAACACCGTACAAGACTCGGTCGATCAGTGTTCGTTCTGTTTCATCCAACTCATCTGCATAAAGCAAGGCACACATCAGTATCTGCTGCTCTGTGGATGTAACTCTACGTTCCATTAAGATTTGAGCAACTAATTCTTCAATATACAGTTGAGATGAAAGGGTTTGAACTGACATAGGACTTTGCAGAAAATGTAGATTTTATAGCTGTAATACAAATTTTTCATAAAGATTATTCATTAGGGGTGATCCGAAAGAGGGAAAAACGGTGACTGTAACACTAATTTTTTGGTGATGAGTGTCACTGCAATAAGGAATGAGCCACAATCGCGGCTTGAGTGCGATCGCGTAAACCCAACTGGCTGAGAATGCGCGTCACATGGTTTTTCACCGTTCCCTCTGAAATGTAGAGTGCTTCGGCAATTTCACGGTTGCTAGCGCCAGCAGCAATAAACTTAAGAACTTCTTTTTCTCTGGGTGTCAAATCCTCCCAACCTGGTGGGGGGCTAGCTGGAGAGAGGGGAAATTTGGGAAGTGCTTTTTCAAATAATCCCGGCCCGAGTTGAGTGTAACCTTTGTAAACTGCTCGAATTGCTGCCGCTAATTCTTCGGAAGGCGTATCTTTGAGCAAATAGCCCTTTGCGCCGTAACGCAACGCCTGTGCCACGTATTCATCATCATCAAAAGTAGTCAGCACTAAGACTTTGATATCGGTAAACCGTTGACCAATTTCCCGTGTGACTGCCACACCATCCATGATTGGCATCCGAATATCTAGCAGCACGATATCAGGGTGTAACTCCTCCACCAGTGCGATCGCACTTTGCCCATTTTCTGCTTCTCCAACTATTTCCAGATCGGGTTCTAACTCTAATAATGCCCTCAATCCTTGACGAATTAAACTTTGGTCGTCTACCAGCAATAAACGAATCATAGTCATTGGTTATTGGTCATTAATCCTTGGTTATCGAACACAGGGTTGAAGGTTGGAAGATTGAATGTTGAAGGTTCAACAAATAATTCGTAATGCGTGAATTCGTAACTCGTAATTATAAATTCAGGGATAGGTCTCTAATCCCCGACCTCTCAAGTCTTCTAGTTCTAGGTGGGGTTTAAATCCTCTTCAGGACAAGTCAATTACGAATGACATAGCTTGCTTCTCGCAAGAGCGAGTACTACGAATTTTTAAGCATAACTTTCAACTTGTAACTTGTAACTTTTAATTTGTGATATATCCCATTGTCCTGGTTATAGTTTGGGTAAAGGAAAATAGGCAGTAATTCGGCATCCAGCCCCTAGTATGCTTTCAATGGTCAATTGACCCCCTAATGCCAAAGTCCGTTCCCGCATTCCTTGCAGACCAAAACCTGTGGTATTCGTCTCTACATTAAATCCTCTGCCATTATCCCGAATGGTCAAAGACAGCTCATCAGATGTCGCTTGTAGCTGAATCTGCACCTCAGTAGCAGATGCATATTTACATATATTTGTCAATGCTTCCTGCACAATTCGGTATACAGCAGTGTGAACTTCAGGGGGGAGAGGACGTGCTAACAGCAAGCTACAATCGGGTGAAATACCTGTTGAGCGCTGCAAATCTTCCAGTAAATAAGCGATCGCATCTGGCAAAGGACGCCCTTGCACTGGATCAGAGCGCATCGCTGAAACAGATTGTCGTACATCTTGGAGGGATTGAGACCCTAACTGTTTCGCCCGCTCTAAAAATTGTTGGGCCTTGTCAGGATTGGATTGCCAGAGTTTCAGAGCAGTTTCGAGCTGAATGTTGAGGGCTGTCAGTGAGTGCCCTAGAGAATCGTGAATATCACGAGCAATACGGTTGCGCTCTTGGAGGATGGCTTGATTCTCAATTTTGAGAGCATATTGGCGTAGTTTTTCGTTAGCTATCGCCAATTTTTCTCGACTTTGACGCTCTGCTACCATCGCATTCATCGACAGCAAGACAAATAGAAACGTTAACCCAAACAAGAGGGCATATCCCAGAGTTAAAAATCGCAATCGCTCTTGCCATAGCGGTGATGCAGGGAATCGCTGAAAGCGTCGCATCAGCGTCATCAAAAACAAGGAAAATGATAAACTCGTCACCACCAAACGACCCGGCAGTTGAAAAATTAAGCAACTGCGAGTGACTACCACCAGGTAAAGCAAGGGAAACAATCGAACTGCTCTACCACCTGTTATTGAAGTGAGTAAAATCAGGACAATCTCTAGGAACGTGTAGAGAACCTTGTAAATTGGCTTACCCGTTGGCAATCTCAAGCCTAGTAGCCCAAAACAAATAATCATCCCAACAGTCAGTTCTGGGATGCGGAACAGACGTTGGTGGGGAGAAGGAATAAGTTCAGTAAAAATCGCAACAAAGAGTAGCATCCACTCTAGGTAGAGCAGAAATCGAAAGGGATGATTTTGGATAGAAATCGAGCGGCTCACAGCAATTAGAGCGAATACCTAACGCTACATTAGATCGTCTTGGGCTAAAACGGCTTGTCAGACGCTTGGGTCAGGGAAAAGGTTAAATGAAAATTCTCATTCCTGATGCCTTATGCCTTATGCCTTATTTCCAAGTTAGACATCCATGAATGAGAGTTCACAACGAATGGATGAAAACTAATCTCTCCTAGCCCCTGACCCCTGACTCCTGACTTCTGACTCCTGACTCCTATTTTCAGATTAGGTCTTATGACAAAAGTCATGGTTCAAGTCATGACTTTCTCCTCATGTGGCTGGGAAGTACTAATTCCTATGATGAGGACATCGAATTCAAGCGATCTAGAACGAGGTCAAGATGAAAATCAAACTGATGCCGATGCTAGCTGGAGCAATTGTCCTTGGTGCTGCCGCCATGCCCTTCGCCGTCAACGCCCAAGCTAACTCATCCGGACAGCAGTTACTCGCCCAGACACAACAAGACCAACGCCAAGGTAAACAAGGTAAATGGGCAAAGCTCAATCTAACCGAAGCACAACAGCAAGAAATGCGTCGCATCAAGGAAGAGACTCGTGCCCAGATGCAAACCATCCTGACTCCAGAACAACAGGCAACGATTCAAGCCGCGATGCAAAATGGGCAAGGACGCAACCGTCAAGCCTGGAAGCAAATCAAAGAGTCGCTCACTGACGATCAGAAAGCCCAAATGCGTACACTGATGGAGCAGCAAAAAGCCCGCATTGAGGCAATTCTGACAGACGAACAGAAGCAAGAACTCCAACAAATGCGCCAAAATTGGCAGCAACGACGGCAACAACGCCCGCAGGGCAACCAGTAATTTCATTCCTAAGTAATGTTAACTGGCTAGGTTGCCTAACGATTGGATCGCTCCCCTCTAGCCCCCGGAGAACAAAAAGCGTAGCATCCTCTGGCTTCCCCCCTTTTTAAGGGGGAACTCGGGGCCCCCTCTGGGGATTAGAGGGCAGGGAGGGAGATCTCTTTGGGGGATGCGAGGGGAATCTCCAGGATTTACAATTCTTTAGAGACAGCCTCTCAAAGTGTGAAGCTGCTGTGTTCCGATACGGAAATGCGTTTACAACACGAATAAAAGGATATCGATATAAAGAGAAGTTACAGGAGGGTGAGCCTCCCCTCGCCCAACAGTAACCCGAATTGAGGTATCCCAGTTATATAGAAACACCAAATACCAAACACCACAGCCCAGTTCCCTCACCACTGGGCTTTTTGTCTTGCCGTCCTTTGGAAGCAAAGCGATAACTAGAGGCTTCTGGCTGGTAATCTGTACTAGAAGCGAGCAAGTTTTTCTTGTTAGCAAAGCTCGACAGGGATTCCCCTTCTTCTTCAAGCAGGGGAGGAGAACAAAAGCAGCTTCCTGGGAAAAGGACGTAAGGCGGGAGTCGAATTCTCCTTCCAAACCCCTTTCCCCCTTACCCCTTCACCTTGCCCCTTTCCCAAAGTCACCCCAGCGATTATGTGTGCTATGTCTGTAACGCTTGAGCGTATCACTGAAATTTATTACCAGCCCTTACCCGATTTGCTTTTCGAGGCTCAGCGCACCCATCGAGAAAACCATGATCCACGAGCTGTTCAGCTTTGCACGCTCTGCAATATTAAGACGGGGGGCTGTCCGGAAGATTGCGGCTACTGCTCCCAAAGTGTTCACAATAAAACCGGACTCATCCCTCAAGAATTGATGAGTGTTGAGGCGGTTGTCGCTGAGGCACGAGCGGCTAAAGCGAGTGGTGCTACCCGTTTCTGTATGGGTGCAGCTTGGCGAGAAGTAAAAGATGGTGCTCTATTCGATCGCGTTCTAGAGATGGTACGTCAGGTAGCAGCTCTAGATATGGAAGTTTGTTGTACTCTAGGGATGCTCCAGCCTCACCAAGCTGAGCGTCTTAAAGCCGCTGGACTCACTGCCTACAATCACAATCTCGATACCTCGCCTTCTTACTACGATCGCATCATCTCCACGCGCACCTACCAAGACCGTTTAGAAACAATTCGTGCGGTTAGCGCTGCTGGAATTTCCGTCTGCTGTGGTGGCATTTTGGGGATGGGGGAATCGGTACAAAACCGCCTGGAATTACTAGAAGCGCTTTGTCGGCTCGATCCAGCTCCAGAATCCATCCCGATTAATTGCTTGATTCCTGTTGCAGGCACCCCTTTAGAAGAAGCTCCTCCTGTTGATGCGATCGAATTGGTACGAACGATCGCAACCACCCGTATCTTATTTCCTAAAGCCATGGTGCGCCTTTCAGCAGGTCGGGTGGGAATGACGGATGAATTGCAGGTACTCTGTATGCTAGCGGGGGCTAACTCCATCTTTACCGGCCCTGTATTGCTAACCGCACCTAATCCAACTCGCTCTCACGACGAGGAAATGCTAGACCGGCTGGGAATGATTCCCAAACCTCTTGCTGAAAAACATTAGGGCTAAAAATTTAATCAGCAAAGGAATGGCTGATGCTTAAATTGAGGTAACTAGTCGAGAGATTAGCAAGATGAAGTAATTGCTAAAAAGCGGAAATTTTTAATGAATGTTACTTTCAAGATTGCTGATTTCTTTGATACAGAAACTCTCGTGGCGTTTATTCGAGAGTTTCATGAAATAGAACATCTTCCTTTTGATAGCAGTGCGATTCGCCGTCTGTTGGCAACCTTTTTAAAGGATGATTCTCTAGGACGAATTTGGCTAATCCAAGCTAACGATGAAGCAATTGGCTATCTCATCCTCACATTTGGTTATAGCTTAGAATTTCTGGGACGAGATGCTTTTATTGATGAATTGTATATTCGAGAAAGTTATCGGGGGCAAGGTGCAGGAACAAAAGCCTTACAATTTGTAGCAGAAGTTTGCCCCTCTTTAGGAGTTCAAGCACTTCATTTGGAAGTTGATCAAATCAATACAAAAGCACAGGATTTATACCGAAAAATGGGCTTTGCCGATCATGACCGCTACTTAATGACAAAATGGCTCCAATGAACAGCAACCCAAACTCATACGCAATTGCGTTCAAACAAAGTAGTTGAGATAGACGCGGAAACAAGGGGACGTGGGGACGCCCAGAAAATGAATGTGCTACGTATGAATGCAACTTGGTATCAGATGTACCCATTTTTGAACTAAAGAAATTTAGCAAGTTGCAAGACTTAATTCGATTGCTAAACCCATAAAAAAGGGACAGGTAACAACCTGTCCCGGAAGTAGTAATTCAGCAGAGAAATTAGAAATTCATTTCAGCCGCTTGCACTTTCTCAATTTGCTTCTTCTTCAGAACCAGAAGCGTTTGAGATAGCATAATCGCGCCGATGAATGCCATTAACCACTTAATTCGAGTCGGGTTTTGCAAGACAACTTCTTTATCTGCCTGACCAAATCCACCTACATTGGGATTGTTGGTCAGCGCTGCGCTAGCTGCCACTTGTTGACCTTCGGACACGATTAACTCTGGGCCAGCGGGAATTGTCTCAACCACGGTCTGACCATCTTCTGTTTGAATGGTGACTTCATACCCACCATCTTCAGTCTTGGCAATTTGAGAAATCGTACCGGCTTTAGAAGCGTTGAAAACGTTGTTATTGCTCTTATCGCCTGTCGGGTAAACCTGACCGCGTCCCCGGTTAGCACCGACATGAACGGGGTACTTACCGAAGTAAATTCCTTTATCGGTTTTGGGGTTGGGAGACAGGACAGGGAAAACAATTTCTTGGTACTGTTCACCTGGTAGAGGGCCGACAATCACAACATTGTCCTGACCGTCTTTATAGGGTTGGAAGTAAACTCCGCCAACCTTTTCTTTCATCTCTTCAGGAATTCGGTCTTCGGGAGCAATTTTGAAGCCATCGGGCAACATAACCACTGCACCCACATTCAGACCGCCTTTGGAACCATCACCTAAAACCTGTTGGGAGTCCAAATCGTAAGGGATCTTCACCACAGCCTCGAATACTGTGTCTGGTAAAACAGACTGGGGAATTTCCACTTCCGCAGGTTTAGCGGCTAAGTGACAGTTGGCACAGACAATCCGCCCCGTGGCTTCGCGAGGGGTTTCTGGTGCCGTTTGCTGCGCCCAGAAAGGATAGGCAGCCGCTGATTGGGGCAAGTAGATATCACTGACGAAGAAAAATGCCAAGGTTGCCAAAGCTAGGACAACAGTTTTGGCGAGTACCTGCTTACTGAGGGCTGTGCAAATCACCGATAAAGAAGGTGTTCTCATCTTTTAAGCAAAAAACTCACAAAGGATATTAGAGATTAGGCACCATGAGCAGAAGCTCACAAGAAATGGATAAAAATCTTTCTCTCCTGACTCCTGACTCCTGGCTTCTATTTTCGAGTTAGGTATGGGGAATTGAGTACAAGAGTTGAACGCTAGCATGTTGAAAAGTTGAAAGTTCTAATCTCTAACCTTCTAACCTGGGCTACGCCCCGCTGCGCTAACAACCTTCAACCCTTAAGCCCACCAAGGTTCTTCACCGGTGCGGAAGTCGGTTTCTGTCCACTGTGTAAAGGAAATCTTATCGTCTTCTGTGACGGTGGCGTGAACCAAGGCCAAGGACAGAGGCGCTGGCCCCCGCACGACTTTGCCCTCACTGTTATACTGAGAGCCATGACAAGGACAGATGAACTTGTTTTCGCTGGCATTCCAGGGAACAACGCAACCTAAGTGAGTGCACACAGCGTTGATGCCGAACTCGGCAATGCTTTGATCTTCCGTAATTACAACGTAGGTTGGGTCACCTTTGAGTCCTTGAGCTAAGGTGCGATCGCCTGCACCATGACTCACTAAATATTGGCTAACGTTGATATCATTGCCCAGAGCGTCTTTAGCTGTGACACCTCCACCAACTCCACCACTTGAAGGGGGAATAAAGTACTTAATGAATGGATACAGTCCTCCAAAAAACGTACCGGTGATAGTACCGAACGTCAACAGGTTCATAAATTGACGACGCCCCATATCGGGAACATCTGAGGAGCGAGAAGCTTGAGCCATAACTAAACGCCTAAACGTATATTTTTTTTAACAACTCTGGACAAATTCCCAGAATTTCTTAAACCCTGCTCTAAGAAGGTAGAGCAATTCTATTCTGAGCTGGGTTGCCCAAATCCTTACAGCAGAAGGATTTGACTTCTAGATATGAGTATTATTACATTCTTTAACACCGTATCATAAAGTAAAGAAGCGTCGTATTTGTAACGAAATGTAAACAACGAGCCAGGAAGAGTTAAAGATATGACAGGACAGGACTTGCGCCAACTCCTGCTCAGCAAGTGGGGACGCTCTTATGACATTCAAATACGACGGACTCAGGGCAAAATCTTTGTTCAGGTCATGTGGAAATACTTAGAACAGGCGTCGTTCCCGCTCTCTGAAGCAGACTACATGGAGCATTTAGATACAGTTGCTAGCTATCTCCATGCCTGGGGAGGAACTGCACAGGTACAAACCTACATTCAGCAAACCCGTGAGCGTCCGCGCTTAGGTAAAGCGGTCAGTATTCCACTGGAATTGGGTGAGCGGGCATCAGAATGGATGTTAGAGGATTTTTAAGTCAATATTATTGACTATTTAAACCAAAAGTGATGAACGGGAAACTAGGCAGAGATTACAAATACCAAATCCTTGCCTCTCAAATTTTTGCGTCTATTATTTTCCTGAAAGCTTAACTAGACCAATGCCCCCAAAGTAAAGAGCAAGAACAGCACCTGCTAGTAAGCTTTGAGTAATCGGGTCAGTAGAAGGTGTCAATACTGCTCCCAAAATCGTTGAGGCTAAGATAACCATGCGCCAACCTGAAAGCATTTGCCTGGAAGAGACAATTCCCAAATAGCCTAGTAGTATCTGAATAACTGGAACTTGAAATACCAAGCCAGTAAAGAACATTAATGGCAATACAAATTCAAAATACTTGTCAATAGACAAGTTCACCTCAACTACTTCTGAGCCATAACTAATGAAGAACTTTAGGGCGGCAGGAAGTAGAGCAATGTAGGCAAAGGTCAAGCCAACGAAAAATAGTGCACCTGAACCTAGCACAATGGGTCCAATTAAGCGTCGTTCACGGCGCGTCAGTCCTGGTAGAACAAATTTAATAATTTGGTAAAGAATAAACGGGCTGGCAATCAGCAGACCACTATATGCAGCAACTTTAAGAGAGACAAAAAAGTATTCTCCCACAGCCACTTGCTGAAACTTAACCCCTTGAACCGGAAGTTCCAACAACTGGACAATGCGTTTAACTCCGGCAAAGCAGCCAGCAGCGCACACGACTACAGCAATTAGAGAATAGAAAATTCGTAGCCGCAACTCTTCTAGATGGTCGAACAGCGACATCTCGACATCTTCAGGTAATTCATCGAGGTAGTCGTTTTCCAATTCCTCTAAACTTTTCTGGGATGCAGTCTCACTTGAAGAAGGCGTCATCGGTTTGGGTCGATTCAGGACTCGTTAACTATTGTATCTGGGGCAGCCGCAGCGTAGGGATTGGAAGAGCTATTCAGTGCATAGAACCCAACAGGGAGAAGTTCGCTCATCGTTGTTAGGACTTGAGGGAATTCTCTTGCCCCCTCTCTTGAGTATCGTGCATAAGAGCGATCGCATACCTTAAGCCAAGACCTATCGGACGCGAGATGATAAGCTGAGAAACATTTAGTCCAGCCTTTTGGCATCTTAAAACCCAATTTTTGGATAAAAGACTTGATTTATTGTGTCTAGCTTGGGTGCGTATCCCTGATTTTGTTGGTATTTGGATGCTTAGATCTCGCCTCAGGCATATCAAAAAATTTCTCATCGTTGGCTTGAGACAGCTTTTATTGTCTCGGAAGGAGACAGATGCTCTCTTGTCCAAGCAGCCGCATCCCTATGCGATCGCAGCCTTAAATCGTAAGATCCGCCGCAGAGCATCTCTACTGTTGTTGATTGGCTTGTTAAGCTTTCTTCTTGGCATAGGCTATGGCTTCATTCATCGGTATCCAGAGGGACTAGCATACAGCGAAATCGAGGATACACAACCTACAGAAACTCCATCGCCTACATCACCTACAGCTAAGACTCCTCCCCAAAAATCACCTAAAGTCCTCCCTAAAGTTAATATCCGAATCAAAGCTGTTGGTGATATTGTTCCCGGTACTAACTACCCGGCTAATCGGCTTCATCCCCAGAAGCAGGTACTCTTTAAAGCCGTTAAGCCCCTTCTCAAAGGAGCAGACTTTTTATTTGGAAACTTTGAAAGTACATTAACCAACTATCCTCACTCTCCTAAAGGTTTTGGAGGGGGATTGATTATTCCTTTTCGCACACCACCCAGCTACAATCAGCTTTTGAAAGACGCCGGATTTGATATCATGAGCGTTGCCAATAACCATTCCTTTGATTTTGCACTTCCGGGTTTTAAAGATACGATTGATAATCTTGAAAATGCAGGGATTAAAGCCCTTGGAAAAAAAGGTCAAATCCTGATTGCTAACTATAAAGGTCTATCCATTGCTTGGATTGGCTTTAGCTACTTTGACTATCACAATTCCATTAATAATCTGGCGGCGGCTAAATCGCTAGTGCAAAAGGCGAGGGAAAATGCTGATATTGTGGTGATTTCCTTTCATGGAGGTGCGGAAGGAACCGGTGCGATGCGGGTCAAAAATCAAACTGAGTTTTTCGCCGGGGAAAATCGGGGTAATTTAGTAAGTTTTTCCCACACAATGATTGACAATGGAGCTGATTTAATATTAGGACATAGTCCTCATGTTCCTAGAGCATTAGAGCTCTACAAAGGCAAATTAATTGCTTATTCTCTAGGTAATTTTTTGGGATATCGTACCCTTTCTACTGCTGCCCAACTTGCCTACTCCCTAGTCTTAGAAGTAGAACTCGATAATCAGGGAAATTTTGTCTCAGGTAAAATTCTTCCTGTTATTCTTAATGGGCAAGGTATACCCTATCCCGATCGCCAAGGTCGTAGTATTAAGCTTATTCGTCAGCTCACTCAGAGTGATTTTCCCAAGACTCCTCTAATTATCAAAAATGATGGTCAAATTTTTCCACGCAAGCAAAGCTAATACTCAATCATCCTAGTATAAGAAGGCTTCAAGAAAGAAGGCAGGAGGCAAAAGGTATAGCAAAAGGCTCCAGGGCAGAGGGCAGGAGGCAGAAGGAAAACGAATCGGTCAAGGTTTCAGGATTGAGATGTGTCCTAATCGCTTTGGAGACTGCTATATATTCCTTGTACAGTAAGCTTTTTAATCTTTTTAGACTGGTGGGTTATTTCTGCTGCGCTGCACTACAGGACTTACGCACAGACCCTGTATAGAGTAGGGGTACGATACCAAAGCCCCCAGAGTGTCTAACTAGTAAGTAGACGTTAAACGGTGGAGGCATAGCCTAA
>CBKWLJ010000205.1:0-15176 GCA_966675205.1 uncultured bacterium
CCTCTGAAAGTGTTGTTAGTTCAGGGTTTCCGCTTTTTGCAGCAAGCCCTACGTAGCTTGCTTCTCGCGAGAGCGAGTACTACGAATTTTTAACAATCCGCTTTTATAGCAACGAACATATGGGTTAGGACATTATATTTGGCTTGAAAGGGAACGAGGAAAGGGGAACAGGTAATCCCCACAATTATGCCGAGTTGCGTTCAAAGATAGTAGTTGAGATTGACACGGAGACGCGGGGACGCGGGGACGCCCAGAAAATGAATATGCTACGAATGAATGCAACTTGGTATTAGAATTCGGGGATTTGAATCAGGACGCATTGAAACTTCAAGGGCTACCGCCTTGTTTCAAATATTTCTTCTATTCCCTTTAATCGGAGTTGCAGTTACAACTGTGAACCTAACTCTTGCTGAGTACCCTTTAATTTAGTCTGAAAAAATATTTTTCAAGTATTCCTCATTATTTTGATTTAAACCTCTAAACTTTTTTCTTACCTAAAGAGGCGGTTACAGCCAATTTCCCACCAAAACGAAGGGTGCCCAGTAAATCGGGTGTTGGTATTGTGAATCTCTCAAGAGGGTGACTTGAGCATGACGCAGCGATTCAACTTTGGTCGATTTGACTTGAGTTAACTCTTTATAAAATAGACCCATTAGTTTGGCTGTAGCAAAGTCACTGACTGACCATAGCGTTGCTATTGTACTACGCGCTCCGGTTCGTACAGCGACACCTGCCAAACCTAAAGCAGCTCGCTTGTCTCCTGCTGCTGTCTCACAGGCACTGAGAACTAAGAGATCGATGCTCTTTGGTTTTGTTAGGTTTGTCGGTTGGAGAATTCGATCAAACTCCTTGACATTAATGCGACCATCCCAAGCTAAAATAAACGTCTCCTCAGCGTTAGAACTAAACTGACCATGAGTGGCAATGTGAACCACAGCTAAGGATGATGAGTCAAGTTCTTTGCGGAAAGCCTCACTCGTAAACTCTTGATTAAGCAGAGCTACACTAGGCAACTCAGACTGAATTTTTTCAATTTCTTGGGCAACATATTTAAGTGGGGCAAAACCTAAGCGAGCTTCAGTTAATCCTGCAACCAATGTTTTCCACCCTTCTTGGGGCAGTGGTTTAGAGTCAACGAGCTGCAAGCTGAGACTCAACGCAATATTATAATTTTCCACCAAATATTGATTGCCATCATGAAGTGCTGCCATGGGGATATTCCGCAAGGAGCCGTCCAGGGTAAACACTAGGGTATCAACTTTACTGTTCACCAAGTCTGTCTCAATGGGACGAATTAACCAATCATAGATAGTCTGGGAATAGGGCAAAAAGTTGAGCTGGCTGCGAGTAACTAGGGTTTGACGTAGCTGCTCGATAATACTTTCCAGTTTGTTTTGGGATATAAGGGTCGTGTATTGACGCAGAGGTTGCTGGGGTAAGCTGAGAATGACTTCTAAGCGATCGCTTAAAATAATGGGATACAGTACAGCAGCATTGTTATCAATCTGGTCAATTAGAACGGACTGGGTATCTAGACAAGCTTCTCGAAAGAAATTGTTCAGCTCTGCTATCCTTAACGATTCAATCACATCCCGAGCTTTAGCTAAATTTTCTTGATTGGCTTCTCCTTGCAACAGGAGACTGACGAATTGCCGATAGACAGGCTCTACACTCTCTCGGAAGGAAAACTGAACATCTGGACTAACAGCGAGTAAATCATTGCGGAGTGCCTGTAGGGTATTGACAGCCTCGCTATAAGCTGATATAGAATTTGTTGTTTTTCCCTGAGCGTTTAAAATACGACCGAGTTGCCATTGCCAATGGTAGGCAACATCCGGTGCATTAATGGCTTGGCTGAGCATAAGGGCTTTTTGGGTCAGCTCTTGAGCGCTCGACCATTGCTGGGTTTGCTCATACAATTGACCCAGATTACCAAGAGCATAAGCTTCGGCTCGCTGATCCCCCAAACTTCGAGCCTGTTGTGCCGCAGTGGCTAAACTCTGAGCAATGTCCGAAGGATTGGAAATTGAAAACAGGCTCTGTGTTCCCCCCTCCTGTGTTCCTCCACTCCACATCTCCATCAGATTTTTAGCCAAATCAATTTGAGCATAGACCTTGACTCGGCTAGGAGGCAATTGGCTTAATTGGGACTGAATCTTGGGTAATAAATCCTCGACGGCTGACTTTTGCTGAGTTTCTATTAGTAAACTCAGGGACTTGAGTTGCGCTTGCACATTCAAACTAGATGCAGGAGCGATCGCACTTTCTTTTCCATTGGATGCGATCGCAGCCGCCTGTTGATAAAATTCTAGTGCTGCCTCTAAATCGTTTCCCACTCTGGCAGTGTTGCCCAAATCAAACATAGTTGCAGCAATATCTGGGGCAGATTGCAGTTTTCGAGCTAGTGCCAAACTTTGCTGTAACACTTGTCGAGACTGCTCCACATTACCGACTAATAAAAGAGCGCTACCCAGGCTACGCAGTCCAACGGCTTTAATTTGTGATTCAGGTTGTTTTTGCAGGATATTGTTAACCTCAGTTAAGGTTGTTAAGGCACGACGGTAGAGGCCTAATGCCTTTAACGCTTGAGCTTGGTTGATGCGGCTGATGAGCATTCCTGAGTCATCCTTGGCTTGCTCATAAGTAGCGGCAGCTTGCTTCCAGGTCGTGAGAGCTTGTTGAGCTTGTCCCAATGCCAGTTGGAGACGCCCTTGAGTATTGAGCGCTTGGGCTAAAACCCGTTGTTGTGCTGTATCGGTACCCGTTGCTTGTCCAGTCTCCAAGAGACCAAGACTTTTGGCAAGTGCAGCCTTTGCCTCCTGCCATCGTCCCAACTGCTGATAAGCCAGCGAGAGATTGCTCAGTGCCATTGCCTGGTTTAAACTATCTCCCGGAGTTGCGAAAGCAGAGGCGGCTTGTTCCCAAACTGTCACTGCTTGAGCAAACTGACTGGCTTCGTAGTATTCTCTGCCTTGTTGCAAGAGCTGTGAAGAATTCGATACTGAAGACTGAGCTGTATTACTCTCAACTTTGGCAATGAATTGGGCAGACTGTACTGGGTTGCCAAAACAGGTAAACAGCAAAGTGGCAACAGCAAGAGCAAAAAACAAAATCCTCTTTTTTGCCCTCTTCTTATTCAATACAGTCGGTTCTCTTGCCATGTTTTTGATGGAAACACCCCCTTACAGATTTATTCTGACTGCTCTTAGTGACTTCTCTCTAATGACCCAAACCGCGTTTTATTAAGGTCGAGGAAAGGCAAGAAAGAGAGCGTCCAGCAATATTTCTCGCGTCGTAATTCCTGTGCCCCTTCATTGATGTATGGGCTTTCCTTTTGTTTCCTTTTCCCCTTTCCCTTGCCCCTTTTCCCTTTCAGGAGTCTGAAGAGCTTGACAGGTGGCGGCAGGTTGCCAAGTTACCTGAGGTGTAACAATCAGTGCTTGGGCAGTTAAGACAACTTGACCCTCAGCATTGATCATCCATCCTTGGGCTTCGACAATGGGTGCAGTAGATTTCCTAGTCGAATGAGTGGACATTGGCTGAGCAGGATTACTGCTTGCCCTTTGAACGGGAGGCATTCCTAAATCAACCAGCACCGTATCACTAGGAATTGTTCCACTAGGGGTAGGTGGCAACCCCCCGCGTCCGGTGACAATAAATTGACTAGACTCTAGTCCTCCACCTGCTCCACAACCTTGAGCCACTAACTCAGCGGCATTAATCACCTCCTCTGGTAAAGCCACTAATCCTTGATTTGGGTCAACTTCTGGTGTGTTGATCTCGACTACACCATCTACCCCGAACTCTGAACTGGCGGTGATATCACTTTCTGGGGTTAATTGTTCACGAAATTCAGTTCCGAAGATACCTTGAGCGGTGATTTGAATATTACCGCCTCTACCTTCAACGGCATTGGCGATAATATCGCTATTTTCCAAGGCAACTAAGAAGGTCGTGTCAATATTCATGTTGCCGCCATTACCCGTGCCACCGGCTTGGGCAGAGATGAGACTGTTGCGGCGCATCAATAGCAAATCCTGTAGTTTTAGATTAATATTCCCACCCTCTCCAGAGGCTGTCTCAACAGTAAGCGTTCCTTGGTTGTCTAGCAAGAGCGAATCGGCTTGGATTTCCAAGTTACCTGCATTGCCTGAACCTTGATTATTAACCGCTACCTGTGCTCCATCTCGAACCATCAACTGCCCTGTTTTAACCCTCACACTTCCCGAATCACCAGAACCTCCCGCGTCAGATAGTAACCCACTTGGCTCTTGCCGGGTTTGGCTGGGATCGAGCGGATTTTGCTGGATTGGACCTTTACCGATAAGTTCCACCGACTCAGAAGCGTTTACGGTTACATTTCCTCCTGTGCCCTCGCCAAAGGCCGCAGCAGCTATCTGTGAGCCATCTCGCACAACTAACCGACTTGTATTAACCGTCAAGTCTCCAGCTTTAATTGGGGATGACGGAGCAACAGCAGTAAATATGCCGCTAGGCTCAAGGATAATGGGTGCAACACCAATGAGTTCCACCGACTCCGAGGCGTTTACCGTCAAGTTTCCTGCCTCACCTCCTCCCAGAGTACCGGTGAAAATCTGTGCCCCATCCCGAACCGTTAACTGTCTAGTGTTGACCGTTAAATTTCCTGCCGCTCCTGTGGCTCCTGGTTGCACTGAAGTAGATAGCCCACTGGGAAACCGAGCCATGGGTGCAATACCGATGAGTTCCACCGACTCCGAGGCGTTCACGGTCAAGTTTCCCCCATCTCCTGCGCCAACAGTGCCAGCAAAAATCTGTGCTCCATCCTGAACAACCAACCGCCTGGTGTTAACCGTCAAATCGCCAGCATTTCCTAAAGCTTCTGGCTGCACCGCAGTAAACAAGCCACTAGGAAATAGAACAGAGGGAGTGGCACCCAACAGTTCCACAGATTCTGAGGTGTTCACTGTAACGTTTCCCCCATCACCCGCGCCAAACGTTACAGCCGATACTTGGGCTCCATCCCGGACAATTAATTGTCTCGTATTAATGGTGAGGTTTCCTGCTGCGCCGCTACTCTCAGCATCCGTTAATAAGCCGGTGAATAACTGAGGATTGTTGGAGTCAACGCCAATGAGTTCTACAGAGTTCATGGCGTCTACGGTCAAGCTTCCCCCCGCACCTGCACCAAATGTTGCAGCCGAGACTCTCGCTTCACCCTCGACTCTTAGCTGTTGTGTAGCGATCGCAATATTACCAGCACTGCCCTCCCCTTGAGTCTCGGTAAACAAGCCATTGGCAAATGTACCCCCAGCCTCACTGCCATACAGTTCTACAGCCTCTGACGCATTGACTGTTAAATTTCCTCCGGGTTGTGCACCTAAGTTAATGGTTTCCACCCGCGAATCTTGAAGTCTAATCTGCCTGCCGACAAGCTGAATAGCACCACTCCCCTGTGCACTGGTACTAACGAGAGTGCCATTGGTGAGGGATACATCGGCTCGTTCGATACCACTTGGAAAATTTAACTGGATTTGATTATCGGCAAGATTTAGTCCAACGGTTCCTGCACCTGATACCGCACCTAACTCAACGCGACCACCGGCAGCAGTTAATGTGCTATCTTCTACACTCAGATTGCCGCCTACTAGGGCTAAAGTGCGATCGGGTTGAACAGCAAGTGTTGACCCTTGTACCTGAATCCCAGAGGTTGTGCTGTCATATTGCAAACCGATGGGTACGCTGATTGTAAGTAACGATGAAGAGGAAGGTGTCGTTGCACTCAAGAGTGTCCCATCAGCAAACACTACCCCAGTGGCAGTACTGGCGAGAAAAGAGCCACCAATATTTAGTTGAGCATTTGAACCAAAGAGAATTCCATTCGGATTGAGGAGAAACAGGTTAGCAGTACCGTTGCTGCGAAGTAACCCATCAATATTTGAGATAGAATTACCCGTTACCCGACCAATAATATTTCTAATATCTAAGGCATTGTCAAAGAAAGCTGAGCCGCCAGTCGGTACGGAGAACTGACTAAAGCTATGGAAAAGATTGTTTCCTGCTTGAGTGCCGTCAGTGATGGTGAAATTGAGTCCGTCGGGGGAGGTGATATTAGTTGATAACGTTCCATCTCCAGCAATTTGCTGCGCCCAACCTGAGTTTGCACTCGCTAGACAGCAGATGACTATCTCTGCTGTCTTCCAGCCAAAGTGACGACTCAGTTTCATTTATGTTTCCTAGATATATTATTATTTATCCCCAACAGTTATCAGGCTATTTTGAACCTTCTCTTTCGGTATCTACCTGTAGATAGATAGAGAGAATAGAGTTTACCTGTTATACCCCTCTTGAGGATTAATTTTTACTGGCTTATTGGCTTTCAATTTAGAGATTGAGTAGAGGAACCTCAACTAAAGTTCAAGCTTGTAAATAAAACTTAAAGAAGTTTACAGAATATTCGTATATTCTGCGATCGCGATAGAAACGCAATAGAAATCATTTCCTAGCTGGAAACTCAATTTGCTCCTTCAAAAGTCGGTTTAGTAACTATTTTGGAAAGTTTGTAACTAATGGCAGAGGTGGCTGTTTACTGTTAATTTTTAACATTTAAAAAACAGTAAATTTAAGTATATTAAAGATTGTAGGAGGAGGATAAAAAATAATGGAAATAGAAAATATAACCAAGAATATAGAAGAGTTAATTGATGAATTGTCTGATGAGGAGTTAGCAAACTGTGTCGGTGGAACTGGCTACATCAATCCCGCTGGAAAGCCATTAGGTAAAGGTACCCTGAAGAAATATGATGAGGAAGACAGAAACAAAGCGATAACAGTCGATCCAGATGGCTCCTGGGGATTTCTGGGATGGGGAAATGGCTGGAGCGATCGCAACATGAAGGAAAACTTCGCCCCTGTAGATTCCCAAGACATTTTAACCAAAGTGGCGAATCTACCCATCACAACCTGGAACTACAAACAGCAGAATTCCGCCATCCGGCATATCGGGCCAATGGCACAGGATTTTGCAGCTACCTTTGCAGTCGGAGAGAGCGATCGCATGATCAATTCCATCGATGCCAACGGCGTGGCTTTCGCTGCTATCCAGGCACTTCATCAACAACTTCAGGAAAAGGATGCTCAGATTAGAGCAATGCGTGCCGACTTAGAAAACTTGAAACAACAGATGCGTGAAACTCTTCTGCAACCCTCAAGTGCCATGCCAGTAGCTGCATTAAGTTGCAACTAACTGAAGTAACTGGGTTAGCAACTTGCAATCAGGTAGGAGTATTTATCCCCAACAACAAGCCCAACTCGGTGCATCTGCTATTCCCACAACGAGATCACTCTTATACTTCTAACACACCAAACCATTGAATCGGTGTAGTTTCAGATTTTTTTAGCTTCTCTTACCTCATTTCTGTTTGAAATTATCAAACCCTCTGTGTTCCTTTGCGTTAAAAAAATCTGATGCTAACAGATGCAATGAATTACTTCACATAGCAGTTCAGCACTTTCCAAGAAACCCTTCCATGAATTGCTCGAAGTTACAAGCAGAACATGATCATCAAACCCAAATTTAAAGCTCATTTCCACATTGAGATTTTTGAACAAGTTGTATACCTGCTGAGTGAGCAAAAGCATTTTGCCTTAAAAGGACGCCTTTATGCTTTGCTAGCACCATTGCTTGATGGTCATCATACGGTTAATCAAATTCTTACTCAGCTCCAAGGAATAGCTTCAGCAGACGCAGTTGACTATGCACTAACACTTCTAGAGCGTAAGGGATACATTACAGAAGCTGATGATACTCTGCCTTCCGAAGTTGCAGCTTTTTGGAATTTACTCAATATTGATACTAGAGTTGCCCTCCGCCGACTCCGAGAAACCAGGGTTTCTGTTACTACCTTCGGTAAGGTACCCAAAGAACCGTTCATCTCTACATTAAAATCCTTGAATATCCAAGTCAGTGATGTAGGGGATTTAGCTATTACATTAACCGATGATTACCTGCAAGTTGGTTTAAATCAGTTCAATCAACAAGCCTTAGTATCTCAAAAACCTTGGCTATTGGTCAAACCTGTAGGAGCCGTTATTTGGATTGGCCCCATGTTTCGACCGGATAAAACAGGTTGTTGGGAATGTTTAGCGCAACGTCTCAGGATTAACCGCGAAATTGAATGTTCCCTACAAGAGCAAAAAGGAAGCTTCGCACCGTTTCCCGTCTCTCGTTCTATTCTACCTTCCACCTTAGAGACAGGGTTCAACATTGCCGCCACTGAAATTGCCAAATGGATTGCCTCTCCAGAGCAGCAAGAACTTGAAGGTAGCATTATCACTCTTGACTTAGTAAACTTAAATTTGCAACGCCATACTCTAATCCGACGACCTCAATGTCAGCGTTGCGGTAACCCTAATTCCTTCAAACCTCAACCTCTAATCTTAAGTAGCCAGAAAAAGCTATTTACAGCCGATGGCGGACACCGGACTTGTTTGCCTGGGCAAACTTTAAAGCGGTACGAACATCATATTAGTCCGATTACAGGGGTTGTTAGAAGACTATTCAGTGAATTACAGCATGAACAGGGTTTGATTCACTTGTATCTAGCGGATCATAGCTTTCCTAGAGAAGGCAATGACTTGGACAGTCTACGTCAAGCTGTACACCGTAAAAGTGCGGGTAAAGGCACAACCGATTTGCAAGCCAAAGCCAGTTGTTTGGGAGAAGCCATCGAGCGGTATTCTGGAGTTTATACAGGAAATGAAATCCGGGTGAGAGGGAAATATTCCCAGATGAACAACGCTGCTGTTCACCCCTATGCCTGTATTCATTACAGTGAATCTCAATATCAAAAAAGACATGAATGGAACCCACAACATCATTTAATTCAGTGGATTCCCGAACCATTTAACGAAGAGCAAGAAATTGACTGGACACCCGTTTGGTCGCTCACTCATCAAACCTTCAAGTATCTACCAATGGCTTACTGTTACTACGGTTATCCCATTCCCCAAGACCATTGCTTTTGTGGGTCTGATACCAATGGCAACGCGGCGGGCAACACTAAGGAAGAAGCAATTCTTCAAGGGTTTATGGAATTAGTCGAGCGTGATGCGGTTGCTTTGTGGTGGTATAACCGGGTACAAAGACCCATGCTCAATTTAGAGAGTTTCGAGTTACCATATCTCCAAACCCTCAAGGCATATTACAAAACACTGCATCGTGACTTCTGGGTATTGGATATTACCAGTGATTTAAATATTCCTGCCTTCGCCGCTATTTCCAGGCGTACCAATAAGCAACCAGAGGATATATTATTCGGTTTTGGTGCCCATTTCGACCCAAAAATTGCTTTACTGCGAGCGGTGACAGAGATGAATCAAATGGTATTTCTCTCTAATGCAGATAATCCGCAGGGGCAAGCAACGTTTTCTCGTCAGGATATGCAAAGTTGGTGTGAAACAGCGACCTTGGAGAATCAACCTTATCTCACACCAGACGCTAAAGCTGTGGCTAAAGTTTACAATGATTACCCATCGTACTGGAGCGATGATTTGCGTGAGGATGTAATGAGATGTGTAGAGATTGCGGCAAAACACAACTTGGAAATGCTCGTGCTTGACCAAACTCGTCCGGATATCGGGATGAGTGTCGTCAAGGTTATTGTTCCGAATTTGCGTCACTTTTGGGCACAGTTTGCTCCGGGAAGACTTTATGATGTGCCTGTGGAATTGGGTTGGTTAGAAGCATCATCAACAGAAGAGCAGCTAAATCCAATTCCTATGTTTATTTAAGTAAGTAGGTGGGCATTAATATTTGTCGTTGAGGCAAGGCAGAGGGTAGAAGGCAAAAGGCAAAAGGGAAGAGGGTTTTAGGCTCTCAACATTTGTTTACATACCTGCGTTTATTTGTACCTACCTACTTATCTATAAATACCATCTCTAGAACTCCCCTTCTGTCAACCTTCATATTCCACCCAACTATTAGGAGTCTCCGATACAACAATCTTGAGCTGCACATCTTCAGGCACCCGCTTTTTGGTTTCGTCGTAGATGTACTGAGCAATCATCTCCGCCGTTGTCTCATATTCTTCAGGCAAAACTTCATTTAAAACGGAGTGATCTAATCCTCCCTTTGCCATGTCCTGTTTAGCCCAACGCAAGCTTCTAAAGTCAGCAACCATAACGGGATGAGGGCAATATTGCGATGGATGTAGCTTTGGCGAGGTTGCTTCAACTCGCACTTTATAAGTATGCCCATGCATTCGACCACAAGGCCCGTCGTAGTCTTTAATGAAATGGGCGCTATCAAAAGTGAACTCAGTAACGAGTTTCCATTTGGGCATTTTCTAATCTACTCCTGCTTAATCATTGTGTCCTTTTTTGTGAGCGGTCATTCATGATATCTCACGCATGAGCAGATAACCAGGAAGCTTGCTACTTATTTAATATTGCTAGGAATTAATCTAGATTTCCCCTACAACTCATCTAGTGGTCGTCAACCAAGTTTTGATAGGTTTGTAGTAAGCGCTTACTACGAACAGGATAAGCACCCATCGAATCAAACTTGACACCTACTAGACTTAGCGAGAGCGATCGCATTTTTCAATCCAATGGATGAGGTAGGAAAGATTAGAATGATTTAGAATCAATCGTTAAATCTATATCTTAGGTTAGAGTACTTTTTCCAGCCAAGCTTCAGGCTTAGGGAATGAATTTTAGCGGAATTATTACTTGGCAAGCTTGGGTTTATTGTATTGATTAATACAGGCTGTATTCATCTATCTTTAGTAAGTAGATAGATGATTGTAAAGTCAAACCTAAACTCTAGAAAGAGGATGATCCAATTTTTAGGTGTTAGCTTAGGGGTAAGTGCAAAACTTGACTCCACAGTAATCTCTTTTAGGAAATTTAATATCCGATAAGAGCAACAGCAAGTTTTTTAAACTTGTTGACTGTTTATATCACAACTCAAAGCACTTATATCCATAGGATTACCTCTTGTGGACAAATTTTCTATTAAACTAAACCGAAAAAATCAGGCTTGAATCATTATGCCGCATGATACATTGCAAACTATCAATTGCGACCCAAAAAATCACAAAAGTTCTTTAAATTTACCTATTTTTATAGACCAAATCAAAAACAGTATTTGGCTTGTTGGAATTCCATCGTGGCTATTCGGAGTTACGGATAGAGGTATTGCGGCATTCACTGATGGTTATGTATCTCCAACAGAATTTATCCATCTGTTTACAGCCTCTTTTTTCTTTCTCAGTTGGCTGTATTTGAAACCAGAAACGAGCTGGGATAGTGATGAAATAGATTCAATGCAAAGCTATCCAATTCTAAATAATGAGCAGCATGAAATTTATATTTCTACCGCACAATCTAGAATGTTGGAGTTGCAAGAACATCATATGATTAGGCAGGAGTATATCCTACCTTTTCCTTATGTTTGTCAAATTTATCATTTGTTAAATTTAAAGCATTTGGAAACCATTCACAATTTTAGTCTTAATAATTTAAGAGTTATCAAAGTGAATGATTTTCAAACAACTGCTATTGGTGGTATGGTTACATTTCAAACGATTCTCCATTCTCCTTTTAATGCATTAAGGATTTGGAGACAACCCATTGTTGAGGCTGGATTGATTTTGCATACCCCCTATACGGTTGAACTAAAAATTCCTGTTTACAACCAGAAGCATATCATTGTCATCTTTAACGCCATTCCTCTGAGCCATACTAAGCATAAGTTATTCATCGATATCTACAGCAATCTAGAATGGCCTAGACCCTTATTGCAACTAGTATTGCACTTTGCATCGTGCTTGACTCTATTTGAGGATTTGCCTTACTTACGTCAATTGGCAAAAAGAAATATAGAGCGCTTAGTCAACTTGAATAAAGTTCCCAATCACGAAACAATGTGGCTGTTTAAACGCTTTGTTGACCTTTATGGTTCGAGCTTAAAGCCTGCTACATCTGCTGACATTATGCCCGGTTGAAAACCCACAGTTAGGACTGATGCTCCAGACACGAGGACAGGGAGATGAGGCTAAACTAAAGGAAGTAGGAATAATGAACTTTGCTTCTACTTCCTGATTAGATTTTAGAACTATTGGAGTTTATTTTTAGAAACCACAGTCCAATTTTCTACATCCTCTGTTTTTGTTATAGTATCTGGAATAGAAATAGCGCTTACTTCATCAAAAAATATTTCAGACTTAGGTAATTTAATTGAATTTACCAACTTTTTTTTTGTTTCTTCGCTCAAGTACTGGTAAATTAAGCTCAGATGAGGATTGAGAATATAATCAGAGGGCTTTGAAGCGTTGCGCCTCAAGCATTCTGTAATTTGAATCAATACTGGATTGGGGTGAAATTGTACGAATAACGTTTTAGTGAATTCTTCGGTATAGAGGAGCTGATCGACTGTAAGACTAAAACTTTTAATGCCTTGGGTTGCTATTTCTAGAAGTTTTGCTGGAGACTCATCAGTTGGACATTCACCCGCGTAGAGAGTGACATGAGGGGTAAACGTCAAAGCATGATACTCTTGAGCCAGAGTATCAATAATTCCTTGAAAAAATGCGCTGTCCTCTTGTGAGGGAATTAACCAAAATGCTACTCTCGTGTTCAAACAGCTCTCCTTGATATATTCATCATTTCTGATTCGATTCTACTGGTGCAGCTAGCAATCCATCCGAAAGGCTAGCGTCACGTAGACGGTTGGCACCAATATTGCGACTCAGTACCGCTAAGCCAGCTAGGTGTGCCTGTAAGCCAGCCGTACTGGCGCAACAATCGGTCAGTACAATGGGTTCGATGCCTAAATCAAAGCAATCCATCGCTATTTTTAAGACACACATATCGGTATCAATGCCGACGATGAATACTCGTTCAAAATGGTGCTGTTGAAAGTAGGATGCCAGTTCACTGGGTAGGCCACACAATCCTGACTTAGAAAAAATTTGATCGGGTTTTGCCCAAGGTTCTAGTTCTGGAGCAATATTCGTATCGGGTTCGCGATCGCAACTATGCCAGTCGAGAAATCGCTGGTAGGGCCCATCTGAGGAATTGATGAACCGAGTCAACAAGATGGGGGCATAATCATCTCGCCGAATTAAACGCGCAATCCGTTGTGGAATATGGTGGGTGAATTCGTTGATAAAACCCGATTGTACATCAACAACAATTAATGGTTCGGACATAAAAGGGGAAAGGGGAAAGGGGGAAGGGGAAAGGAAGGGTTTGTATTTTCTCCTTTCCCTGGGAGAAACGTAATTTCGGTCATTAGCCTGTCGCCTTGACTTTTTGATGCGGCTAAGGACTAATGACTAACGACCCATGACTAATGACAGAACTTAGGCGACACGACGCAGCACCACAAGCGATCGCTCCGCGACAGGAACTAATTGATCGCCTGTGAAAATATTCTCCTCATTGAGGAATCGAGGCTCTTTGGTATCAATTACCACCGCCCACTTTTTATCTTTTAGGGCATCGGGTAAGGTAAACTCAATTGTTTCATAGTGGGCGTTAAAGAACAGGAGAAAATCATCATCAATGATGCGCTCCCCTCGTGGACCGACAGCAGTAATGCCTTGTCCATTTAAGAACACCCCCAAGCTCTTGGCATAACCAATATCCCACTGCTCCTGAGTCATCTTAACGCCATCGGGATTAATCCAAGCAATATCACTGACGGAACCGTGGATAGGTCGCCCTTGAAACCACTTGCGCCGATGAAAGACGGGATGCTGGCGGCGGAAGTAAATCAATTCACTGGTAAACTTCAGCAAATCCGCATTTCCTTGGGCCAAGTCCCAATCGATCCAAGAAATCTCACTATCCTGGCAGTAGGCATTATTGTTACCCCATTGCGTGCGTCCCATTTCATCCCCATGGAGTAACATCGGTACGCCTTGGGATAAGAATAGGGTAGCTAAGAAGTTGCGGCGCTGCTTCTCGCGCAATTGCAAGACTGCTGGGTCGTCTGTTTGCCCTTCCGCCCCACAATTCCAAGCGCGGTTATGGCTTTCCCCATCCCGGTTTCCTTCCTTGTTCGCCTCATTATGCTTCTCGTTATAGCTAACCAAGTCGTTCAAGGTGAAGCCATCGTGGGCAGTGATAAAGTTGATCGAAGCATTCGGTTGCCGCCCATTCATCTGGAAATATAGGTCAGGACTACCCGTAAAACGGTAGGCAAATTCCCCTAAGGTACTACTTTCCCCACGCCAGTAATCTCGCACCGTATCTCTATATTTGCCATTCCACTCTGACCAGAGTACCGGGAAGTTTCCGACTTGATAGCCACCCTCCCCAACGTCCCAAGGTTCGGCAATCAACTTCACATCGGCGAGCACGGGGTCTTGGTGAATAATGTCAAAGAATGCGGCCAGGCTATCTACTTCATATAATTCACGAGCTAACGCTGAAGCTAAATCAAAGCGGAAGCCATCCACGTGCATCTCGGTTACCCAATAGCGCAGACTATCCATGATTAACTTCAGCACTTGGGAGTGGCGCACGTTGAGGGAATTGCCACAACCGGTAAAATCCATATAGTAACGGGGGTCGCCTTCTACCAGACGGTAGTACGTGGCATTATCGATGCCTCGCAGTGATATAGTTGGGCCTAAATGATTGCCTTCTCCGGTGTGGTTGTAAACGACATCCAAGATCACCTCAATTCCAGCAAAGTGCAGCGCCTTGACCATCTCCTTAAACTCCCTAACCTGTCCGCCCGGAGTTTTGTCGGCACTGTAACCGGAGTAAGGAGCTAAATAGTTGATGGAATCATAACCCCAGTAATTTTTTAACCCCTTGTCCGCGAGATGTCCCGGATAACCGAGGAAGTGATGCACAGGCATCAGCTCAATGGCTGTAATTCCCATTGCCTGCAAATGTGCGATCGCCGCCGGATGTGCCAATCCTGCGTAGGTACCCCGCAGTTCTTCCGGGATATCGGGGTGTAACTGGGTCAAACCCTTGACGTGGGCTTCATAAATAATGGTGTCGTGCCAAGGAGTTTTTAGTAGCTGGTCATCTCCCCAATCAAAGGATTGGTCTACGACCACACACTTAGGCATCAAATGGGCATTATCTAGATCAGAAAAAGATAAATCTTTTTCGGAAGCGTCCCAAGAGTAGCCAAAAATTTCTGGCCCATTACCCACATCACCATCAATAGC
>CBKWLJ010000206.1:0-15116 GCA_966675205.1 uncultured bacterium
GATTCAGCCCCCAAACTAATATTGAAGAGACTTTATCTATCAATTTTGTTGACCAATCTGAACAGATTGACCGCCGTTGTACTCCTGATGCTGCAAAAGAACGCGGCAGTTTTACCATCACAGGACGGGGTGGTATCCCACCTAGCCCCAATGATACGCTTCAAGGCGAGTCTGTGATGACTAACTGGGTTGCCCTCGACTCTGAACAGAAGAATAACACGCCCCCAACACCAACAACCCCCAACAATTCTGCCCGCAAACAAGTAGTAGAAGCACAAGGTTGGATGATCAATGAGCAAGGACAGGTTATCCTTACAGCCCAAGCAGCGAACGTCACACCTCATAATACCTGGCAAACTTCAGTAGACTGTTCCACTGATGCCAAAGGAGTACAAGAATAAACCGAGGCTGCACATTGAACAATAATTCGTAATTATGAATTCGTAATTCGTAATTAAAAGCCGGGTTAGAGTCTCCGACAACGCACGTCGCTCTACTGTAGTCGGGGTCTAAATCCCCGTCTGAACGTCAATTACGTTAGCGCAGCGGGGCGTTAGCCCATTACGAACTACGTAGCTTGCTTCTCGCATAGCGAGTACTACGAATTTTTAACTGCTATCTCCAAAGGCAGGCAAGATGCCTGCCCTACAAGAATGATTACAATTTTGATCGATGCAAATAGAAATAGTTTTTAGCTCACAAGCTCCAGCCTAAAACCTTTGCTACCTCAGTAGCCAGCGTCAAAGGATCGAAGGGTTTAGTTAACACCGCTTTTACCCCTAACTCAGCAAATTTGCGTTGTTCGGCAGCTTGCACTTTAGCGGTTAAAAAAACAACAGGGATGTCCTCAGTAGCAGGGTTTACCTTAAGTTTGTGAAACGTCGTCGGCCCGTCCATATCTGGCATCATCACATCGAGGAGAATCGCATCAGGCTGCTGTGTCTCCGCTTGAACCAATCCTTCACTGCCGCAAGCTGCGGTCATTACCTCCCATCCTCCTACTGTCTCTAGGCAAAGTTGGGCGACTTCCCGGATGTCATCTTCATCATCGATGACGAGAATTCGCTTGCTTGTCATTGTTGCTCTCTTCCTCAAATAACCATTCGCTGTCAGCCGTCAGCTTAGGAATAGTCTGACACTTTTCCCTTGCCGAAATATTTGGAGATTTTACGGACATAAATTGCCCTGCCCTTACTGGTAATCACTCTCAGGGCTACTAACAATTCGGTTAAGCAGGGCTATCACGCGCTGCTCAAAGTTTTCTGGGGTAATCCGCCCTTTGGTGAAAAACTCTGTTGGCCCCAACAGGAGGCGATCGCGCTCTGCTTTAGTCAGCTCCTGTGCTGAATATACCACCAGCGGTACCTCATGCAAACAGTCATATAGCCGCAGCCATTCCACTACTGCATAGCCATCCCCCTCAGGTAGCACCAAATCTAATAACAGTAAATCAGGAAGCACATGCTGACTCATTTGAATTGCCTCTCGCCCCGATGTCGCGTGATAAGCTTCAATTCCGTGACGCTCAAACATAGTCGTGAGTACCCGCGCTAAATCTAAGTCATCTTCTACGACCAAAACGCGAGCTTTTTGAGTTCGCTGCTTTAACGACTGCTTTATCGTCTCAAATAAAGTTTCCAGCGATGGAGGTTTGGATAGCCAGTTCGTGACTTCTGGATGAGAAGATTTATCTTCCTCCGATACCCAAGCACTGAAGATAATGATGGGGATATTTTGAGTATCAGGCTGTTCCTTAAGCCGTGCCATTGTCTCCCAGCCATTCATCTGAGGCATGAGCAAATCTAACAAAATGACTGAGGGTTGCAACACAGCCGCCTGTGTGATCGCTTCTTCGCCTGAAGCGACAGTCACAACTCGGTAGCCCCGACTTTCTAGCACAGGTTTTATTACCCCATGAATTGAGGTATCGTCATCGCAGAGTAAAACCAGAGGAGCTGGTGAGGATGGAGGTAAGACTTTCTCCTCAATTTCTCTGGGTTTGGACAACACTGGCAAGGTGAAACAAAACGTGCTGCCTTCGCCCAACTTACTTTCTACCCAGATGTAACCTTCATGCTGCTGCACGATACTGCGACATATCGCTAAACCCAAACCCGTACCGCCTTTATCGCGTGAGTCTGAGGCATTCACCTGTTGAAATCGCCCAAAGATACTGTCGAGTTTCTCTGGAGGAATACCCCGTCCTTGATCGCTTACTTTGAAGAGTATTTGTCTGGGGTTAACACGTACAGGCATCGGAGAACAGGCAATAGTCGGATGAAATTGCCCTGTGCTTCTTTGCTCTCTTACCCCTGGAAATTCAGCAACGACCTCAACAGTGGTATTAGGAGAGGAAAATTTGATCGCGTTACTGATCAGATTGGTGAATACCTGAATAATGCGATCGCGATCGACCTGGATTTGAGCATCAATCGGAGAAACAACCAGGGTAACTCCCGCCTTCTCGGCCATACTCTGTATATCCTCTACCGTTTGCACCATTAAGTCACGGACATTGCAAACTTCTTTCTCCATTTGGATTTTGCCCGACTCGATGCGCTCAATATCTAAAATGTCGTTAATGAGCCGGGTGAGACGGTCGGTATTTCCTGCTGCAATTTCCAGCATCCGTTGTGCCTTCTGCGGTTGAGTGGTTAACAGTCCTCCAGCTACCAAACCCAGCGATCCCCGAATCGCTGTTAAAGGCGTTCGCAATTCATGACTCACCACCGAAATAAATTCATCTTTCATCCGTTCCACAGCAAGGCGATCGGTAATATCTCTAAAAGTGATGACCGCACCGACAATGGAGAGCAGGGATTTCTCATCTTGGGATAAAATTGAGGCATTCTCCCGCTCTCTGCGTTCTGTCATGGGAGTGGCAATACACTCAACAGGGAAACTAGAGCCGTCTTTGCGCCAAAATATTTGCTCTTTAAAATGTTTCACATTTCCGTCTTTGAGGACGGCATAGAGAAAAGTCTCCTCCAGCGTACAGGGAACACCATCTGCTCGATGACACAATCTATCCGAGATTGGCTGGTGCATCAATTCCTCTACCTTATAGCCCAGCATTTTTGCGGCTGCGGGATTGACAAAGGTGATGTTGCCTTGCGAGTCCACGCCACAAATTCCTTCTCCGGCTGAATTTAGAATTAGCTCATTTTGATGACGTAGTTGTTTTAGTTCTTCTGTTGCCAAGTAACGCTCGATTTCGTTCCCAATCCACTGGGCCATCAGTTTTAACAACTCTTTGTCCACAGCATTGAACGCCTTTTGAGCAGAAACACGGCTACAAAAGCAGAGTATGCCGTAGACGTTGTTATTCACCATCACGCGCATACCAATGTAAGTTTCTATATGGAATTCCGTGTAACCTGGATGATGGCACCAATCAGAACCACTAGCCTGTTCAATGCAAAGCGGTTCTGACATCTGCAATGCCTCTCGGCAATACGACAGCCTGACATCAAAGACATCACCAACCGTAATGGAATTGTCTGGTGCTTGGACAGCCAGAATTTCGTAGCGGTTGCCTTCCACATGGGCTAAAAAGCCCAAATCAAGACCAAAGTGCTGGCAACCGATTGCCAGCATCTGCCCAAAGCGTTGGTTTAGGTAGAGTTGCCCCGCCGCTGTGACTTCGCAAAAAGACCGCAGCATGGTTTCGCTTTGTTGCAATTCTTGCTCAGCTTTCTTACGTTCCGTGATGTCATTATTAATTTCTAGAATCTTAACTGGAATGCCGTACTCATCTCGCTGTAATGCCCAACGGCTAGATACGATCAGGCGAGAGCCATCGGCCCTGGTATGCAAAAGTTCTCCTTCCCAACGTCCAAAGCGTAACAGTTCAGCTTCGATATCCTCTATCGGTTGGGGAAATTGAGAATGCAATAAAGTGCGAACACTTTGTCCTAAGGCTTGCGATCGCGTATAGCCATACATTTCTACCGCACCTTGGTTCCAAAAAATGATGCGATCGCTCAAGTCGCGCACCATAATGGTGTCATGAGCTAAATCGAGTAGTTGAGCTTGTGCTTGTAATTCGGCTTGGGCTTGTTTGCGATCGGTAATGTCTCGAATTAAAATCTGCACAGCCGGTCTACCCTGATAGACAATCTGCACAATAATTGACTCGACATCAATAACTTGACCATCAACGCGCACCATCCTAATTTCTTCTAAGGGTGCCTGCTGTTGTGTCTCCTGAATTTGCTGAATTTGCTGTTGGACTAATTTTCGGTAATTGAAGTGAATTCTATCTAATAAAGGTGTACCGATTAGTTCTTCACTCGTTGTTGCCCCCAAAAGTTTAATTCCTGCTGGATTGATGTAAGCAATGTTTCCTTCGCTTTGCACCAGAATCGTTTCAGGAGACAGTTCCACTAACAGGCGATAACGTTCTTCACTGTCTCGCAATGCGGCTTCTACCTTAATTCGCTCTTGTTGCGCCTGAGCCTCTTTTAGGGTAACGGATAAGTAGTCAGCAACTTCGATCAAGGTAGCGACTTCATAGGGACTCCATTGACGAGGTTCTGGTGAGTCAAAGCGCAGCAAGCCGACTAATCCATCGGTATCGTGATGTAGGGGTATATCCAACAAAGCTTTGGTGCCATTTTTAACCCAGGCACTCGCAAGGGGAGTTAGCTTGGTGTCGGCTAAAATATCTGCAACGATTTGCGGCTGGTTCCGACGCAAGGCACTCCAATAGTCGGGTGCAGTTTTTAAATCGATTACTAGCCCTTGTAAAGGTAGCATTTCCGGTGGTGCGATCGCCTGAATCACTTTCAACACACCTTGCTCGTCAATGGTGGCATAGGCGACGCGCAGATGTTTAAAATGTTGACTTAGCTGTGTGACTACGCATTCAATCACTTGCAAAGGCGGCATTCCGGATGTGATTCCGGTGGATATGGTGTTGATTAGCTTTAAAGATACCTGACTTTCGTACAAGCCCTTTTCTGCTGCTTTACGAACTGCAATCTCCTGCTGCAATCGCTCGTTGGCTTGAATTAATTCGGCGGTACGTTCCTGTACTCTTGCTTCCAACTCGTCCTTGAGTTGGTAAAGTTCTCTTTGGGCCTGCTTACGCTGAGTAATATCCTGGGTTGCTGTCATGCCACCCAAAACTTCTCCTTGCTCATTTTTAACTGGAACCGTATACAAAAAGTAAATGCGATCGGCATAAGCAATTTCACAGGTAGTCGCTTCTCCAGCCAGTGCTTTTTGATAAATGGGTTCTAAAATTTCACTAATTTCTGGTGGAAATGACTCCCAAATTGTCTTTCCTTCTAATAACGCTTTGGAAAGACCAATCTCTTCTAATCCCGCTCCTTCAGCCAAGGTATACCGGTAGTTACGGTCAAATAAAAGTACGATACCGTTGGGGAAGTTTTGAGCGAGAGTACGGTACAGATGTTCACTGGACGATAAAGTTATTGGGTGTGAAGCAGAGCTATCGCCGTGAGGGGAATCACTAAAATTTTTCATGCAGCAGTTTTAGGATTAAATCAGGCTAGAACGTTGACTGACATCTAATCTGAAAGTAGGGGTCAGGGGTCAGGGGTCAGAATTCAGGAGTCAGAATTCAGGAGTCAGAATTCAGGAGGCATAATTCAGGAGTCAGAATTCAGGAGGCATAATTCAGGAGTCAGAATTCGGGAGTCAGAATTCAGGAGTTAGAATTTTTCATTTTTTCGTTGGAGCTTTAATACATGGGCGTCTCCTATGAAAATAGGAGCCTGGAGAGTCTGGAGAGTCTGGAGCAAGGGGAGAGTAATTTTCATTACTTGGTGGCGGCTTTCTCTGCCATGACGCCTGTCTTGGAGCCTTCTTGCACAAGTACTAAATCGTCTTATACAGGAATCTGAATCCAAAACTCCGTTCCTCGCCCAGGTTCAGATGTACACTTCAAGAGTCCCTTATGCTTGCCAACCACAATTTGATAGCAGATCGCTAACCCTAAGCCTGTCCCCTGTCCCACTGGTTTGGTTGTAAAAAATGGATCGAATATTTGCATTTTCTGATTTTCTGTCATGCCTAACCCATTGTCAGCAATCCGAATTAAAACATGATTAGGTTCTAAAATTTCAGTGTGAATGTGAATTTCTGGGGTATATGAATGCTCTTGGAAAATACCTGTTTTTATTTTCTCATTTATGGCTTCAATGGCATTATTCAAAATATTTATAAAAACTTGATTAAGCTGTCCAGGATAACATTCTATCTTGGGAAGATGACCATAATTTTTTAAGACTCGAATTGCTGATTTTTCTCTATTAGCTTCTAATTTATTTTGTAAAATCAAAAGAGTACTATCAATTCCTTCGTGAATATTCACTTGTTTCCTCTCAGCTTCATCCAAACGAGAAAAATTTCGGAGCAACAAAACAATATCACGGATGCGTTCACTTCCAACTTTCATGGATGACAGAGCTTTAGGCAAATCTTCAAGGATAAACTCCAAGTCAATATTTTCTATTTCGGTCTGTATGTCTGGTGTAGGATTAGGATAGTTTTTAGTATAAAGACAGAGTAATTTAAGGAGGTCTTGAGTATATTGATCGGTGTAGGTGAGATTGCCGAGAATGAAGTTAATGGGATTGTTAATTTCATGTGCAACACCAGCAACCATTTGTCCGAGAGCTGACATTTTTTCGCTTTGTACCAATTGAGATTGGGTATGTTTCAACTCTTGTAAGGTTTGCTGTAGCTGAATGGTTCGTTTTCTCAACTGAGTTTCCGATCGCTCCAAAGCTTCTTGTGCACGCTTGCGTTCGATGAATTGACCAATATTGTTACCGATAGCAGCCATCATCTTGAGTAAATCTTTATCGGGAGGCTGGATTTTTTGATTGAAGAAGGTAATGACACCCAAGATTTCCCTGCCACTAGTGACGGGGAAACCAAAGGCGGCGTGTAAACCTTCGTTGTCAGCAATTGCAGCTTGCAAAAACTTTTCATCTTGCACCACATCAGGAATCCAATGAGGGGTGCCACTCGCCCAAATGCGACCGGGTAGACCAATGCCTGGTGCTAAGCTCATCTGCTCAGAAGAGCGTTGAAACTCTGGAATTGAGATAGATGCAACTTTCCAGATTTCCAAGCAACGTATTACGGTACTCCCCCCTTGTTCTTCCTCTACGCTCCAAAATTCACCCAGTTGCCATCCTAAGGTTTCACACAGAGCTTGTAAAATTTTGGAGATAGCCTCTTGAGTCGTTGCGGCTTGGGTCAAGACACGAGTGGTCGCTTCGAGTGCATTCGTGAAACGCACTAAACGGTCTGTGTTATTGATGGCTATTTCTAGCAGGCGCTTGCCTTGCTCTGATTGGGGATCTAATACCCCACCCCGCAACAACCCCAAGGCCCCCCGAATAGAGGTCAAAGGCGTGCGAAGTTCATGGCTGACATCTGAAACAAATTGATGGACTGGAGTGAATGATAAATTCTCTGAATAAGAGGTTTTCTCTGCATCAATTTCAGGATTAATGTTGATGTCGGTCATGGGTAATATATTGGCTTAGGCTTCAATTCTTCCTCAATTTAAAGCCTGGAACTGCTGCTATACAATTCATTTTGACAAGTCCTTAGTAAAAATATGTAATCGTGTGAAGCTCAGGTAATTTGTATTACGGTATGTCAGACAATTTTGGGTAGATGGATAGCTCAAAGCTCAGTGAGTTTCATCGTGATAGGGTCTCGGCTGTTGCGTTTAGTTCTGACGGTAAAATGGGTTGAATCGGCAAGGGGGACAAGAGAGGAATTTGGTGGGATTTGCAGCAGGTTTGCGATCGCGTTTTAACGTCTATTAACGTAAATCCTCTACCTATCGGGAGTTGTCTCTTTCCTTTCTCCACTCTTAAAGTCCCAATAGCTACCACACGGCGGTGCCGAACTGTTTACTATGACTTCCGACCAACCCTCTGAGCAATCAATGTCTGAACTGAGTGGAGACACGGTGAGCGCGGCGCAGCAAGACCCAATTGAAGTGTCCTTTCCCATCGTGGGGGTTGCCGCTTCGGCGGGAGGGTTAGAAGCCTTTACACAGTTACTAAGCCATCTGCCCAACGATACTGGCATGGCATTTGTGCTGATTCAGCATTTATCTCCCGATCATGAGAGTTTGTTGACCGAGATTCTTACCAGAGCTACACTCATGCCCGTGCGCGAGGTACACAACGGCATGAGTGTAGAGCCGAACCAAGTCTATGTGATTCCGCCTAACACCAAGATGGTTCTGTCCGAGGGCGTGCTGCAACTGTCGCCCCGCGAGAAGGTGTTTGGTAAATATATGCCAGGTGATGCCTTCTTTTCCTCCCTGGCAGCCGATCGCGGGCACAAAGCGATCGCCGTCGTTTTATCGGGAGCCGATGGAGATGGTTCGCTAGGGCTGAAAGCCATCAAGTCGGTGGGAGGCGTAACGTTTGCTCAGTGTAAAGACACAGCAAAATTCGATAGTATGCCCAACACTGCCGTCGCCACCGGGAATGTCGATTTTGTGCTGCCGCCCCAAAAAATTGCCGAAGAACTAGCAAATCTCAGTCGCAATCCCATGTTGGATCAGCGACTGCCGCCAATCTTGACAGAGGAATCGCCTGAACCCGCAGATGCCTTGGTGACAATTTTTGCCTTACTGCGATCAACTACGGGCGTTGACTTTAGCCTCTACAAACCCAACACGATCAATCGCCGGATTGGGCGACGAATGCTGTTGTATAAGCTGGAACAGGTGGAGGAGTATACGGCGTATCTGCAAGAGCATCCCGCTGAAGTCAAGGCATTGTATGAAGAAATTTTGATTCATGTCACTAGCTTTTTCCGCGATCCGGAAGCCTTTGAACGGCTCAAAACGCGAGTCTTCCCCACGATTACACAAAACAAATCAGCAGAATCTCCGATTCGGATTTGGGTAGCAGGCTGTTCGACGGGCGAGGAGGTTTATTCGATCGCTATCTGCTTGCTAGAGTTTTTAGCAGATCAAGTCAATCAACTAGCCATTCAGATTTTTGCCACCGATATCAGCGAACAGGCGATCGATAAAGCTCGAACAGGCATTTATGCAGAGAATCAGATGGTAGAAGTCTCGCCAGAGCGCCGCCGCCGATTCTTTTATGCCATCGAGGGGGGCAGATACCAAATCAGTAAGGCAGTGCGTGAACTGTGTGTATTTGCCCGTCAAAATTTGGGCAGTGATCCGCCATTTTCTAATGTTGATCTGATTAGCTGCCGCAATGTGCTGATTTATTTGGATGACTCGCTGCAAAAGCGGATTATGCCCATCTTCCATTACAGCCTCAACCCGACCGGCTTTTTGATGCTTGGCACGTCAGAAAGCACGGGTCAATATTCAGACCTGTTTACTTGGGTTGAGAAAAAGTACAGAATTTATGCTAAAAAGCTAACTGCGACTCGTCCTATACTTTCGTTTGTCCCCAGCAGTTACCTAACCGTTAAGGTGCGCGATCGCCAACCGATACAGGCTCCCTCAGAAGGGTTTGACTTACAAAAAAAAGTCGATCGACTGATCGCCACTCATTACGCTCCAGTTGGTGTTGTCATTGACGATAAGATGCAGGTGCTGCAACTACGGGGAGAAATCGATCGCTACTTGAAACTGGTTTCTGGAGTCGCTAATCTCAACTTATTCAACCTAGTCAGACAGGGCTTGCTAGTCGAGCTAAGAGCTGCCATTTATCAAGCGCAACGACAAGAGGTGCCCGTCACAAAGAATGGACTTTGCCTAGAAGAGGGCGAGCGCTCCAGAGTCGTCAATCTTCAGGTGATTCCTTTTAAAGTTTCGACGACTGAAGAACGCCGCTTTTTAGTATTGTTTGAAGACGCTTTACCCGCCGTTAGCAGCCCTAGCCCGCTCGCTCCGGAAAACCCCCCAGGAGATTTAGAGCAGGAGATTGTGCGGCTCAGGCAGGAACTTGCCGTCGCAACTCAGGAACGAGCAGCGACACAGGAGTATTTGCAGGCAGTCATTCAAGAGCAGGAGCATATCAATCAAGACCTCAAAGTTGCCAATGAAGAAATTTTGTCGAGTAATGAGGAGCTGCAAAGCACAAATGAGGAGTTAGAAACTGCCAAAGAAGAGATTCAGGCAACCAACGAAGAACTCAACACCACCAATGAAGAACTCCGCAGCCGTAATGCAGAATTGCACCAGCTCAACAACGATCTGACTAATCTGCTTGCCAGCATCAATATCCCGATTTTGATGTTGACCAACGACTTACGGATTCGTCGGTTCACACCGATGGCACAGCGGTTATTCAACTTTATTCCCACCGATACTGGACGCCCCTTGAGCGACATCAGAGCCAATCTCAACATTCCCGACTTAGAGCCGCTGATTTTGGAGGTGCTCGAAACGCTCAGTGTCAAGGAACTAGAAGTGCAAACCCAAGGAGGGCATTGGTACAACCTCCGCATCCGCCCGTATCGCACGATCGAAAATCAGATTGATGGTGTAGTGTTGGTGTTGCTCGATATTGATGCCCTCAAGCGCAGTGCTACCACGCTAGAAGCAGCCCGCAATTATGCAGAAGCGATCGTGGAAACCGTGCAAGTGCCGCTGATCGTGCTGGAGTCTGATTTCCGGGTGAACAAAGCCAATCGCTCGTTCTATGAAACGTTTCAGGTTTCACCCCTCGAAACCGCGCAATTGCTGATTTTTGACATGGGAAACGGGCAGTGGAACATCCCCGGAGTGCGATCACTTCTGGAAGATATTCTTACCAACGATACGACCCTGCAAAACTTTGAGGTCGAGCATCAGTTTGAGCGGATTGGACAGAAAACCATGCGGCTAAATGCTTGGAAGATTGTTCAAGAGGGGGAGGCGCAACGGATTTTGCTGTCGATTGAAGACATTACTGAGCGCAAGCAGTTTGAAACCGAGCGATCGCAAATCCTGAGCCAGGAACAGTCAGCCCGTCAAGAGGCGGAAGCTGCCAACCGAGCGAAAGATGAATTTTTATCCAACCTATCTCATGAACTCCGCAACCCACTCAATACCATGCTGGGCTGGACGCAAATTCTCCGCACCCGTCAACTAAATGAGGCAGCCATCACTCGTGCCTTAGAAGTGATGGAGCGAAGTGCTAAGGCACAATCTCAACTGATTGAGGACATGCTGGATATTTCCCGGATTACCAGCGGCAAACTGCACCTCAACACGGAGCTGCTTGATCTAGTTTCAGTCGTGGGTGCTGCGATCGAGTCGGTTCAACTCTCTGCCGACGCGAAATCGATTCAAATCGTTTCGCAATTAACTTCGGCAACGGTTGTGGGCGATGTCGATCGCTTGCAGCAAGTGCTGTGGAATCTCCTGACTAACGCGATTAAGTTCACACCAGACGGGGGACGAGTAGAAATCACGTTAGCACCCGTGCAGACTTACGCCGAAATTCAAATCAGCGATACCGGACAAGGCATTCGGGCAGAGTTGCTTCCTTACATATTTGATCGCTTTCGTCAAGGAGATTCCAGCACGACTAAAGGTAAGCGGGGTTTAGGATTAGGATTATCGATTGTTCGACATATTGTAGAACTTCACGGTGGTACAGTACGAGCCGAGAGTGAAGGCGAAGGGAAAGGAAGTACGTTTACCGTGAGGCTGCCCTTACGTTCTATGCCACCCGATGTGACACCGCCGAGTAATTTAGAACCCACAACGGAGCAATCTAAGGAGATCGTGAGTCAGGAGGTTCCCTCTCTAGAAGGCTTATCCATCTTGGCGGTTGATGATGATGTGGATAGCCTTGAAATGATGAGGTGGACATTAGAAAAGGTGGGGGCAGAAGTTGTCGTGGTTGCCTCAGTCAGGGAAGCGATCGCGGTGATGACATCTCCTGGTAGATATGATGTACTCCTAGCCGATATCGGGATGCCAGACGAAGATGGTTTTTCTCTGATTCGTCAGGTGAGAGCGCTCTCATCTGAAGCTGGGGGACAAATTCCGGCAGTGGCAATCACGGCTTATGTTAGCGATCAAGAGCAGCAAATGGCGATCAACGCTGGGTTCCAAATGCACATGGCTAAACCCATTGACCTGACTCAATTGAGCCGGGTGGTTGCGAACCTGACTGGACGAATGACAGAGGACTAAATTCTGGCTACACATATTTCTCCCCGTCTCCCCGTCATTCCCTTGGAAACACAAAGACTGTCATAGGGGGCAGGCTGTGAGCATGGACGTAACTCTTGTTCAACCCGAAACACATTGGCATAAAGATTAGCAATAATCTGCTTTCCCTCTAGAGTTGTCTCCAGGTAGCGCAACGCTGGCCCAATGTAGGGATACACCCCATTCCAGTAAAAACTTGGGTAGTTTTTTCGCAAATCACCCGGCCGACGGTAACCCAACGTTTTGTTGACACCCGTTTCTTCAAACTCGTAGAATAGGGCAGGAATTTTTTGTAAGTAGCGCGGGTCAGCGAGTTGACCGATTAAATCTGCTGCTCTGACTAAACCAGGATAGTTGGCAGTATCAGCATGTTCCTCGTCTGCTGGTATGGGGAAGCGAGTTAGCTCAATATTGCGTTGAATAAATTGAACATCAATTAGGTTGTGACCGCCAAAACGCTCATCCACAAAGAGTTTGCCCCGGTTTACATGAAAGGGAGTAAGGCTGGCATCTGTTGCACCATCAGGCAGCGCAACCATCATGTCATCAAGTCCCGTCGCATATAAATTTTCTTCTAGTCTGTCTTGGCGACAAACGCTCTTGATATAGCCAATGTCATGACACAACCAAGAGAGAATCAGGTGCAACCAGTCTTCACAGGAAACTCCTCCATCCCGGATGTGCTTACCCCGTATCACTTCTTGACCGACTAAAGTGACAAACATAGTATGTTCGACGTTGTGATAGAGAGCATCACTATTGGCAATAATTTCTAATGCCATGTTCCCAGCCCAACCGATGATGTCTGCATAATCGGGTTTCAGGCTGCCGTAAGTCTGGCGGTAGACGCCTTTCAGGCGTTCAACACAGTTATGAATTAGCACCACTGTAGGATTAAACATCGCGTTATCCTCTGATTTAATAGTCTGTGCAAATTAGTGCAAGAAGGCTCCATACTGAAGAGTCAAAGGTCAAAGGGCTTTTACTTTTCACTTCTGGCTCTGTTGTTAATGGCTCACTTATTCGGACCATGCTGCACTAGGTTAAGTGAATGAAAGGAGACGGGTTGATTTAATGATCGGTAATTGAGCTGGACTCGATGGTTTGTTGATCGAGGGAATGATACCCAAACGACTCAAGAATATTCTATTATTTTTAGCGATTTTTCAGGATATGGGAACCTTAAAATCTCATAAGTTTGTCTAGTTTACTCAAGGATATTAATTCATCCTAGCTTTATCCTATTTATTTGAAAATAAAATAACTTCATTAAACCTCATAAAATCTCAGGAAAAATCAGATTTTAGATTTTGCCTTTCCCAAAAAATCCATCAATCTTAGCTTTCCCTCTTGCCAGCTTCCTTGCATCAGGATAAATTTCCGATTAAACGTTTGAGAATCACTCTCTGGATTCCAATGAAAATCTCAGCCAAAAAACTGATTTTGGCTTGTAGATCACGCCATGACGTGATTGATATCACAGCATTTCAGGGAGTTAATCAAATCATTGAATAACAAGGGAAGTTAACCTATTGGAGGATTCTTGGAATCGAGTTGTACTATTAAAAATCAGGGTTTATTATAAAAAATATGGATGAAAAAGAAGCGTTAGATTGGATAGAGAAATTAATCTATACTAAAACAGGTAAACATCTCAATGATTTGGAAAGAGAGGTGTTTATCGGCTCTTACCAAGGACTAACTTATAAAGAAATTTATCCCCTTAATCCTGAGTATGTAGTGAACTATGTTGGCTACAATTTGTGGCGGAAGCTTTCAGATGTATTAGGAGAAAGAGTTACTAAAAAACAGTTTAGAGGCGCACTAGAGCGATCGCGAAAACGACAGCTCTTAGAGTCGGCAGAAATTGTCAACCGTCAGAAGATAGATATTGAGGCTACATCCATAGAAGTAGGGCGGAGAGTTTTTATCTCCTATTGGGTACAAGAACCCGATTTAACGCTTGCCATGCAGTTAGCTGAAGCCTTAAAGACTGCTGGTTACCAACCGTTTCTGGCAACTGTAGGACTATATCCAGAAGATTGCTCCATTTTAGAAGCAGATTGGATTGCTCAAATCGATGTGCAATTGCAGCAGTGTCACTACTTTTTACTCCTGCTCTCTCCTCAAGCAGCAGCGAGTGAAATGGTGATTGAAAAGCTACGACGGGCGAAGGAGTTGCGCGATTCTCGCAAAAATAACCAGCCTGCTGTACTCGCGATTCGCGTGAATTGTCCTTACACTGAACCCCTCAATCATGAACTCCGTAGCTACCTGCAAGGCATTGGACAAAAAGAATGGCACTCGCCCACTGACACCTCGCCTCTAATTCAAGACATCTTGAACCTCTTAGCAAAAGGATATCAAGAGTGGGAGATAGGAACAGTGGAAACCGAGTTACCCCTTAGCAGATTGCAGGTTGAAGGGGAAAACTGTCCCTCCTCCTCCTTTTTTGGAGAACAAGATTCATCTGACACTTTAGCGAAAAACGCCAACGAGAACATTGATCCTGAAGTGTCTTCAACTCCTCCCCTACCCGTTGCAGAACCTGAATTACCCAGTGGGCAAGTGCGCCTTGCTTCTGTGTTTTATGTAGAGCGCGTTCCCTATGAAGCCCTTTGTTATAAAGAAATTTTGCAGCCAGGGGCTTTGATTCGGATTAAAGCACCCAGACAGATGGGCAAAACTTCCTTGATGGCGAGACTTTTGTATCACGCCCAAGAACAAGGCTATCGCACAGTTCCCTTAAGCTTTCAACACGCCGATGCCGCAGTTTTTACCAGCTTGAATCAACTTTTACAGTGGTTCTGTGCCCGGATTACTCGAAAGCTAGGTTTACCCCATCAAGTTCAGGCTGATTGGACGGATATTTATGGCGCTAAAGATAACTGTACGGATTACTTTCAAGATCGTCTGTTACTAGAAACAGATAATCCATTGGTATTAGGCTTGGATGAAGTTGATCGAGTGTTTCAGCATCCCA
>CBKWLJ010000207.1:0-15098 GCA_966675205.1 uncultured bacterium
AGAGGAAAAAATACTTGAAACGTTAGCGAAGCGGGACGAAGTCCGGCAGCTTGATTCGATGTTTCAAGGCGTCCTTATCCAAATCCCCTACTTTTAAGTAGGGGGATTGCCCGTTCCCTTTTCCCCGTTCCCCGTTCCCTCTTAATCGCACATCAACGTTGAGCTAAATCTAGCTAAGGATAAATGACAAAGCACTAATCACTAACAACCTAAAACCCATCTTTGGTTTATTTGCCCCTATCGGCTTATCCCCCACCATAGTAGGAGATGAAAAACATTTGCTCGTAGTTCATGAAAGCTCTGATAGAAGAAATTAAAACAAGCTTGCTGAATCTGATTGGTGTGGCGATTGAGAGGCTACCAGCAATCATTACAGCGATTATTATCTTATTCCTGACCTGTTACGCTGCTAATGTTGCCCAACGAGTTGCCAGCAATGTAGGGGAACGTACCATCAAAAGCCAATCCCTACAACTTTTGTTGGCAAGGACGAGCTATGTGGCGACTTGGGTGGTTGGAGTCTTAACGGCCTGTGTATTTGCTTTTCCCAGCCTACGCTTGGGCGATATCATTGCGGCATTGGGTTTAAGTTCTGTCGCTATTGGCTTTGCTTTTCAAGACATCTTCAAAAATTTCTTGGCAGGAGTGCTGCTGCTATTACAGGAACCCTTCCGCATTCATGATCAGGTGATCATTGGTGATTACGAGGGAACTGTAGAGCAAATTGATATTCGCACAACGCAAATTCGTACTTATCAAGGAGAGCGGGTGCTGTTGCCCAATTCAACTGTGTTTACCAGTGCAGTACAAGTGAGGACGGCTTATGGGAAACGGCGGACGGATTTGGAGGTGGGAGTGGATTACAATACACCTCTATCTGAGGCCGCAGATCTTTTGCATGAAACGATAATGGATGTAGAGGGGGTGTTATCTGACCCTGTGCCAGAAATAGATTTGGTTAGCTTTGGAGATAGCTCAATCGATTTCGTGGTGCGATACTGGACGCTACCTCAGCAAAAACAAGTGCGCTACGTCAAAACTAAAGCGATTATCTCGATTAACAAAGCCTTTAATCGAGCAGGCATTAGTATTCCTTACCCGATTCGCACACTTTACTTCTACGATCAGCAGCGGTTTAATGATAGTTCTCCATCCCCTGACGGGAATTCAACAACCTCGTGGAAATCCCCAACCTCAACTGTAGACAAGCGGAGGTAGGGTGGCAAGAACCGGGCGGCGGAGGTACGGCACCCGCTAGTAAAAGCGATCGCCAACATGACTTGTGGGTCGTTTCCCTCTCCCCCTCCTCCACATCACCCAGTCAGAACGAGAGTGATCAACGCGTGTACAGATACCTTTTGTTTTACAAACCCTACAATGTCTTGAGTCAGTTTACGGATAAGGAACCCGATAAAATAGAACGTAGCACACTTAAAGATTACATTCCAGTTTCTTCGGTTTACCCAGTTGGACGCCTTGACCGAGATAGTGAAGGTTTACTGCTATTGACCAACAACGGACGCTTGCAGCACCGACTTTCAGATCCGCGCTTTGGTCACCCTCGCACCTACTGGGTACAGGTGGAGCGAATTCCTGATGAAGGGGCTCTGAGCCAGTTGCGAAGTGGTGTTGTGATTCAGGATTACCTGACACGACCCGCATTGGTGCATCAATTACCCATGGAACCTCCCCTACCCCCTCGTAACCCCCCAATACGTTTTCGCAAGACAGTACCCACTTCTTGGTTAGAAATAACCTTAACGGAAGGGCGGAACCGACAGGTCAGACGGATGACCGCCGCTGTAGGGTTTCCCACGTTGCGACTTGTACGGGTAGCCATTGGCTTATCTCAAAAAAAGCAGGGGCTTCAACTTCGCCTAGATGGTCTCGAACCCGGTCATTGGCGCGACCTTACAGCAGCAGAACTGGAACTGCTACAACAGCTTTAACTCTCTTAAAGTTAGCTGTCGCTGAATCTTCAAAGGCTCAATCTTAAGCTCACAGCCTCATTGCTAAATTTTCGAAGCTGCAACCTTTGATTCTGACGTGGCAAACTAGATGGCAGTTAGCTTATATACCAAAAACTTAGATACCTCTGACAGGAAGTGAGGAAGTTCCCTTATGTTAGTTTGTCCCCAGTGTCAGTTTGAAAACCCTAACACCAATAAGTTTTGTCAACGATGTGGAACTTCCCTAACCCATAAAACTTGTCATGAATGTGATACTCAAGTCCCGGTAAATGCCGAGACTTGCCACAATTGCGGTGCTTTCACAGGAACGGTGTGGACAGCAATTATATCTAGAGATCCAGATTCTTTGATCTCTCCAACGAATGATTTAACTGCTGGTGTAGAAACACCTGAGCAAGTAGCCAGCAATATCAGCTCGGTAGAGAATTTACAAGACGAGGTATCTCCAGATGCCGAAAGTGAACGGTCTCAACCCGCAAATTCCTCATTAACAATACCAGAAGAGACGTTAAACATCTCTCCCTCCAGCCAAGAAGAGACCGAAGAGGCAGAACTTGTGCAAGCATCAGCCTCAGAAGCTGTTCCAGAGCCAATGGATGAGGGCATTACACAACCGCTATCTAACCCATTTCAGTCAAATTTTGCTGAGAGTGTTGCTCAAGCAAAATTACATCAGGTAGAGGTGTCTTTACCAACCTCCACTCCTATTTATCTCGACTACCAGCAGCGTTACCGAGTACTTGAACCTCAGCATTTAGAAAAAAAAGCAGAAGCTCTAGAGACACGTTATGGAGTGTCTACTCGAGTGTTAGACTGTCAGCCATTTCAAAAGTCACCTTTAGAAGCGTTGATGGAACAACAACAGGGCAGCTTCGAGGCATTGGATTTGTCTGCGCCCCAAGGCTCTACGAGTGCCAAAGACGCGTGGAAAATCTTGGGGATTCCTGAGATCGCACAACCTTATATTGCCCTCAAAGAATTGTACTATCAAACTCTGCCCACTGTTCATGATGCGTGGCAGCACGATGGAGAAGCCATCGTACTTCTAGAAGATCGCTCACAGTGGCAGTTGTTGACTCACTTGTGGGACAGCGATCAGCTATCTACCTTGCAGATTTTGTACTGGTTAGATGAAATCGCAAAGCTCTGGGAAGCTCTAGAACCGTGGTGCTGTCGGCAAAGTTTATTGGAAACAACGAATTTACGGGTCGATGAAGACCAAGCCTTAGGTTTAGTACGCCTGTATTCAGATGCTAAAGAACAGGAACTGACTCTACAGAATTTGGGAGAAACGTGGCAACGGCTGTTTAATCAGTCTCAGCGGACGCAATTTGCCTCCCTAGGCGCGATCTTCCGTCAGATGTGTAATCAAGAAATTAAGACAGTCAGTGAACTGCGATCGCAATTGGAAAGCATTGCTCACGAGCTCCAAGAGCATGAATACCAAGCTTCACCCGTACCCGATGATCAACCTCCCATTCCCCTAGAAGATCAAGTGACAGAAATTACTCCCAGATTTGCGACTGAAGCTGGCGGTGGTATGGATGACCCAGATCTCCCCACTGTCATTTTGCCCATGCAGCTCCTGAGTCTGGATGATGCCGGTTGTACAGATATTGGTCATCAACGAGAGCATAATGAAGACTCTTTTTGCATCCAAACTTTGGTCAAGAAGCTAGAAACTCCCATGGGAAGAGCGGTTCAAGCTCGCGGTCTTTACATTCTGTGTGACGGCATGGGGGGACATGCCGCAGGAGAAGTTGCCAGTGGTATGGCGGTTGAGACGCTCAAGCGCTACTTTCAAGAACATTGGCAGGACGATCACTTGCCCAGCGAAGAAATTGTGCGTGAAGCGGTGCATCTAGCCAATCAGGCAATTTACGAAGTCAACCAGAAAAATGCCCGCTCTGGCAACAGTCGTATGGGCACAACTCTTGCCATGATGTTAGTTCACAATACCAATGCCGTAGTTGCTCATGTGGGTGATAGCCGCGCCTATCGCCTAACTCGCAAGCGAGGCATAGAGCAACTGACGATCGATCATGAAGTGGGGCAACGCGAAGTCAATCGTGGGGTGCCTCGAGAGATTGCCTACTCTCGCCCCGATGCTTACCAGCTCACTCAAGCTCTAGGTCCGCGTAGTGAACAGTTCGTTAATCCTGATATTCAGTTTTTTGAACTGAATGAAGATACTTTGTTTATCCTGTGTTCGGATGGTCTATCTGATAATGAACTGATCGAAAATCACTGGCAGACCCATCTTGCCCCCTTACTCAGTTCCCGCGCCAATCTTGATCAAGGTATTCTACAGTTAATTGAGCTGGCTAATGAACACAATGGTCATGACAATATTACTGCTATCCTAATCCGAGTGAAGGTGCGGCCAAACTTTGAACAACAGCAATTTCTCTAAATAAAGCAAAAGGCAACTCCTCAACAATATTCCTTAACTGCTGCCTTTTTTGACTCACCTATGGTCAAACTGACCCTTTTACATCCTCAGGCATCCACCCCCCTGCAACAGTGGGATTTCCAGAGCCAATCAACCATTCGGATTGGTCGCTCTCCTGATAATGACATTATCCTAGACGACCCTTTAGTTTCACGTCATCACTTGGAACTAAGGGCGAGTCCTTCTCCATCAGGGAATTTGTGGCAAATTATTAATCAAGGAACAAATGGCACGTTTCTCAATGGTGTACTCGTATCACGCGGAGTCGTACACGATGACGCCCTTATCCAATTGGCGCGAGAAGGGCCACTCCTGAAATTCCAGCTTGAGGAGCCAATTCCTCAACCGCCGAAGCCCGTTCTACCGATTCAAGAGAACCAAGAATGTACTCACCAAGGTAATCCGAGTACCAACTTGTTTTGTATTCATTGCGGTCAACCTTTAGTAACCATACAGCGCTCTATTCGCCAATATCAAGTTTTGCGAACCTTAGGGCAAGGGGGTATGGGTACTACTTATCTAGCTTGGGACAAACAGGGAAGCCGCCAGGGCCAACCTAAATTGCTAGTCCTTAAGGAAATGAATGCCGATATGGCACAAATTTCCAAAGCCCAAGAACTCTTTGAAAGAGAGGCTCGGACTCTAAAGACATTAACGCATTCAGGGATTCCCCAGTACTATGACTTCTTTATGGAAGGCGGTAAAAAGTATCTGGCAATGGAATTAATCCATGGTCAGGATTTAGAACAGCGTGTTCTCCGTTTTGGACCGGCCACACCGCGACAGGCTATTGAGTGGATGATTCAAACCTGTGATGTCTTGGGCTACATTCACTCTTGTGATCCACCACTGATTCACCGGGATATTAAGCCCGCTAATTTAATGGCGCGTCATCGAGATAATCAGATCGTGGTACTTGATTTTGGCGCTGTCAAAGAAATTGGGACAGTCCCAGGAACTCGCATTGGTGCAGAAGGTTATAGCGCACCGGAGCAAGACCGAGGAACGCCAGTGACGCAATCCGATCTTTATGCCATTGGCCCGACATTAATTTTTCTGCTCACAGGTGAAACCCCTCTTAAATATTACCGCAGGCGTGGTTCTGGATATGGCTTTGAAGTATCGAATGTACCCACTATTACTCCCCAATTGCGAGAAGTGATTGAGCGGGTTTGTGAACCCAAAGTTCGCGATCGCTACCAAACAGCCACAGAACTAGCGAACGCTTTAGCGGCTTGTCAATTGCCTTAGGCTTGATTTTAGAAGTTCACTACTATCCAGAACTCCCTTTAAGGGAGTTCGAGGGATAAAGTTACCGATCAACTAAGATATCCGCCATGCGTTTATTCATCGTCCCAAGCTTCCACGGCCAATAAGTCGCCGATTGGATCTTGCATGGTAAATCCAAATTCCAGAAGTTCTTTTTTCCAGTAAGACCATTCATCTCCATAGAGGAGAGCGATTTTCCAAAGGCTATCGTTTGGTCCAATTATCTTGGATTCCACCAGTGAATGCACCTGACGCTGTAACTTCACCATTGGGTGAGTAACTTGCTGAGTCATACTCTCAAATAATTTCAAATAACTTTTGCAAATCCTTCAACTAAAAAATGCTTCCTGATTTTTTGTATTGCGCCGGTTCGTAGAGTTCTGCACGGCCAAGAAGCAGTCATATACACTTTTAGCGCATCTACAACCAGAAGTGCAAGTGTTTTGAGCCGTCTGTACGGTAATTACTACCCTTGGTCACGAATCACGGCAGCTTGGTCTCGGAGCAGCTCGGGTTTTTGCTGGTGTTCTACTGAACATTTGCATTCTCAAAGCTAATAGTTATTATAGTTATGGCTTTAACAGTCTTACGCCTATCAGTGCGCGAGATTCTTGGTTCGGCAACAAGCCTTACGCGACCTATCTCTCTGAGGATAGTGTGACTCAATTGAATAGCTATGCTATGAAACCCATCACTCGTGATACCGCTGATGATAGGGTGGATGGCTACTTCACTGAATGGGAGTGAAGATAGAAAGCTCATTAGGTCAGTTCTAGAAAAAATCAGGTGCGCTACACAGACCAATCTGGGCAGATATGTGTTTCAATGGCGTAAAGCCGACTCTTTACAACTGAGTTTTCAGGGTTATTTTCGATTAGTTGGAACAGTTGGTTCCTTAGGTTAATTCAAATGCTACTGAAATAGCATAGCTTTGTAGTTGGCACTGTAGTGCTAAAAGCACTTTAGAATCCTCACTACAAATACTTAAATCAGTGACATTCAGGTTAATTCCCTGTGTTTTACTCAATCTATGAACGGAGAGGGGTTCATCTTTACCACTCAAGTTTCACCCTTGTCTATCACTAGTACAGGAAGTCTGAGCAAGGTTCTATACTCAGCACAGGTTACCTAAATGGATTACATCACTCATAAATTAACCTATCTCTGTTTTGGCTGAAAGCCTTCTATCTACTAGACCTCTTACAAGAGTATTTTTTTGATAGCGTTTGCGTAGCATGGTGCGATAGCGGCATAGGGGTAGCGAGTTTACGAGCGTCTGCTGTTTGCGTCAATTCTTGTCTACTGCTCCCCGTTAAGGAGTTCCCTCTTTCCAACTTCTGCAAGAAGTCTACTGATTAAACACCCATATACTTGAATTCACGGGAATTTCGATAAAAATCCTCTTAATCTCTCCGTATTTGAATCTGTCTATTTTCTACAGTGAGGCATCATCAGTTGCGCTCACAACGTTCTCAACAGGAGTAGCAATGAAAATTACTATTCTGAACGCCTGAATTCTTTCAATTTTATTCCTAAGTATTGAAACTAACAGATTAATTGGGTTAAGTGTGATTTCTTTTCTTATCTGCGAACCCTATTCTAAAAAATTATCCCTAATCAAATAGACTCTACGCTAGAAATAATTTTGGGGCGACTTTCTAAAAACAAAAATAAAGAATCATTAAAAATGCTGAGAAAAATAACTATTTTCTAGCTTCATCTGATCTTTATAGTTTTCCAGGGAAATATAAAAATATATGAAAAAACAGTAAAAGCAACCGCTAATAAATAGCCGTTTTTAGAAGCATATATTATGATGTATTCAATTTTGTTGCTCAGGGGTGAACTTGAGTAGCTGAATTTAAAGATATCAGTGTTTTTACTAACTTACAGGAGCTAATAAAAGTGACGCCGGAATCTAACTTAGCAGTGGTGCCAATGACCAAAAAAGCTGAGGTAATTAAGCGTATACAGGAATTAGTGCCGCCGGGTTCGCCAGAACCCCATGAGCCTGAAGTTCTCGCCCAATTACGAACCTTAACGGTAGATTTAATCGAAGCCTATAAGGCAGAGGGACAACTGCAAGAAGATCCGTTTTCGGATGTTCGCGATCGCTTAATTCACCTCCATACCTCTGAAGTTAGCGAAAAACTGAAAGGAAAGGTAGCCCTGGTAACGGGTGGAGAGGGATGTGTTGGTAGCGACTTAGTCAAAAAGTTAGTTGAACTCGGTGCCAAGCATGTCATTTCGGTGGATAATGCCCGATGCGGCTACTCGTTAGACCCTAAACCCATTGCAGAAAAAGAGGAATCCGTCACCCGTTATGCGGCTGATGTTCGCAATTATGAGGCTCTCAACTATATATTTGATGTAGAAAAACCAGAACTTGTCTTTCACCTAGCCGCTCAACGTCAGCCCGGACTAGCAGAAAAATTAGTCAGAGAAACGATTTCAACTAGCCTTTTAGGGGCCGAAAATATTATCAAACTCTGTGAACATTACGGGGTAGAGCAATGCGTCTTCTCTTCAACAGGTAAAGCATCCCGATACTTTACAGCCGAAGTGTACGCAGCTTCCAAGAAAGTTTCAGAGTGGCAATTTGCTAAAGCGGTACAAGAAGGAAAAGTCACCTATTCGATGGTGCGCTTTACCCATACCCTAGATAACAGTTTAGTGTCTCATCAAATCGATGAAAAAATTAAAGTTGGGCCGGTTGTTAATGTACACGCTCCCCATCGCTATTTAACCGCTCAGAATTTGAGTGAAGCTCGCCACCTGCTGCTGAATGCCCTAGTTTTCTCTAAATCAGATCAGCTCAAATTTTTCACCGTTACGACTTTAGGCTGGCCGGCGGAAACATTAGAGATGATTCTCTACAAAATTCTCCTGTCTGGCAAGGAGCTACCCATTTACTTCCAAGGATTACAGCCTGGATATGAAGAGCCCTTCTTCCTGGGTCAATTTGACTACAGCAAGCCGACAGAAATTCACTTGCTCATTAATACGTTAGAAGACCCTTACCGCACCAAAGACCCTTCTGGGGACATGATTATTGCAGAACTTGCCCCCTTTTCGATAGAAGTATTGGACAAGCATATTGCTGCCCTAAAAGCGCTAATTGCTGATCACGAAGTCGCTGAAGCTAAACTGAAGGTTTATTTGGCAGAAGCTGTAAGGGAAATCACCAGTTCTATTTGCGCCAAGGCATCTCCTGAAGCACTGTTGAAGATTTTGAAATGGGGAATTAACCCCGATCGCGTCAAAGCCAAGGAGATTGTTGTCGAAAGCCATCAAAATATTTTGGCATTACTTGTTCAAGGATTGTATGGCAGACTGAACCAAGAGGTTTTGAAGGCTGCTACAGTAACAGTCGAACAGTTTGATCAGTTAGTCGAGATTCTTGCCACCTTGCCGGGTTTAGATCAGGCAGTAGCCTATATGCAGGCAGAATCCAAACAGTGGAAAAAACTGGCTCAGGATCAATCCCAGACCACAGAAGCAGCCAAGGAAAAAGATTTGGTTACACCATAGTGAATAGGACTTAGGAAAAGCCTGTATGAGTAGACATTAATCACCGAAACGACGATTTCTCGTAGGGGCTCGGAGCTCCCTGCCTGCCCCTAAACCCTGACGGGGCAACTACAGGGGGATTGCCCCTACCATTTATGCACCGACGCTCTAGCCTCTAAAATCCAAAATTGTTTGGTTAAGAGGGAACGGGGAACGGGGCACAGGGAACGGGCAATCCCCCTACTTAAAAACAGGGGATTGGGATCAGGACGTTTTGAAACATCGCATCAAGCTGCCGGACTTCGTCCCGCTTCGCTAACGTTTCAACTATTTTTTCCTCTCCATTCATCAATTCAGGGGCTCGCATCCTTGAGCTTCGGGGCTTATGTCCCCCCCCCGTTCCCCATTCCCTATTCAGGAGTTCCCGCCCCAAAGGGGCTTGGTCAAATTCTAGACGTTTCGCCAACAGGCATCAGACTTTCAGGCTGTTTTGAAGATTGTAACAGCAAGCCGTACTCAATCCCTTCAACTACAGCTTGGTAGGATGCCTCCAGAATATTGGTAGAGACACCTAAAGTCGTCCAGCGTTGTTGACCATTACTCGATTCAACCAGTACACGAGTCTTAGCTGAGGTACCCGTACCGCTATCTAGAATTCGGACTTTATAGTCCGTTAATTGAAACTGAGCAATTTCTGGATAAAAATTCTGAAGGGCTTTCCGCAAAGCAGCATCTAGCGCGGAAACTGGCCCATTACCTTCTGCTACTTCTAAGATATCTTTGCCATTAACAGCGACTTTGATGGTAGCAAGAGCATTGCTGTAATCACCACCCAGGCTTTGAAGCATATCGCAGTGTACTTGAAAGCCTTTGAGTTCAAAAAACTGTTGCCGATGTCCCAAAGCTTCGCGCATCAACAAGTCGAAACTCGCTTCTGCTGCCTCAAATTGATAGCCTTCACTTTCTAACGATTTCAGGCGTTCTAAGATCTGGCGACAAGTGGGGTCTTGCTTGTTGAGTTCATGACCGAAGTTACGAGCTTTTGCCAAGACGTTACTCAATCCAGATTGGTCGGAAATGACAATTCGGCGTTGGTTGCCGACTTGTTCTGGATTGAGGTGTTCGTAAGTGAGGGGATTGCGTTCTACGGCGGAAACATGGATACCACCTTTGTGAGCAAAAGCCGACCGACCCACAAAGGGAGCATGGTCATCAGGAGCTAGATTGACCACTTCACTAATCAAACGGCTGGTTTGGGTTAGTCTTGCTAGTTGCTCGTCCCGAATACAAGAGTAACCCAGCTTTAGCTGCAAGTTAGGAATCAGGGAACAAAGATTGGCATTACCGCAGCGTTCGCCATAGCCGTTAATGGTTCCTTGTACCATGCGAACCCCTGCCATCACACTAGCCAGAGCGTTAGCAACAGCAGTATCTGAGTCGTTATGAGTGTGAATTCCTAATAAGGGTTGCAGGTTAGCAAGTGGTTCAGAACCTTCAACTTTCAACCTTTCAACTTTCAACGCATCAACAACATCTTGAACAATTTGACTAATTTCATGAGGCAGGGTGCCGCCATTGGTGTCGCAAAAGACGAGCCATTCAGCCCCTGCGTTGATTGCGCTAAAGAGCGTTTTGAGGGCGTATTCCGGATTTTGCTTGTACCCGTCAAACCAATGCTCGGCATCGTAAATGACTCGACGCCCCTGGCTCCTGAGATACTCAATCGTATCCTGAATCATTGCCAGGTTTTCTTCCAGGGTGGTGTGGAGGCCTTCTGTAACGTGAAGATCCCAGGACTTGCCGAAAATTGTTACCCAGCGAGTTCCGGCAGTGAGGAGTGCCTGCAACATGGGATCGTTGGCGGCTGTTGTATTGGGGCGTCGCGTTGAGCAAAATGCCACAATTTCCGCTTGAGTCAGGGGTTCTTCTTTGATTTGCCAGAAAAATTGCACGTCTTTAGGGTTTGCTCCCGGCCATCCGCCTTCAATAAAGGGGATTCCGATTTGATCAAGTTCTCTGGCAATTCGCAGCTTGTCTTCTAGAGACAGGGAAAGCCCCTCTCGTTGGGAACCATCCCGCAGGGTTGTGTCGTAGATCCAGATTTGGTTTGATGCTTGCGAGGTCATTCGATTTTGGAAGCGAGGATTTTGGATTTTGGATTGATCTTATGAATCAATCCGGAGATTGAAAAAGGAAAAATCTTTATTCTCTCTCCACGACTCAAGCTAGGGGCTTGTATGCAGCTTTAGACTCGGTCATGAGCAGGAAGAAGCGCCACAAATTGTAAAGGAATATAAACTAAGGACAAGAGAGATAATGTAAGCGAGTTGAGTAAATTGTTTATGCCTACAGTAAAAGCTCAGGGAAACACATTTGAATGTAATCCAGGCAGCAATTTGCGTAAAGTTTTATTAGATCAAGGGGTAGACCTTTATAACGGGAAGGCTAAATTTATCAACTGCATGGGTATTGGCACCTGCGGAACTTGTGCCATTGCAGTAGAAGGGGAAGTCTCAGAACCGAATTGGAAGGATAAGGCGAGGCGATCGCTTCCTCCTCATTCTCCCACAGCTAACCGCCGTTTAGCCTGTCAAACTCAGGTTATAGGTGATATCCGCGTGACTAAATATAACGGTTTCTGGGGACAGGAAAGTGAGCCTGTCTGGACACCAGAAGGTTAACTGAGTCCATAATAAGGGGGTTTCACCTCTCAAGGATGAGTGCGGAACCCCCAACATTTAACCACGGACTTAAAAACCGAATAAAGATCATAGATTCAACAGCATGGCTTCTGGTTTTCCACGTTGAGCAAACGGATGTCTAGCGATCGCACTCCAACTTTGTTCAAATTCTGAACTCTTACCCAAACTGCCAATCTAACAATAGCAGCCGCTACTGAGTTACAGGGTCGAGAAACTCCTTTGTAAAGGGGTGACAGCATTAACGTCGCTTTAGCCAATACTGATAGTCGAGACACAACGTTTCTCAGCAATTTGTTCCCGATAGTGTGCATCCCACCAGCAACGGGGCAAGGTTTCACCAGAAGGAAAAATTAACTCTGACTTCTGGAAGATTTCAGGGTCTTGCATTTCTTCACCCATTTGCAATTGACCAGTAATATGAGTACGGCATGGATTATAGAGATCTTCCAAGGTCAGCACTTCTACTAGGCTACCGCTAGGTCTGTGTTCCAATAACATAAACCCTCCTTAGTTGTCAAATGCTCACATCTCAGATGTAGCACAATTAAAGGGCAAAAAATATCAAATAGTGTGAAGAAAGAACGAAAATCAAACAGAAAGTTTACAAGCCGTGTCATCTAATCTTCTACAGTCTGAATCTGAATCGCAAAATCCTGTTATCTTTCCTATTTCTCCTCTGATTCGCATTACCTTGATGGCGCTGTTTCTAGCGCTGACTATTCCTTTGCCGTTTTTAGCACAAGCATCCTCCGCTCCCATCCCGCCAATCCTGTTGTGGATAGGAATCTCGTTGGGTGCGATCGCACTTTTTGGTGCATTGAGCGAACGAGTCATTATAGATGAGGAAAAAATTCAGGTTGCCTATCCTCGTTGGTTGCCTCGCTTCTTCCGTAAGGGTTGGTCACTCCCTTGGGGGGATATCAAAGATTTGAAAATGCGAACTACAGGTCAAGGAGGACTGGTTTACTACTTAATCAGTCAGTCATCACAGAACGCTTACTTACTCCCCATGCGGGTGGTGGGATTTGCTCGGTTACTCAAGTTGGTGGAAAAGTATACTCAGATTGATACAACTGATGTTCGTCCCTTGGCACAGCCTTGGATGTATCTCATTTTGTTGGGATTTACACTATTGCTACTCCTAATCGATGGATGGGTTATTGGAACAGCGATCGCACTAGGCAAACTCTAGAGCAGCTCGACAGAATTTTTCTAGCAGTTATGAGAGTTAGGGAAGAATCTTAGTAGTGGGTATTTGAAGCCAGCTTGTACTAGACCAAGCTGGCGGAAATCAGTAATCCGTTCAAAAAGTTTAAAAAGCCTACTGTACAAGCTTTCATCCCTTAGAGCTTTGGAGGCTGATTGCACTAGTTAATTTTCACTTAGCTTCTCCCAAATCAACCCTTTTGCTAGATGCAGTATTTCTGCTGAAATCACCTATAGCCACGTCATCAGTTGTGAAATAGGATTCTCGTCTTGTCTAATACTTAAAATTAGCTCAAAGACTTTAATGGTGAATAACAATGGATAATTTCTGTAAAACAGGCTCTATCAATTCTTCTTTAAACACTCAAATACTATCCTACGGAAAAATATCGATTGATACAGCTTCATGTACAGTAACTTATGACAATGAAATAATTGATTTATACCCCAAAGAATATGATTTAATAGTACTATTTTTGAAATATCCAAATCATGTGTTAAGCTATGAATTTATAGTAGATAAAATTTGGGAAATCGATAAATTTCCTACTCCTGGTAATATTAGAACCCATATTAAAGGCTTAAGGAAGGCTTTTAAAGAGGTTAATAGCTCTGAAGAAATTATTGAAACAGTTCATGGAATTGGGTATCGATTAAAACCTCTCAAAACATTCAAAGAATGTAAAAATCCTATTATTTCACCTTCTTTGTCTATAATGAAAGGCTTTTTTCAAGCCAAGGCAATAGAATATTTAGTAATTAATGAGCAATTTATTATTCAGTATATATCTCCCGGATTAAATGATTATTGTGATTATCCTGAATTCCTTAAAATTGGAATTAAGGCTGAAGAGGTATTTCCGGAGTTTATAGGACTTGAAGAAGGCTTTGAGAAAATTCTCAATCAAGAATTAGATAATTTAGAAATTAAAGGAATTGCTCGGTCTGCTAACGCTAATAGACCTGAATTTATCAATTTTTACGTAATGAGAGAGGATAGCAAAAGCCAAGAAAAAAAACAAGATAAACTTTTATTTGTTTTCTTTGAAGATGCTTCTGAACACATGAGTTACAGGCAACGGCTTGTTCAACTAGAAAATACAATGTATTTAATGTTAGAAATTGAGTCACATAGAAGGATTTGAACATAAAAGCTTTTAAAAAATTTTGTTGTTTCAAGTTTGGAATTCTCATATGATGTCCGGTGAATTATCCATAATAAAAACCTCTCTGTGTCCGGAGCGTCAATCTTAACGGTGGGTATTCAACCAGACAGGATATCATTAGTCGAGGAAGGCGAAGCAAATAGTTTTTCCGGAGGAGAGAATTCCCCTAGCAAGGAGATAGTTTTGGTCACTACACAAATTCCTCAACTACAAGTCGATCAAGTCAGTCTGTCGGCATCTTTGGGTTCGCAGTATTTGTTGAGTAATATTTCGTTTGAGGGGTTCAAAGGCGATCGCATTTGTCTCATTGGCCCATCTGGCGCGGGTAAGTCTTCGCTGCTGCGGCTGTTGAATCGATTGAGCGAACCAACGAGTGGCGCAATCTATCTAGAAAACCAAGATATCCGGCAGCTTCCCGTTATCGAATTGCGGCGGCAAGTGATGTTGGTACCTCAAGAACCGAAGCTTTTAGGAATGATAGTCCGCGAGGCTTTAGCCTACCCCTTGGTATTGCAGCAACTGCCCAAACGGCAAATTGAGGAACGCATAGAGACTAGCCGAGAACTTTTGCATCTTCCTGCGGAATGGTTGGAACGCAGCGAGTTACAGCTATCGCTAGGACAACGGCAGCTAGTTGCGATCGCACGCGCCCTAGTTGTTCAACCCCAAATCTTATTACTTGATGAGCCAACTTCCGCCTTGGATGCGGGTATCGCCTCCCACGTTCTCAATGTTTTATCAAACTTAGCCATGAAAGATAACATGACAGTTTTGATGGTCAACCATCAACTCGATATGGCTCAGCGATTTTGCCAAAGAGTAT
>CBKWLJ010000208.1:0-15082 GCA_966675205.1 uncultured bacterium
ATGAAGCTATTTGCAAAGTCCCTAGACACTGTTATGGCGCATTCTAGAGATTGTATACATCTATCTAGCACCAGAAGCTATGAGCCCTCTCCTCTTGCAACCACTACCGCTGCCAATGCACAAGCCCTGCATACTGGATGGGCTCGCTCTCGAGCAAGCAGCAAGCCACGTAATTCGTAATTAAAAGGCGGGTTAGAGTCCCCGACTCCTCAAGTCGCTCTACTTGCAGTTGGGGTCTAAATCCCCCGTAAAGAGAGCACAGCTAGCTGTAGCGTCCGACAAGTAAAAATTACGCTTTTGCATATTACGAATTTTTAATATATCTCTAGGAGAACCGAAAATTTTTACGCCTATTTATTCAATCAAATTCTCGAACTTCAGTGTGATCTCACAAGATATAACAGTAGTAATCGTTATGCCACGCTCTTGATTAAGAAAGAGTTGAGTTTTATATGCCTTGAGATGGATGTATATCAGTGAATTGGTAATAATATTTGTATGCATCATGACCAAGTTTCTTAATGTTGTCACACTAGATACTCAACCGGAGGGCGATCATGGCGAAAGTAACTCCATTAGAACTACAGAAGTACCTTCAACAGGTTAATTATCCCGTTAACAAACAACATCTCATCACTCACGCTAAGCAGCAAGGGGCTGACGAAAAAGTGCTATCAGCTTTATCTAACTTAATAGATAAGGCTTACTTGACTCCGGCTGAAGTCAGCCAAACGCTCACAGCACAGTAAACAAACCGAGGGCAATTGATCGAGTGACCAACGATAGGTATTTATAGTACTTCTTGTTTAAATGAGGTATAAGCTGAAAGCTAAGTAGGTGGGCATTAATATTTGTCGTTAAGGCAAGGCAGAATGCAGAATGCAGAAGACAGAATGCAGAAGACAGAATGCAGAATGGAAGAGGATTTTAGACTCTTCACATTTTTTGACATACCTGCATTTATTTGTGCCTACCTACTTAACAAAGTTGTAAAGCAAAGACTCTGATCTACCTAACACCTCACTTTTCATGGGAAGTTCTGAACACTCAACAGATAAAAAGTTAAGAGACTGTTTCTAAAGTAAGGTTAACTCGCTAGGTTGCCTAATGATTGGATAGATCCCCCCTAGCCCCCCTTAAAAAGGGGGGAACAAAAACTCTTGAAAGTCCCCCTTTTGACGGGGGATTTAGGGGGATCTCCAGGAATTTACCATTCTTTAGAGACAGCCTCTAATGATTGGATAGATCCCCCTAGCCCCCGTGAAATAAAAGTGAAGCCTCCTCTGGCTTCCCCCTTTTTAAGGGGGGACTCGGGGCCCCCTCTGGGGATAGGGGGGAAGGGGGGGATTTCCAGGGATTTACAATTCTTTAGAAACAGCCTCTATCGCCCAAATTACAGCAGAATTATCCGAGGAAAACAGGCTTTATACGTAGCGAACAAGAGAGAATTTGCTGACTTCACTCCGTTAAAACTGGCTATATACCGTTGCTTTTCAAATTTTTCCGCTAATTGATAAATTGAATATAAAGTCCCTCACAGCTAGGATATTGAATGCTCCGATGAACTATCTACATAACTTCTACCTAGTTGAAGCTGAGCGGCTCCGGGTTCAAGAGGCTTATATAGAGGCGATGGACTATTATGATCGTGCCATTGCTGGGGCTGCCCAAAAGGGTGATATCCAAGCAGAAGCGATCGCAAATGAATTGGCAGGAGAATTTTACCTTGCTTTGGGAAGAGAGAAGATTGCTAAACTTTATCTCCAAGATGCCTATCAACTTTATGAGCAAGAGGGTGCCAAGGCTAAGCTTCACAACCTAGAAGTAAAATACCCTTACTTGTTGGCTTTAGACTCTAAACAAATTAGGTACCATAAGCAGCGATCGCAACAAAGGAATAAAAATTTTTCTTCCCCCACACCCCACACCCTACCCCCTACACCCTATTTTCAAGTTCGGACAGAATCATCGAGAACGTTAAATTTCGAGCAAACGGTAGAACAGCCAACCCAGGAATTACAAGAGGAAATTCGCGATCGCATTAAAGTTGAAGAGGTATTGCGCTTAACTCAGTTTGCGGTTGATCGCAGCGTCGATGCCATCATCTGGATTGGTGCAGATTCCTACGTTGTCTATGCCAATGAGGCCGCTTGTCGTCTAATTGGCTATACCCCAGCAGAGATACTGGCAACCAGTGTATGCGATCGCAACCCAGACTTTACCCCAGAAAAATGGCAAATTCACTGGCAAAAACTCAAACAGCGAGGTTCTCTCGTTTTTGAAACCTGTCTTCGTGCCAAAAATAGCCGCTTAATTCCGATAGAAGTCAGCGCTAACTATGTAGAAGTCGATGGGAAAGGATACAATTGTGCGTTTTCTCGTGATATCACTGCCCGCAAGCAGGTAGAGGAAGCTTTACGAGCAAGCGAAGCACAACTCCAGGCAATTTTAGATTATTCGCCTGCCATTATCTACATCAAAGATTTGCAAGGGCGGTATCTTCGTGTCAATCGTCAACTTGAAACCTTATTTCAATGCAGCAAAAATGAAATTGAGGGGAAGTCTGCTTACGACTTCTTTCCCCCAGAAATAGCAGATACCTTTCGAGAAAATGACCGCAAAGTATTAGAAGCAGGAACAGCACTCTCCCTAGAAGAAGTAGCACTTCATCCCGATGGACTCCACACCTATTTAGCGATTAAATTTCCTCTGTTTAATGCCGAGGGAGAGGTTTATGGGTTGTGTGGGATTTCTACCGATATTAGCGATCGCAAACAAGCCGAAATGGCGATGCGAGAGAGTGCCAACCAACTCCGCATTATTACTGATAATATTCCGGCATTAGTGGCGTATGTGGATGACCAAGGGTGCTATCGCTTTGTCAACCAAAAGTATACCGAACTTTTAAAGATTCCTGCTACAGAAATCATCGGTCAACACGTCCGAGATATTTTTGGCAGCACCGTTTATGAACGGAGGCAAAAGTATGTGCAAGCGGCTCTAGCGGGAGAAAAAATTACCTTCGAGGATGCGTACTTCCAGAATGAACAAGAGCATTATTGGTCGATTACCCTCATCCCGCATCAACTCGAAACAGGGTTGACAACAGGTTCGGAAGAAAATAAGCTCTCCGGTTATTTTGTCTTCGCCCAAGATATTACTCAGCGCAAACAAGCAGAAGCTGCCCTGCGGCGCAGTGAAATTAAGTTTCGGAATTTGTTTGAAAATTCTCAAGTTGGCATCTTCCGAACTCGTATCGAAGATGGTCTCATCTTAGATGCCAATCAACGCTACATTGAAATGACGGGTTATCGTTGTCCTAATGAGGTGATTGGTAAGAAATTTACCCCTGAATTTTATGTTAATTTAAATGACCGACAGCGACTGCTAGAGCAACTCAATCAATACGGAGAAGTCCATAACTTTGAAATGCAGTTTCGGCAGCGAGACGGTTCAGTGAAGTGGGGCTTGTATTCCATTCGCCTGAATACAGAAGAAGGGTGCCTAGAAGGGGGTTTCACCGATATTAGCGATCGCAAACTTGCAGAAGAGGCTCTGCGACGGAGTGAATTAAAATACCGCAATTTGTTTGAAAACTCCCAGATTAGCATCTTCCTCACTCGAATTTCCGACGGTTTGATTCTCAATGTCAATCAACGGGGTGTGCAACTGTTAGGCTGTAGTTCAGCCAGCGAAATCATAGGCAAACTCGGCACTGACTTTTATGCCCATCCGGAACAGCGACAACAACTACTAGAACAACTGCGTCAACACGGTGTCGTCAAAAACTGGGAAATGCAGATGCGTCAGCAGGATGGCACATTAGTTTGGGGCTTGTTTTCCATGCGCCTCAATGCCGAAGAAGGTTGTATAGAGACAGTTGTTACCGATATTAGCGATCGCAAACACCTAGAAGACCAATTATTACAATCCCAGCGATTTCTCGACACCATTATCGAGAATATTCCCCTCGCCCTATTTATTAAAGATGTCACCAATGACTTCCGCTACATCTTGTGGAACAAAGCTAGTGAGCAAATGTTCGGTATGCCCAGGGAACAAGCACTAGGGCGCAATACTCACGAACTCCATCCTCAAGAACAATCCGACTTCTTCCGAAGCAAGGACATTGAAGCTGTCAATCAGGGTAAGCTAATTGTCATTGAGGAAGAACCCCTGAACACATCTTCACGGGGAACCATCCTCTTGCGAACCCTAAAATTACCTTTGTTCGATAACCAAGATAACCCCACCCACTTACTCTGCATTTCTGAAGACATCACTGAACGTAAGCAACGGGAAGAAGCACTGCAATTGATTGTGGAGGGAACCGCTTCGACAACAGGCGATGAATTCTTCCACTCCTTCGTGCGTTACCTCGCTCAGGTACTGAAAGTTCGTTACGCTTTGATTACCGAGTTTGCGAATGAAGCCAAAACCAGAGTGCGTACCTTAGCCGTTTGGGAAGGTGACGACTTTGGAGAAAACGGTGAATTTGATCTCACCAAACACCCTTGTGAACAGGTTTTGCGTGGGGTGACGTGTTACTACCCCGAGAACGTGCAAAACCTTTTTCCTGAGAGTGTAGAATTAGCCGAAATCAATGCCCAAAGCTATTTGGGGACACCCCTCATCGATCCTTGTGGGAATGTCTTAGGACATCTCGCTGTACTCGATACTCAGCCGATGAGTGATGATCCAGGTAGAGAGTTAATTTTACGAATTTTTGCTGCCCGTGCAGGTGCTGAACTCAAGCGCAAACAAACAGAAGAAGCCTTGCAGCGTCGTGCTCAGGTAGACAATTTACTCAGTAGTATTTCTAGACAGTTCCTTGACCAAGAAATTGACAGTGCGATTAACTTTACCTTAGCAGCGATCGGTCAATTTCTAGGAGCTGACCGTGCTAACGTTTTTGAGTACGACGGCAATCACAGTAAAGCCATTATTACCCATCAGTGGTGTGCTGACCAAATTGAGTCATCCATTCATCACATCCCCGAATTGTTCGTGGAGACTTATCCTTGGTTCCACAGCCAAATTCTCAACAGTAAACCCATCCAAATGGCTACCCCTCATCTTCCCTCCGATGCGGCACTCAAGCAAGCAAAGTTAGGGGAAGTACAATCTATTCAATCCCTCGTTGCTGTACCCATGATTCATTCAGGGAAAGTAGTGGGATTTATGGGCATTGATACCGTCTATTCGCCAAAGGTATGGAAAGAAGAAGATATCAACTTACTCAAACTCGTAGGCGAATTAATTGCCATGGGGCAAGCACGACACGCAGCAGAAAAAGCACTGCGAAGTGCCAAAGAAGCAGCAGAAGCAGCCAATCGTGCTAAAAGCACCTTCCTCGCAAATATGAGTCACGAACTGCGAACGCCACTCAACGCCATCTTAGGCTTCTCTCAACTGATGACGCACGACTTTTTGCTCAGTCAACAACAGCAAGAATATCTGAGCATTATTAGTCGGAGTGGTGAGCATTTGTTGGCTCTGATTAATGATGTGTTGGAAATGTCCAAAATTGAAGCCGGCCGGACAAATTTGTACCAACAGAGTTTCAACCTCTATCGTCTACTGGATTATCTCGAAGAAATGCTGCAACTCAAGGCTAAATCTAAAGGCTTGCAGCTTACTTTTGAGCGCTCTAGCGATGTTCCCCAATATGTAAAAACAGACGAAAGCAAACTCCGCCAAGTTTTGTTGAACTTATTAGGGAATGCGATCAAATTCACTCAGGCAGGTAGCGTAACGCTGCGGGTGGATAGAGAGTTTAAGGTTGGAAGGTTGAAAGTTGAAGGTTCTTCACAAGAGTTGAAGGTTGGAGGGTTTAAAGTTGAAGGTTCGGAAGAAGAGTTGATGGTTGGAAGGTTGAAGGTTGAAGGTTTGGAAGAAGAGTTGAAAGTTGAAAGTTTTACACAAGAGTTGAAAGTTGAAGGTTTAAAACAAAACCTGCAACCTGTAACCCAAACAAACCTGCAACCTTCCAACCTTCAACCTTCAACCCAAATAAACCTGCAACCTTCAACCCAAACAAACCTTCAACCTTCAACCCTTCCAACTGTAACCCTTCGTTTTGAGGTTGAAGACACCGGCCCTGGCATTGCGCCCCAAGAACTGGAAATTTTGTTTGAGGCTTTTGTGCAAACTGAAACCGGTCGGAACTCTCAGCAAGGAACAGGGCTGGGATTAGCAATTAGCCGTCAATTTGTCAAGATGATGGGGGGAGATATTGCGGTGAGCAGTCACTGGGGTAAGGGGACTGTATTCACGTTTGATATTCAGGTGAGTGTATCGGAGGGAGTTGAGGAACAAATTCAACAGCCTAGTCGCCGGGTACTTGGATTGGCTCCTAACCAGCCTAAGTATCGAATTTTGGTGGTTGAAGATGTCAGAGAAAATCGCCAACTATTGGTTAAACTACTAGAGACACTGAACTTGGAAGTGCGGGAAGCGGTAAATGGGGAAGAAGCGATCGCATTTTGGCAAAGTTGGCACCCTCACCTGATTTGGATGGATATGCGAATGCCTGTGATGGATGGCTATGAAGCGACCCAGCGCATTAAAGCCCAGCCTCAAAGTCAGGAAACAGTGATCATTGCCCTGACAGCGAGTGCCTTTGAGGAAGAGCGAACTATCGCATTATCCGCAGGCTGTGATGACTTTGTCCGTAAGCCCGTACAGGAAGCCGTCATCTTTGAAAAGATGGCCCAACACTTGGGCATCAACTATGTTTACGAGCAATCCACTCACACCTTATCCCAGCAGCAAGCGACTGCTCAATTCATTCTCACCCCTGAAGCGTTTACCGTGATGCCTGCCGAATGGAGAACACAACTATATGAGGCAGCCACTCAGGTGGATGGTGACTTAATTGCTCAACTCATCGCCCAAATCCCCCAGGAGCAAATCAATCTAGCCAATGGGCTCACAGATTTAGTGAATAACTATCGTTTCGATCAGATAATTGCTTTTATCAACTCGCTATCGAGTAGATGAGCAGCCGTCAATCTCCAACTCCTAAGAGCAATATCCTCATTGTTGATGATACCCCTGACAACCTCCGTCTCCTATCCAATGTCCTAACGGAACGGGGATACAAAGTGCGTAGCGTAATCAACGGCGAAATGGCGTTGATGGGGGCACGTGCTGCGCCACCGGATTTGATTTTGTTGGATATTAATATGCCCCAAATGAATGGCTATGAAGTCTGTGAAGCCCTGAAAGCGGATAAACGCACCCGTGATATTCCCGTGATTTTCATTAGTGCTTTAGATGAAGTGATGGATAAGGTGAAAGCCTTTGCGGTGGGGGGGAGAGACTACATTAGCAAACCCTTTGAAATTGAAGAGGTTGTGGCGCGAATTGAAAATCAGCTCACCATCCGCAGCTTGCAAAAGCAACTGCAACAGCAGAATCGGTTGCTACAAAAGGAAATCCGCGAACGACAAGCCGCACTTCGCGAACGCCAAAAGGCAGAACAAGCCTTACGTGTCTTTTTGCACTCCGTCTCTCACGATTTGCGGAATCCCGTCACGGGGATGTTGATGGTGCTGAAAAATTTACTCGATCGCTCTAAGCCAAAAGTCGGGAGGGAATCAGAACCTACAACGGATAGCGAACCAGAAGTCACGGCTTTACGCTCCACACTAGCACGCATGGCAAGCAGTTGTGAGCGTCAACTGCATTTAATCAACTCATTGGTGGAAACCCATGAGTATGAAGTGTGGGGAGTTCCTCTGCAATGTCAACCCCTGTTTCTGCATGAACTCACGCAAAAATTGGTGGAAGAGTGGCAACCGATGGTAGAGAGCCATCAAGGAACATTGAACAATCTCATGTCAACCGACTTGCCCCCTTTGTATGCCGACTCGAATCAACTTTGGCGAGTCTTCTCGAACCTAATCGCCAATGCCTTGAAACACAATCCACCGGGAATAACGCTAACTCTAAGTGCGGAGGTAATCGAACAACAGTTGAGTGATGGGGAACTCAAAACAGAGGGAGAATCAAATTCACAGAAGTTAGACAACCTTGCGGGAGAACCCTCTACGTCTTCTGAATCCATTCCAAATTCTCAATCTAACGTTAAATTCCTGCGTTGCTGTATTGCCGATGACGGAGTGGGGATGACAACAGAACAATGCGATCGCTTATTTGAACTTTACACCAGAGGGGCTGCTATCCGAAGAACTGCGGGATTAGGTTTAGGTTTATACCTGTGTCGCCAAATCATCAGCGCTCATGGGGGAGAAATCGGGGTAATCACGCAACCTGGGTGTGGAGCGACATTCTGGTTCACCATACCGATGTCAGCCCAAAACGCCAAGGTGGAATAATGAACATGCGTCAAGCTCAAGAGTTCAAAGGTAATATCTTGATTGTTGATGACACCCCTGACAACCTCCGTCTCTTATCCAATGCGCTGACAGAACAAGGCTACAAAGTTCGCAGCGTTATCAATGGTGCGATGGCGTTGATGGGTACCAAAGCAGCTCCACCGGACTTAATTTTGTTAGATATTAATATGCCTCAAATGAATGGCTATGAAGTTTGTGAGGCATTAAAAGCGGATGAACAAACCCGTGAGATTCCTGTGATCTTTATCAGTGCCTTAGGCGAAGTATTAGACAAGGTTAGAGCTTTTGCGGTGGGGGGAAGAGATTACATTACCAAACCCTTTCAATTTGAAGAAGTGGTAGCACGAATCGAAAATCAGCTCACCATTCGCAACTTACAAAAGCAGCTTTTAGAACAAAATAGACGCTTGCAGCAAAGTGAAGCACGAGAACGAGAAAAATCTCAACAATTGGAGCAAGCTTTGCATCAACTCCAAGAGAGCCAATCTCAGCTCATCCAAAGTGCAAAAATGTCGAGCTTGGGTCAACTTGTTGCTGGTATCGCCCACGAAATCAACAATCCAGCTAACTTTATTTACGGCAACATCACCTATGCCAAAGAGTATGTTGAAGACTTACTTGAAGTCTTAGAACTGTATCAGAAGCAATGCCCCAATCTTCCTCCAGACATCGAGCATCGATTAGAAGCAATTGACTTAGACTTTCTCAAAGCAGATTTGCCCAAAATCTTGTCTTCTATGCAAGTCGGTACCGATCGCATTTGTGGGTTAGTGCGGAGTCTGCGAAACTTCTCGCGCTTAGACGAAGCGGAAATGAAGAGAGTTGATTTGCATGAAGGAATTGATAGCACCCTCATGCTGCTAGAAAATCGTCTCCAAACAAAGCCAGGATTATCAGCGATTCGAGTCGTGAAAGAGTATGGAGAACTACCTCCAGTCGAGTGTTACCCCGGACAACTCAATCAAGTATTCATGAACATCCTCAGCAATGCCATTGATGCACTCAAGGAGAATCGCAAAAGCGAGGTAGAAAATGCTCAAGAAACCAGCACCCATCCCGATTCACTCACTCCGACAATTGTTATTCGGACTGAGACTCTCACACCTGACTGGGTTACCATTCGCATTACTGACAATGGTTGTGGAATCTCTAAAGCCGTGCAAAGCCAGTTATTTGACCCCTTTTTTACCACTAAACCTGTAGGCGAAGGCACAGGATTAGGATTATCGATTAGTTACCAAATTATCACAGAGCGGCATCATGGCTCATTGCAATGCTTTTCACAAATCGGACAAGGAACAGAATTTACGATCAAAATTCCCTTAGTACAATCTTAATTCAAGCTATCTGACCTCTAGATTCGTTCTGTAGACTTATTCAGCAACCCCTAATTCCGAATTCCGCATTACGAATTCTGAATTATTAATTGCGATCGCTATTATATTCCCGACATCAACCAATAAATCCACCACTTCCACCTCCCAATCCTTAAACTCCGAGTGAGTCGCTACAAGTAGCCCCCACCCCTCGCCTCGCATCAGAATCGGTACAATTAGCGCTGCCTTAATATTCAACTTCCCTAACCGCTTGAGTACAGAAGTTGAAACCCCTGCCTGCTGAATATCAGGAATAACAACCACCTTTCCTGCCTGTATCTGCTTGCCATATTCCATTTCCCATTCTGAGGCTTCCATGGAAGATTTAACCAGAGATTTTCCATCATTAGGTGTATAATTGATAGACAAATTTTCAGTTTTGTGATACAGATCGACCTGATTGACCTTCAGAAATTCCTGAAGCTCCTTCACGGTAGGATGGAGAATTTCCTCCAGCGATCGCGCCTGAGCTAGGCAACAAATGATACTTCTCAACAAACGTTCTCGCTGACTGTGTTTTTGTAAGGCTTCTGTAATCTGCTGAACTTGTTGAAGAGACTGAATTCCTGCTAGGAGGCGGGCAACGCGCTGCCGCAGTACAGCCCAATGAATCGGTTTGGTAATATAGTCCGTTGCTCCAACGGCAAACGCCTGATCCACAGAATCTTGATCATCGAGTACCGTAATCATCAGTACAGGTGTATGCTCAGTACCCGGAAAAGTCCGCAACTGCTGACAGCAGGCGAACCCATCCATCACCGGCATTACCGCATCCAACAACACGATATCAGGCTGTAACCGGGCAAATTCCGCCAAGCAATTTTCCCCATTGTTGGCTTCTGCAACTTGGTATCCTTCTTCTTCCATAGCGAGGCGCAACAATGCTCTGAGAGTACGGTCATCATCGGCTATTAAAACTAAGGGAGAATTGGATTGAATGGGAGAATTCATGGAGAGAGTTGTAAAATTTCCATTTGCCAAGCCACTTTTACTTTCTCATACTCCGCTTCTAGCTGGGTGAGAAACTCTGGTTTGGCATCCGTGGTGCCAGCACGCCCCATTGTTTCTAACTCTTTACACAGATCAGCGAGTGTCTTCGCCCCCACATTGGCACTACTAGAGCGCAGGGTATGAGCAGCGTGTCTGAGAGCTTGAGCATCTTTAGTATTCACCGCATGCCGAATATCTTGAAGCAATTGGATGGAATCTTCGAGGTAGTTATTGATGATTAGCTTTAAGTTGTTACCTGCTATCTGTCGCAAAGATTTTAATATCCTGGGATCGAGGATAGCGTGAAATTCCTGAGATGAGGGGTCTATCTTTGATTCCTGCATTGCCTGTTGGCTTGACTCAACACTTATGGGTTGGCACCGTTGCAAAGCGCGAATCAGTTCCTTTTCTTTAATTGGTTTACTGATGTAGTCATCCATACCAACTTCTAGGCATTTTTGGCGATCGCCAGCCATCGCATAAGCCGTCATGGCAATAATTCTGGGACGCTGAGATTTTGGATTTTGGAGTTTGGATGTTGGATTATTGGTTAACTCATCCATTTGAGCAATCTGTATTGGCCATTCTTGACAGATGAGACGAGTTGCCGTTAACCCATCCATTTGGGGCATTTCCACATCCATCAGCACGACATCATAGGGTTGACGGCGTAGAGCTTCGAGGACTTCCTTGCCATTACTAACCATATCTGCTGTATATCCCAATTGTTTTAGGGTGAGCAGAGCAACTTGTTGGTTCACCCGATTGTCTTCTGCAAGTAAAATCCGTAAGGGATGCTGTTGAGCTAGTTGGTGCGTTTGAGGCGTAAGTTCAAAAGATATGCGATCGCATCCCTGACTGATAGGAATAGCAACAGGATAACCAGGAGCAATAATCGTGAAATAGAACGTAGAACCAGATTGGGAATGAAGATTTTGAGACAAGAAAATATCAAGCAACTCACCCCCTTGTCCTCCTCGTCCCCCAGCCTCCCCATCCCCCCATCTCCCCGTCCCCAGTTCCCATATAGGAGGAGGATTTCCAGCACAAGCCCCCTTACTTTCAACCCACATTCGACCCGCCATCAGTTCGCACAATCGCTTGCTAATCGCCAAACCCAGTCCTGTTCCTCCATAGCGCCGACTCGTCGAGGCATCAATCTGGCTAAAAGGCTTAAACAGACGATCCATATGTTCTGGGGAAATCCCGATGCCGGTATCTTTGACTGCAAAATGAATTTCATAGAGCCTTGGGAATTGAGTAGAAGACGCTTCAGAAGCAACCGCTTGTGCCCTGTCTAAAGCATTCCTTTCTCCTCTTTGCCCACTTCCCAACAGATGAGCTGTCACAGCAACTGTGACTTGCCCCCGATCCGTAAATTTGATGGCATTACTCAAGAGATTGATCAAAATTTGCTGCAACCGAGTGACATCTCCCAAAACCACAAAGGGAGTTCCTGACGCAATCTGGTACGTTAACTCTAAATCTTTTTCGGCTGCCTTCGGAGAGAGCAAAGAAACAGCCCCCTCTACACAGCCTAGCAAGTCAAAAGGTTGCTCCTCCCACTCCAGCTTGCCTGACTCGATTTTAGATAAATCTAAAATATCGTTGATAATTCTCAGTAAAGCCTCACTGCTAATGCCAATCATCTGGGCATAATCTTGCTGTTCGGGGGTGAGAGAGGTTTTTAGCAGCAAATTGTTCATGCCGATGATACCGTTCATCGGAGTGCGGATTTCATGACTCATCATCGCCAAAAATTCACTTTTGGCTTGGTTAGCCACTTCTGCCGATCGTTTCGCCTGTTCTAACGCCACATTTTGCTCAGCTAATTGCTGGCGCTGTCGCTTCTCTTGCTCTAAGAGGCGAGCTTGAGCCAAGGCAATCCCCACTTGAGCGGCGACAGCTTCGAGCAGTTCAATTTCATCCTCCCTCCAGTAACGAGTCGTATCACACTGATGGATGTTAATCACGCCGTTCGGTTCTCCATGATAGGACGTGCGAACGGTTAACAACGATTGCACACCCAGTCGTTGGAAGAAGCGAATAAATGGTTGTACGAGGGGATGAAAATCAATTTCAGTGACGGGTATAGCCCGATCTTGAGCCAGGATTTGCTCTAGGTAAGGATTGCCCTTGACTGGAATTTCTAAATCTAATAAAGATGAATACCCAGGCGCTAGATACTCAGCCACGCAGGATAAACGTAACGGGAGTTTGGCGTTATATCTAAACAGCAAACAACGATTGACACCAAACGTCCGCCCTACTTGACTAGCGGTAGTTTGAAGGATTTGTTGGGTGTCTAAGGTTTGGCGAATTTCTTGAGTAATTTGTTTGAGCAACAAAGCCCGATTAAATTGTTGCTGTAGGGCTTCTGCGGCTTGTTGCCGTTCAATTTCACCCCCAATCCAGCGGGCCATAAGCTTTAAGAGTTCCCTTTCCACCGCCTTCCCTTTTTGGCTACGCTTGCGGCAACTCCAAAAACCAAGAGTGCCGTAAACCCTCCCTGCTACTGTCACTGGAGTACGAAGATAAGCCTCCATTTGGACTGCGGAGTAGACAGGATGACCGTATAATTGAGACGCTAAAGCCGATTCTAGATGAACTAATCCTGTGGCTTGCCAAACCTGTTGATGATTCGTTTGCTCCCAATCAAAAATAGCGCCTTTGGCAAGTAGGGGAAGTGACGGACTAGGTACATGATATGAATTTGCGATCGCACCGATTACTTTCTCTCCCTTGTCCTCCCTATCTCCTCCATTGACTAAATTTGACTGTAACGTTGCTGGAGTTTCTGCTTGGAAGTCTTCAGGAGACACAAACTCTCCTTCCCCTTTCCCCTTTCCCCTTCCCCCTTTCCCCTCTACCTCCTCCTGTTTCAAATCAGGCGCTTGTACTGAGTGAAGTGCCAATGTTTTTGGCAAAGCTGAGAATGCGGAAATTAACTCATAACGATTTCCTAAAATTCGCCCCAACAAGCCGATATCCAAATCGAACCACTCGCATCCAAGCTCTAAAAGTCTTTGGAGACGTTCCTCAAAGCTCAAGTATTGAGAGGCTGTGACTTCATACAGCGCTCGGATACAGGCTTCGCTGTAGCGCAGTTCTTCCTCTGCTTGCTTGCGTCTGGTAATATCAAATCCAGCACAAACAGCGGCTTGACCTTGCAAGTATTTCTGAGAAACAATTAAATAATGCAAGGGATCACCATTGACTTCCCAATCCAATTCCAAGGAAGCTTTTGATTCTGGGCTAGCAAAAAATTGCCGCAAAAACTCACTGACTTGTGAACCAGGCTGGAGAAAGCCGATAGGTTGACCGACAAAGAAGTCTGGCGGCTGCTTAAAACTTTGAGCTAAATAACGATTCACACCCAAGTATTTCAGATCAGAACTGACCCAACTGATACTGCCCGGTACGGCATCTAAAACAGCTCGCAACTGATCTCTGGCTTGCCGCAGTTCCTCTTCTATTTGTTTGCGTGTTGTAATATCTCGAATTGCGGCTACCCGCACTAAACGTTCTTGGTAGGGAATAATTTTAGCTTGAACTTCTATGGGAAATTCAGAACCATCTTTTCTTCGAGCGATCGCTTCATAAGGTTCTTGATAGTCACTGTGAATATACTGCCATACCAAATCTTGCGATTCAGGCGTCACGAGTTTCAATCCATTCATCCCAATCAGTTCATCGGTTTCGTAGCCACTCATCCGGACGAGTGCTTGATTCACATCTAAAATAATGCCCTTGTCGTGGATGAGAATTCCTTCCAATGTTGCTTCTGACAAGCAACGAAACCGTTCTTCACTTTCTCGCAAGGACTGCTCCGATCGCTTGTTGGGTGTAATATCAGTGACGAACCCTTCGATCGCTAGTACCTCTCCTTCATTGGATAAAACGCCACAACCTTGCTCCCAAACCCACTTTTCCTCAAGCGAGGCAGTGATGATACGGTAGATAAGCTGGAAGGGACGACGCTCTTGCAAAGCCGCCTGTATTTCACTCCATAAGCGGTCGCGCTCATCCGGATGAGTCAGTTGCCCGTAGGAAACTGTTCTATTCCCTATCAAGTCCGTAGGGTAATAACCCGTCAACTGATAACATCCCTCACTGACAAATTCCATTGTCCAATCCGAGTCATTCTTGCAGCGGTAGACCATACCCGGTAAATTGCTCATCAGGGTCGTTAGCTTGCGCTGACTTTCCCGCAGAGACTCCTCTGCACGGTGGCATTCCTTGAACTCGTAGACGCAGTTCTTAATCTCTTGACGGGAAACTTGTTTTTTGATGCCCCAAAGATAGCCAACAATTAAAGCTGTAGTTGCCACACTGATGAACTGAAAAAGGGTA
>CBKWLJ010000209.1:0-15003 GCA_966675205.1 uncultured bacterium
AGAATGCTTTGTGACTCAGTCTATATTAAAGAATAACCTTAGAGTTCTTTAGTAGCATGTATCAAAAGTTATGTGTAAATATAAAAAAATACTCCTAAGGAGTATCTCAGAAGAAGGGTTTATTCAGATGTTAGAAAATCAATTTCAACTAATTCTCTACTCGCTTTTAATTCTTCTTTTGGATTAACGGCAATAACGAGATCGCTCTTACTTCCGGGTATACCGATGCTTTACCCCAACCGGAAAATACTCTGGATCGCCTGTGGGCGCGAGTGCCACCTGCGGTAACTGATACTGTTTTGGCACGTAGTTGGCAAACTCGCTGTTGAGTCGTAATAGCTGGGAGACAATCGAGGATGCGATCGCATTTTGTTTCTCCTCACTTGCTTCCACCCCAGGTGCTAACTCCACTACCAGCGACAAAAAGCGATTTTGATCGGCATCTTCCTTAACTTGAAGGACAAACTTGCCCGTTACCCACTCTCGAATTGTCGGTTGCTCTAGCCCCACCATCACATTTTCGGGATAGATATTCGCACCGAAGTAGGAGACTGTAAAATTAGACCGTCCAAATACAAACACAAACGGTAAAGGATAAATGCCTCTGCCACCCTGTAATGCTGCTACTGGGTCAAAATTGAATTGGGCCAAAAACTTCAGCATTGCCTCGTAAGAAATTAGCCCCCCATTATCTGAAATGTGATAACGAATTAAGGGAATGCCATTATCTCCAGAAAACAGTAATGTCCCTTTTGTGGAATAGGCGTCTTGCTGAGGTTCATGCACTTCAAAGAAGCGATTCAAAGGATCATACTGTACAAGAGTAGGTAAGCGTGATTCTCCGAATAAAGTATGGGCGGCATCGGGATGTTCTGCTAAGAAGCGGCGAATACAAATACTCAGGGGTGTTTCATTCCCCAAAACGCCAGCATCCGCCGTGCCATAAAGTGAGGCAGAATCATAGCAGGGATTGTTTGAGCCAACTCGTTCCCCAACCAGACTGCGCCACTCTTCACTAAACACTTCTCCCGCCATCACCAACTTGATGTGATATTGTTGCCACTCCACACCGCGAGCAATGCCAGTATCAATCACATCCTTGAGAAATGGTGGATACCCCAGTAATACTACTTGCTCGAAGCTTAAACCCAATTCTTGAACAACTCGAAATATCTCCTCTTTGTTATTACCAGGAGTCACAACCGTAATCGGATAGCCTTTACTTGCAAGGTAGCGGCAGCAATTGGTGGTAAACATTCCACCAACCCAAGTTCCCAAGGTAAAGCAAATTACGGCTAAAGTGCGGCGAGTGTCGGCAGAAAAGCTATCATGAAAAACTTGCTCGAAGCGTGTAGCAATCTGGAGTTCGTCAGTGAAGAAACGAGGCCAAAATGTCGGCTTGCCTGTAGAACCGGAAGAAACGGCAATCATATCACACTGTTCCAGGTGCCCATTGCGGCACAACTGTGCCAACGGGTAACGGGAATGATAGTTACTCTTAGTAATAAGTGGGAGGTTTACGAAATCGTCAACGGTTTGAATGGAGTTATCGGATATGCCCTGTTCTGTCAAAAACGCTCTGTAAGCAGGGACATGAGCGACAACATCATGAAACAACGCTAGGGCAGCCGATTCTGGAGGAGTGGTTTGATGCTGTCTGAGTTGCTCCTCCAACGGTGTAGTTAGGAACGATTGAAACGCCGTAGCTGCCCGGTGACGTTGTTCTTCTTGCATCTTCCCACTTGGTTGATTAAAAAATTACGCTTACCATAACAGGAAATTCGCTCTGTGTTGCAATTGCATCCCAATAGCGTTAGTTCATCTTTTAAAACGATGCCCCTCTATTGCAGTCAAGGACACCAAAACGACTCCAGAAATCGCTTTTGTAAAGATTGCGGACAACGACTTCCGCTTGGTTTTGGGCAAGTTCTGGAAAAGCGCTATCGTATTGTCAGTCAGTTGGGGCAGGGGGGATTTGGACGTACTTATTTAGCCGAGGCGCTGCATCGCTTCAATGAGCGCTGTGTGTTAAAGGAATTTGCTCCTCAAGTACAAGGTGCCGTTCAGTTGCAAAAAGCCAAGGAGTTGTTTGAACGGGAAGCGGGGGTACTGCATCAGCTTCAGCATCCGCAACTGCCGAGATTTTGGGAGTTGTTCCAGGCGGATATGGGAGGAGGCATGGGTTGCCTGTTTTTGGTGCAAGATTACGTAGAAGGCTCAACCTACTTTGATTTGTTCAAGTCGGGAAAGCGGTTGAGTGAGGCAGAAGTTATTGAGTTAATGTGCCAAATACTACCCGTTCTTGCGTATATTCACGCAAAAGGCGTGATTCATCGTGATATCTCTCCCGATAATATTATTTTAAGACAATCAGACAAACTTCCCGTACTGATTGACTTTGGCGGAGTAAAACAAATCGCGACAACCGCTGTATCTAACTTGACTAGCCTTGGCGTCGCCCAGACCCGTATTGGTAAAAAGGGATACGCTCCTGAAGAGCAAATACGTAAGGGCGAAGTATTTGTCAATAGTGATTTATACAGTTTAGCGGTGACAGTGCTGGTATTGCTGACAGGGAAAGAACCTCAACACTTGTATGACATCTACAAGGGGAGTTGGCACTGGGGACGGGACATTCAGGTGTCACCTCAACTAGAAACGGTGTTGAAGAAGATGTTGGCTTATAAACCGAGCGATCGCTTTGGGAGTGCCAACGAAGTCCTCCAAACGATTCAATCACAGCTTCCGTCTTCCCCAACCCCATCACCCACTCCCTCCCACTCTGCTCAAACGCAAACAAAGGCAGTTGCGCCCAGCCCCCAACCTGTTGCAATCCAAGGTGTGCCGAGAACCTTCATCTCAAGGATGCAGACATTAGTGTTTGCGCCGAAAGCCCCACCCAAAATCACTCCAGCTACCCCTAGCCCGATCGCACCCAATCCCAACACTCAAGCCCTTCAACCCCAGCCCAACAACCCAGTCATCCAAAAACCACCCCAATTTTTCAACTGGATCGGCAAAGGATTACTGAAGGTAGCGGCAGGTGTCGGCATGGTTTTACTCACTGGATTTGCGGGTTGGGCGGTGATGAATTCCGTGATGCGTTCTAGCCGTTTCGAGCCTTTAGTAGAGCGATCAAGTGATAATACACCCAGCCATTCCCCCAGTGCAGCCGAACAGAAACAGATCGCTCAACTTTTAAGCCGCCGCAAAGGGTTAGAAATTCCTGACGGCTTTTTTAACCAATTTGTAAACGAGTCATTTTATGCCCAGCACCCAGAAGTCCGAGGACGTAGCCTTACAATGAATCCAGAAGATGCTGCTTTACGCAACGACTGGTACAACACAGCAGAAGATTTGCTCGATACACTAGAGCAAGCTCAACTCAGTGCCGAGGCTCGTCGCCAACTGGGCAGCTACGTTCCAAAGGATTACCGAACCTGGCAGCGTCAAGCTAAGCAAGGGCAGCTAGGTGGCTATACAATAGACCAACTGAGCCAACAAACCGAAAAAGAGTTCAAAAAACTGTTTCCTGAACAACAGGGTGCGAAACAGAACTTACAAACATTCGGTCAAATCTGGTATGCCATTTTTGCGGATCGAGTCAGCCAACTCAAAACCGAAAAAAAGCCTTAGAGTCTATCCGAAAAATTCCTAAAGTATGACGATTCATCTGTGTCCATCTGTGTTGAGTTGTGGTTTTTTCTGTATCACCCTCTATTTCTCCGGATAGCTTTCTAATGCAACGCCTAGCTTGCTGAACCGTTCGCTTTTGTGCATCGTTTGGATTTGTTGTTTGTTTTGCCTTTTCAATGGTTCCTCTCTATTGCTCTAAAGGACATGAGAATCCTAGTGGAAATCGGTTTTGCAGGCTGTGCGGCGAAAAGCTATCCCTGCCCATTTCCCCTGACGTCTCACCAGCACCTGGAATGGTTATGGGTGGCCGCTACCGCATTGTCCGGGAATTGGGACATGGGGGTTTCGGACGCACTTATTTAGCAGAAGACTTAAATCGGTTTAATGAATCTTGTGTTTTAAAAGAATTTGCCCCGCAAGTACAAGGAACCTACGCCTTACAAAAAGCAGAGGAATTGTTTGAGCGAGAAGCTGGCGTTCTCTACAAGCTGCAACACGCTCAAATTCCCAAATTTCGAGAGATGTTTCGCGTCAAACAGGGGAATAAAGGGCTTCTGTTCCTAGTCCAAGACTTTGTCGTAGGTCAAACCTACCACGCTTTGCTCGAAGGGCGAAAACGTCAGGGATTGCGATTTAATGAAGCAGAAGTCAATCAACTGCTGGTGCAAATTCTTCCTGTTTTGCAGTACATCCACTCTATGGGGGTAATTCACCGCGATATTTCTCCGGATAATCTGATTTTGCGGAGTACGGATGGGTTGCCAGTCTTGATTGATTTTGGCGGTGTCAAACAAGTGGCAGCAACGGTAGCTTCTCAGTTCGTGGGAGGGCAGGAATCAGCCGGAGTTCCTGCTTTTGCCACTAGGTTAGGGAAAGTGGGCTATGCTCCCCATGAACAGATGCAGGGCGGAATTGCCTATCCTCACAGTGATTTATATGCTTTAGGGGCAACAGCATTAGTGTTACTAACGGGTAAGGAACCCCAACAGTTGATTGACCCGAACACATTAACATGGAACTGGCGACGGGAAATTAGTCTGAGTCCTACCTTAGGGAGTGTTTTGGATAAGATGCTCCAACCCAATCCGAGCGATCGCTTTATCTCGGCTGCACAAGCCCTGGAAGCCCTCGCCACTCAGCCTGTCCCCATTACCTATCCTCCAACCCAAGCGCCTTTGCCTCTTACCGAAGCAACTGTCGCGGCTGCACCTGTTGCTGTTACTCCCCCTGCCACCCCACCCCCACCCACTGTCCTGCCAACCCCATCGCCCACCTCTACTCCTTCTTCCTCACCGGGTTGGTTAGGAAAAGTTCTGCTGGTGTTCGGTGTGATTGTCGTGGCGGGGGGTGTAGGCTGGTTCGCGGGTAATTGGTGGATACAGTCCCAAATCAATGGTGATGACGTTAGTCCCCAACCCACAGATAGCAATCCAGTTGTCTCGCCAACGGAGGAACCCACGCCTGAACCCTCCTCACCCTTTTCCCCGGAAGAGTTGCGGCGCAAAGAATCACTCCAGCAACGTCGTGTTGCTCTTGACATTCGCTACCAGTTCTACTCTGACTTGGTGAATGAAGAGTTTTGGCGACAGTACCCTGAGCAACGAGGCCGCACCCTCAGTTCTGAACCGGAAGATGCCGAGTTGCGGGCGCAGTGGGATGCGATCGCATCGGATCTTTTGAGAAGGCTGGCAAATCTCAATTTAAGTGCTGTAGCGCGTCGGCAGTTGGGAAACTATAAGGAAGCTGATCTTACTCGCGCTAAAGCCGACGCGAATCAGTTGCGTGTGAGTAGCCGCAGTCTGTATGACTTAGTCGATGCTAGATTCTTTCAATCGTTTCCCGACGAGAAGGGTAACAATTTTCTCAATAAACCCGTTGGTCAAGTGTGGCAAGCGATGGTATCAGACACGCTCAATGCGCTAAAAACGAAAGAGGCTTTAGAGAAAATTGTTTTTGATCCAGGAGCGGTGAACAAAACCGTTAGTGGTACCCTCAAACCTGGACAGGGCAAAGTCTTTATTGCCGGACTGTCTAAAGGCCAGTTGATGAAGGTCAACCTACAAACTGCCAATAGAGCGTTGTTCTCTATCTATACTCCTAGCGGAAATGGCACCTTACTGGAAGACTCGCGCGATCGCACTTGGTCAGGGGAACTCTCAGAAACAGGTTTTTATGAATTTGTTGTCGTTTCCGAGTCGTCTGCACCGATCAATTATCAGATCGAACTCACGGTTGAAAACCCAGCATCTCCTGAACCTTCACCGGAGGAAACCCAAACTCCTGAACCCTCACCCGTCGAATCACCAAGTTGATAGGGCAAACGCTAAGCTGTTGTACTGACAAAGTATATATCAATAACTTAATTCGTTAACTTTATTTACGAATGCATAAATGAGGCGAATTATCGCCTGAGTAATCAACAGAAGCTTAGGTAAAAACCAACATACCTAAGTTCCACCCATCATCAACAACACCAATGCTAACGCTCCGTATAACGTATACAGCAGAATGAACAATCCTATAAAAGTTATCCATCTTTCCTTTTTTGTGAAAAATGAAAATCCCCAAGCGACCCAAGGAATGAGTGAGGTTACAACGATAAATCCGTAATTATTTTTGCTTAAAAATGGCAAATAATTTTCGAGGATATAATTTATTAAAATTCCGGGTGTTGCCAAACCAAATATAAATCCTATGACTGCGACTTGAACACTAGTCTTTTGAAATAAAATAAACGCAATTATTGCTACTAAAGGTATGGATAAAAATACCGCTATCGCAGCACAAAATAGTGATTTATGGCGCTTGTTGGAACGCACAACTTTTCCCTAATAACAAATTTTATCCTTAACAGATTTCGATAAATATACTTATTCAGAAAGGTTTTTAATTGCCCTCTGTATTAATTGATATAAAGGTTTATTCATCGACTCAAAATGGAGTTTAGCCGCTCTCTGTAAAGCTTCAATCGCACTTAGATTATACCTCAGTCTAGTAAGAGCAATTCCAACTCCATAGTATCCAAGTTGGTCTTTAGCATGAATATCATATCGATATACTGAGGAATGAGGTTTGAGGATTTCGGCTTGATTGTAATCTTCAAAAGCTCCTGATTCATCCCCTAAGTCATAACGGGCATTACCTCGGTTGTAGTAAGCAAACACAAGGTGAGGATTTAGCTGTAAAGCCTGAGTCAAATCTGCAACAGCTTCCTGATTATTGCCTAGTTGATAATGAAATATACCTCGGTTGTAGTAATTTTGAACACTGGGATTGAAATCAATAGCCTTATTCCAATACTCAATGGCTCTTTGATTATCTCCTAAGTTGATATGTAAAATACATAGGCACATGTAGGCATTAGGAATATAAGGATTACGTTCTAAGGCTTGATTGAAATCTTCAATCGCTCCTTGAGCGTCGCCCATGACAGAGCGGATAAAACCTCGTTGTAGATAAGTATTAATATCATTGGGTTTAAGCTGTAAAGCTTGGTTGTAATCCTCAATTGCTTTCTGCTTATTTCCTAATCTAGTGTAGACAATACATCGGCAGATATAGGGAGCAGGAATAAAGGAATTAAGCTGCAATGCCTGATTAAAATCTTCAATTGCTCCTTGATGTTCATCTAATGTAGAACGTACCCAACCTCGGTGGATGTATGTCAAATAATAGTTAGGATTAAGCCTTAATGCCTGATTAAAATCTTCAATTGCTCCCTTTTCGTCACCGAGACTAGCTCGTAAAGTTCCTCGATTAATATAAGTATCTGGCTGAATAGTACGAAGTTGCAATATCTGATTAAAATCTTCAAGGGCTTCTTGCTCATTTCCTAATTGAATGTATAAAATGCAGCGGGAAATATAAGCATCTAAATTATAAGGATTGAACCGTAGCGCTTGATTAAAATCTTCAATCGCTCCCTGATTGTCGCCCAGAGCTGAGCGTGCAACCCCTCGACCAATGTAGGCACTAGAGTTAATGGGATTAAGTTGCAATACCTGATTAAAATCTTCAAAGGCTTCCTGATTATCTCCTACTATCAGGCGTAAATTACCTCGATATAAGTAGATATTAATGTTTTTAGAATTGAGCTGTAATGCCTGATGAAAATCTTCAAAGGCTGCCTGAACTTCATTAACACAAAAAAGAGTAATACCTCGACTATAATAGGCAGGGGCACAGTGTCGATTTAGCCGCAATGCTTGATGGTAATCTTCAAGAGCGCTTAGATAGTTTCCTTGTCTCAATTTCACCCCACCTCGGTTAGTGCAAGCATAAGGTTGATAGAAGTGATTGATAACCAGTAAACCGACAAAAATTATTCCCCCAATAACCAGTCCATAGTTATTGATTAACAGACCCGATAAACAAAAAGCTATGATAGTGGTTATTCCTAAAAACCAGGTAATCTTTTTTGGGATTAATAGCATCAGTTTGCCCCCAAGTAAGTACAAATTAATACGAGCCCCAAAACCAGGAATGATTAGGGTATGAGTAGCAGCTACTCCAGCACCACATCGTCTTCTCTGGGATGATTATTAGGGTTGTCTACCATTGCCACTTTATCTCTCCACTACAAGTCAAGGCATTCTCGGTACACTAAAAACTTGTGACTGTACTGCCCATCCTATCGTTATTGTGCCACTCTAAGCAGCAGCACATAGGAAATCTTGCGTTTGTAGACGGATAGGAACTGCACCGTGAAGCAATTCATAGGCGCAATCAGCCGTGAAAATCCCAAATATAAAGCCGGAATCAGAAAGACTGCGAGCAAAGGTCGAATCAGATGAAACAGAACAAAGAGTTGCAGAACTAAATGGAGATTATTTAACAAATTCTTCCATCTAGTTCCTTACTATAAGTTTTTAACCGGACAAGATATCAGAGTGCGGCTTAAGACCACCAGTCATATTCTAATTCTCCTGCCTGGATCTTTTCCCAGATGAGGGTTCTACACAACTCAAGTTCCTCAAAAGACACTTTCTTATCGGCATTCATAGCTGCCCTGATTGACTCCATCTCTTGTTTGGAGATTTTTCCATCAGCAATAGCAGACTCAATAATCGCTTGGAGTTTTTCTAAATCTTGAAGTTCGGTTGGGGAGGGAGCATTGGTGCTGGTTCGTGAGAATTTCATAGAACATTCTCCCTATAAGTACGCCTCTACATTACCTTAAAAGTCTCTATCCGATTCATTTTTAAATAAATTCTCTATATTACAGTTTTCAAAGTTGAATGCATTTAACATCTCCTCGTTTTATCAAGATATTTTGACAATATTTAAAAACATTAATTGGGAAGTAGCTTGTGCTTTTATCTCAAATTTTGCTGCTATTGGTTAAAGCTATATAACAACTTCAGACTAAATCCGGGTTAACTACTCCTTCTTTAGCAGAAGGCTTTAGGGCTTCAAGAAAAAACATACTTAAGCTGAAGGTTATCAAGACGGATTTGGTATTAGAAGTTGACGACAAGCTTCTCGCAGTTGCTCAAGCTCAAAAGGTTTTGTCAAATATGCATTTGCTCCAGCAAGGTGTCCTTGCACTTTATCAAAAACTCTGTCTTTGGCTGTCACCAGCATGATGGGTATATCACAAAATTGCGGCATACTACGCAACGTGCGACAAAGCTCTAACCCATCAATTCCTGGCATACAGACATCCACTAACAACATCGCGATCGGTTGATGGTACATCAAAGACAAAGCATCCTGTGCATTATCTGCAACTAAGACGTTGTATTCATTCGCCAGCGCCTGTTGAAGAATTTCTTGCATAATTGGGTTGTCATCAACGGCAAGAATGGTCGGTTGCTGACTGTTTAATGGCATACTGCTCCATCTTTTACAAAATCCCCAGATTTTAAAACCCAAAAGATGTTATGGTTCCGCCTTTATGGCTGTGATACTCTGTGGAATTTTATTAAAGTGTCTGGCTTCTGGTTGGCGAAGCGGGGCGTAACTAGCTTATAGTGCAGCTAACTTAGCTTGACTATCTTAACTAAAATTTAATAATTTTACTAGAATTTGCCAAAAAGCCTCATCCCCTTGTGGGCGCGGAGCTTCAAGACCTCTACAATTTCTAGTCAGTGCATGACGTATAGCTTGAAGACTAATATTTCTGTTGATGTAGCTTTAGACAAACAGGAGAGAACAAATTTTATGCACCTTGATGTATGCAGTTCGTCACGGCTACCGAGAACAGGGGAATTTTAAGAAAAATTGAGTTTTTTTAAAAATATGTGCGTTTAGCGAAGATAAGAAAACTAGTTCTAAAATTAGTTAATATTGTGGTGGATTATTAATTTTCATCAGGGTAGAGTTTTCTCAAGAACTCACAATAGGAGAAATTTGAGTCAGTAATCTCCAGTCCAAGGATGAGGATAAACTACTGGGGATCGCGTGCGAATCAGCAACTCTTTCCTAGTGGATAAAAATTTCCTGGTAACTTCCAGACGATTGAATAGCTACTGATATAAGAAGAATATCCACTGTCTATAGCTCACAGTAAGGTAGCTCTCACTGAATCATTACGCCTGCAAACGCGCTAAGAATCGGCTTCGGCGAGGAGAGGAATGCTAAGCAATGAACACGCTCTTATTTGGTAACGGAGTAATCAGTTTTGATGATATGTATCCGTATCAGAGTATAGACTTGGCTCCTGAATCTGCCTTTGATGATTTGACTCGTCTGGCAGCTTGCCTTTGCCAGACACCGATCGCTTTGCTGTGCCTAGTAGATGCTAGAGGAAGTTGGGTTAAGGCGCAATTTGGAATTGATTCTAGCTTAATTGCATCCTATTTAGCGCTGTGTTGCGGCACAATTATTCAACCGGAGCATCAGAATTCTACTTTAGTCGTGGAGGATGCTTTAGCTGACCCCCAGTTTGCTGCCTATAAGCTAGTAACATCCCAAAAAGTCAGGTTTTATGGGGGTGTTCCCTTAGTGACGCCTCAAGGATTAGTTCTAGGGACTTTATCCGTGCTGGATTGTGTACCGCGATCGCTAACGTCGGAACAACAACAGGCGCTAATCGCCTTGAGTCAACAAGCGATCGCACAGTTACAGTTGCGTCAACAGTTTACCCAACTAGCAGGGGCAGTGAGCAAATCTCAACCCAGCGAGTCGGCACAGCAAAATTCATACCAAGAATTATCTTCCATTAATCAGGCGTTGAACTATACAGCGATTGTGTCAATTACTGACCATCGAGGCAAAATCAAATACGTTAATGATAGATTCTGCGAAATTTCCCAATATTCTCCACAAGAACTGCTAGGACAAAACCACCGCATCATTAATTCTGATTACCACTCCGCAGATTTTTTCAAACAAATGTGGGCAACCCTTCGCAGGGGGAATGTATGGAAAGGAGAAATTAGAAACCGAGCGAAAAATGGGAGTTATTACTGGGTAGATACTGCGATCGTCCCCATTTTGAACAAAACAGGAGAACCTCAAGAATACGTATCAATTTGTTACGACATCACAGAACGCAAACAAGCTCAGGAAAAGCCCCTTCATCAAACTGAGTACTCAACTGATCGCTTTTTCACCCTTTCACCTGATTTGATGTGTATCGTCAGTGCCGATGGCTATTTCAAGCAGGTGAATCCGGCATTTGAAAAAAATTTACTTTATCCTACAGAGGAACTTCAAGCTAAATCTTTCTTTACTTTTATTCATCCTGAAGACCAAGCGATCGCTCAGGCAGAATGGCAAAAACTAACTCAGGGAAATGCAACGCTTCACCTTGAAAATCACTATCGTTGCCAGGATGGTTCTTATCAGTTCTTAGAATGGGATTTTTTGAGCTTTGATGAAGAACATATAGTATATGGAATTGCGCGTGAGGTTAAAAAGAGCAAGCGGCAAAAAGCGACTTTATTAGCACGAGAAAACTTATCAACTTTAGAAGCTGACGTAGGTGCCGCCTTAGGACAGAGCGCTACATTACTCGAAAGCTTGCAACGCTGCACTGGAGCAATAGTACAGCATCTCGATGCTATTGGAGTTGGAATATGGACGGTTGACCAAAACAATTCGGAATGGACTTCGCCCCACGATGCTGCTAACGCACGATACTACACAAACGCTAACCCAATTCCGAATTCGGTTGACTCCTTGCCTTTAGACTTGCAAGCTTCAGCAGGAGAACTCTTCCCTGCTCACTCTCCCCCAAACCACTCCCTCATTGGAGCAGTTGCCCAAACTCAACAACTCCTAACCACTCAGTTGTTTCCTCAACACAACCGTCCAAGTACCACTCCCACCTATTTGAGTGGCTATCCATTAATAGTTGAGTCCCGCTTGGTGGGAGTTATAGCACTGCACAGTCACCAACCCTGCTCTCCAGTGGTTCATCATGTCTTGGGGTGGGTAGCAGATGTGATCGCGATAGCCATTGATCGGGCTTGGGCACAGGATAAACTGCTTAACCGTCGAGAAGCATTACTGTTTCAATTAACCAATCAAATTCGCAACTCCCTCGACTTAGATACGATTTTAAATACGGCTGTTACTGAGATTCGGAGTTTACTGCAAGTTGACTGTTGTCACTTTGTATGGTGCTTTCCCCAATCCAAGCGATCAAAACTGAGCGTGACGCATGAATCTTGTAGCCCAGATTTGCCGGGACTTTTAGGAGATTGTCTCCCGCGCCACTTCGAGCCTTTAGCCGAAACTATTCTTGAGGCCAAAACGTTACAAATTGATGATGTAGCAATAGACGCAGGTTTAGATCGGCAGACGCGATCGCTCCTGAGCGATTGGGGCATTACCTCCGGATTGGTGCTCCCCCTCAAAACCCACACTGGCCAACTCGGAGCCATTATTTGTTGTAACTACAACGGTTCTCGTCACTGGAGTGAACATGAAGTTGAACTCCTACAAGCAGTAGTAGACCAAGTTGCGATCGCAATTGAGCAGGCTGAATTATTGGCAAACACTCGTGCCGCCGCTCTTGCCGCTCAAACCCAAGCGTATCAACTTGAACGCACTTTACAAGACTTGCACCAGACTGAAACATGGCTGATTCAAACAGAGAAAATGTCTGGACTCGGTCAAATGGTCGCCGGTGTAGCCCATGAAATTAACAATCCTGTTACCTTTATCACAGGAAACCTATGCCATGCAACTAACTACATCACAGACTTACTCGACCTGATTAACCGCTATCAAGAGTATTACCCCAATCCCGTTCCAGCCATTCAAGAACTTATTGAAGAAATTGACTTAGAATTCCTCATCGATGACTTACCGAAAATTCTATCTTCCATGAAAATGGGAGCTGACCGTATCCATGAAATCGTTCTTTCTTTGCGGAACTTCTCCAGAGTGGACGAGGCTCAGATGAAGTCAGTCAACATCCATGACGGGATTGACAGTACTTTGCTCATTCTCCACAACCGCTTGAAGCCCAAAGGACACCATCCTGGCATCCGAGTGATCAAAGAGTACGGTGATTTGCCACCTATAGAAGGCTACGCCGGTCAACTCAATCAAGTCTTTATGAACATCATCAGCAATGCGATTGATGCTTTAGAGAGTTGGACTGTAGAAGAGGCAGAAAATCAAGAAGAACTGACTTTATCACCAAACCCTATTTTCCCTAAACCGACTATTTGGATTCGCACAGAGATTACAGGGGACAATCAAGTGATGATTCAGATTCGCGACAACGGCCCAGGAATAGCATCAAACATCTTAAACCATCTTTTTGACCCCTTCTTCACCACCAAACCTGTAGGGAAGGGAACCGGTTTAGGGTTATCAATTAGCCGTCAAATTGTAGTGGAAAAGCATGGGGGCAGCATTGAGTGTACCTCGGAATCAGGACAAGGAACTCAATTCCGGATTCTCATTCCCATTTCATCGTCAGTGAGAGCGCTAGGGACTGGGAAGAAGAGTTGAAGGTGTAAAAATTAGGTTGTTCTGAAACCTTCTCTCCCGACCTACGCGCTAATTGAAAGTGGAGAGCAGGGAGTGGGGAATGTAAAATAGCACTTTCATACATGGGGAGTGAAATTTTTTCATCGGCACTGCCTTGGAGCCTTTTGCGATAACCTTCAACCTTCAAGCTTCAACCTTCAACCATCCAAGCTTCAACCTTCAACCATCCAACCTTCAACCTTCAACCTTCAACCTTCAACCATCCAACCTTCAACCCCATCTCCTTTGCTTTAACAAAACTTTTTGTAAGCGTTGCGGTTAAAGAGAATTTTGCCTGAAAGCTTTATACAGAAACGCCTTGTCTCTTGATTAATACGGAGATGCCTTAGGGGTATAGGCCGGAGTGAATACAACCACAGCAAAACCAATGGCAATCGCTTATCCAATTATCGAAACCCAGTTGAGATTGATCAGAGCTTTACAAAAGGGATATGTTGAGGCGCTTGAAGCCGGAGATTGGCAAGCAGCCAATTACCGATGCTTGCACTTACATAAGTTGTGTGAAGGGTTACATCATCTCAGTGAGTTGCTTGATCGGGAAGGTAGCATTCCAGAGAGCAATACCATGGCACCGAAAAAGAGTAGTAGCAATAGCTGGGTTAGTGCTATTCATTCTTCGAGTCCGATTCATTCTCTCAATCCTGCTTCTGAGAGTGACGACCATCCTGCTGCGGTATCTCAACAATCCCTGACAAACGAACCAGCACACTATGAATGGGGCCTCGGTTTTCAAAGTGTAGAACCACCACCAATCGATGAAGTGTGGTAAGCTGCCACGTCAACTTTCCTTGAATATACTTAAGCTGAACTGGCTTTCCGACTCATCCCATCATTAAAGGGTCGGAAAAGTTGTGTAGCAAAATTTAGGGAAGAATTTTCTACTTGTAATGCCTAAAAACGACTATACCCGCCATGTGTTGGCGGGTTAGCACAGAAGTAATAAACGGTTGGAGTCGTTCAAATTAAGATTAACGTCAAAAACAGAAACTAAGAAAATTAAGAGCCAATCAACTAAAGGTGGACATCATTACATCACTATGCTGACATCAATTCACACCCTACCTAAACCGAAAAGCCGGATATCTTTGCTTTTAGACTCAGTGATTATTAAGGGAAAAATTCCACTTCAATAAGCTGAGGAGCAGAGGATTTCTTGGAGAACAGATGTGTTCCAATGGGGCATAGCGCTGAATCAGAGCAGGCGACACAAGCTCGAATTCATTTATTTAGCTCGAATTCATTTATTTAGTGCGAAGGTTTGACTTCGTTGTGTCTATTAGAAAATTAGCATTCAATTTCTAGCGAAGAACAGAGAATTTACCAAAGTTTACTTTCCTTGACGAGTAGCAATAATCAATCTCGTAACCCACATTCCGCACCCTCAACTGTCACACAGACTGCATTGGCTGGTGGTAG
>CBKWLJ010000210.1:0-15002 GCA_966675205.1 uncultured bacterium
GGTGCTCTAACCAATTGAACTACAGTCCCAGGTGGTGCGTTTTTCTTTGTTTGCGCGCCATATTTAATTATGCAGATGATTCATTAATTTGTCAAAGCTTTTTTGAAAAAATTTTTTCTCATCCCCCAACACAGCTCACTGCCTAAGGTTGATCGCGATGGCTGCGATTTCCAGCGCTTTCAGAGTCGTAGGTTAACCAAGTAGGGAAGGCGCGGGCAGCAGCTTACTTGCTTTTTTGGGTCTGTCTGTGCAATACTCAGCTTCTATAAGCACATATTCCGATAGGATTACCGTAGATTAGAGACCAAGACATCAAGCGAACTCTGATGCTAGGTAAGTCTACCGACTGTACCGCTCACCCTCTGGGAGAGAACTCTGTTCCACCGCTAGATACCTCGATTGCAGAGGTTGTTAGACAGATTCAAGGAAAACCTGATCTGTAGGCTGGACAGCGTTGCTCAAATCTCTACACCAGCAACGACTTAAACAGACGATTGTTGAACGTCAAGATTCAAAAAAAAGGAGATAGGGACAAGTAACCAACGCTGAATCACTTCCTGTTAGGTTGACCGTTCCCTACTCTCTGAACAACTCTATGGATGATTTTGCCATGTTATTAGAAGTCAGAACAGCCCTCAATTCCCTAGATGTAGCAGTTTCTTTATCCCAGGAATTTGCTCAATTGGCGACAAAACCCGATGCTAAACCCGAAATTTCAGAATATGAAATTGAACGACTTCGTAAAAGTGGGCTGCTTGCTTTGGTCGTACCAAAAGAATATGGTGGCATTGGCGCTACTTGGGTAGAAGCGCTCAAAGTTGTTTATGAACTGTCCAAAGCTAATCATTCAATCGGCCAGTGGTATGGCAATCATCTGATTTTGACAACGTTGGCTCATATTGGCGGCACACCAGAGCAAAAGGAACGGTATTATCAGTACACAGCAGGAAATCACTGCTTCTGGGCAAATGCGATCGACATCTGGGATACAAGACTTAAACTCACTCCAGAGGGTGACTACTTCCGCCTCAATGGAACTAAAACCTTTAATTCTGTTGTTGCTGTTGCGGATTTGCGGGTTTTCTCGGTTTGCCAAGAAGGTGTATCTGAGCCTTTCTTCGTCATCCTTCCCAAAGATCGTCCGGGTGTTTTTTCCAGTCAAAATAGGAACAATGTGGATTTAGGGGAAGCTGATAGCGTGAGTTTCAAATTCCATAATGTGATTGTGGAAAAAGATGAAATTTTCAACTCTCCTAATTTTTGCGATCGCATCTTCACTACCTTTCTAAGCACTATTACTCAATTAATGAAAATCTACGTTTCTCTGGGAGTTGGACAAAGTGCCTTAAAAGCGCTTCAAGAGTACCGCAAGATGAACAGCCAATCTCCATCTCCTGATGAAGTAGATACTGTCGCGCCAGAGACTTATACTCTTGGTCATTACAGCGATTTGTGGATGGAACTGACAACAGCAATTCGACTGGCTGACTATGTGACAGAGCTAATACAAGCGGCATGGGAGAAAGAATTCAAGCTTACTTCTGAAGAAAGAGGACAAATAGCCACTGCTGTCTTTTCGGCAGAAGCCTTTGCAGCACGTATCACTTTAGAGATTACGACTCACATTTTAGACTTTAGAAACAATGCGCCTACTGAAACAACTTCTCACCTTGACCATTACGGGCGCGAACTCAGCAGCTTTGGGGGTGTATCGATGCCTTGGCAGGGAGTCGCAAAACCTTGGAAGTTAACCTACTTTCCTTCTCAAAAACTGCCTTGCTGAAGTTAAGTTGTTTGGGAAGGGGGAAGGCAAAAGGAAAGAAAAAAAGGGGCAAAAGAACCATCAGAGGGACTTGATACCAAGTTGCATTCATACGTAGCATATTCATTTTCTGGAGCGTCCGGAGCATCCGGAGCGTCTGTGCGTCAGTCTTAACTACTATCTTTGAACGCAACTCGGTATGATCAGGCAATCGCATGATTTTATAGCAAAAGGCAGAAGGCTCCAAGGAAAAAGATTAGCTAATCAAGGTTTCAAGATTTGGAGAGAGTCAAGAGTCGCCTTAGCGACTGCTATATCTTTCCCCTATTTGTTGTACCAAGCAAAAGCCGACCCTTTAGGGTCGGCTCTATTTTTTTAAACAGTCTTCCCACCAAATTTATAAAAAATTATCCCCGTTTGCGTGGATAGAGAGCGACAGGGACTTCGCCCAAACGCCGAAATGGATATAGCCGCTCCACGCCGAGAAGAAGAACAACAATTAACAGTTGAATAAACCAAGGAGCCAGTGCAAAACCAAAGATTAAACAAAAAATTGCTGAGCCTATAGCAAGAATACGAGAGATTTCATGAGAAGCTTTTCGTGATATTAAAATGCTTCCGCAAGCGCTGAGCAAAAGAATAAAAAATAAAGGAAGCATATTGATCACCTCTTAATATACGGCTTGGGAGCTTCCATGCATCTTATATCGACTACGAAAGCTGTGCCCGATTCTAGGCTAACAATTTCTGATTAGCAAAACGTTTAATTTAAATCAATAAAGTTAAATTATTCAGAAATGTTTGCATAACTTTGTGTAGAATTTTGAAGCGAATAATTTACAAAGTTTACAAGCCAAGTTTTGAGGTGATAAGTAGCGCGGCAGTCGTCTTCGTTGTATCGTTGGATGATATCAAGAACAGAGCGATCGCCAGTTTCCAACCATTGATTGTACAAACAGACGCATTGGGAACCTGTAACCCCAGAATCACGCCAATCGAAACCTAGCCATCTCGCCAGGTGTTTGAGAGAATAGCTTTCTACAGGTAAGGTTGCCGTATGCATGACTTGCCAATGGACATCGACAAAGCGAGCAAGCAGAGATTGCAGCAAAGGTTGGGGCGTGTGATAAAACCTTGCTAAACGTTTAACGGCTTCAACTTCATAATCTGAAAAATGAAAAATAGGCGCTTCTGGATAAAGCGACACCAACTCTAAAAATTGTTGCCAAATGCAAGCTTCTTGTTGAGGCTGTTCTGCCAGGAATGGATAGAATGTTTCAGTCTGAGTGCGTTTGTCAATCACCAATACGCCCAGTAAATAGTCGAGTTGCAGTTCTGGCTCTGCCTCAATATCAAAATAAAGCTCAATGGATGCCGTGGGTAAAGCACTGGGAGTCAATAAAGGTGTTTGAGCCTCTTCCCAACCTCTGGGGCGAAAAATAGGTCGATTTTGCACAATAGATTGTGCTTGTAGCACTAACTCAGCCGCAATTTCACTCCCAAAAACTGGATCGAGTAGACTTATTGCAGACTCTGCTAGCGATACAACACTCGTCACTCCTAGTGCTTGTAAATCCCGGTAACGACTGGGGGTTACTCCTGGTAGTAAGGAAATATGCTGCTCTTGTTGCGCGATCGCATAACAACTGCTGTACCATCGACAAAGGCTACACTTTTGCCGAGAAATAAATAATTCAGGCTCTTGTTCTTCTAGCAGTGTCTCGATACAGTTCCAAAGCACCTCCTGCATCGTTGGCACCCATCTTTCAAGATTCACACTAAAGCAATCTTGGCGGCGCAAAATTAACTGTGCTGTATTAGGCAATACGCCTTGTACAGTTTCTAATAAATGAGCAGCAAATGCCGTAATAATTTGATACTCTGGCTTGGGACGCTTGCCTAGCTTAATGGTGATAGGCACATACATCCAATTTCCTAAATTAGATTGCCCAGGTTGTTTAATTAACAAATCTGGACGGCTTAGCAGCGTTATTCCCTGCTCCATCTGCATAAGCAATACCGGATGGGAAATGCGCTCTACCCCTTGCTCCATTAATTTTAGAGTGGCTTTTGCCCCAGCTTCCCAATCTTCGCGAGGGTAGTAAGGTGATTGATGAGGAGCAACACTAAGCACAGCTTGTCGATGAGCAAAGCTATCTTGTCTCAGCTTCCGCAAGAAGTCTTGCTCTGCATCTTGCTCAGATGAGTCACCGTAAATGTCTAAAAACGCCCGACGCTGACAGCGTTTGTAGTAGAGTAGCAGCTCGTCCGTTACTAGCATAGTGTCAAGCCCTGAAGACTTTGCTCGATTTGCTGGTAACTGGCGTTCGTGATCATTATCTGTGAATGGCAAAATGTTTTCACTAAAAATTGTTTGAGACAATCGGTTACAGCTTGAGCAGCCCAGTCTTGGAACTACTCAGCGTCTAATGACAAGGTAACTGATTTTTTCCCTGTGTCGCGCTAAAGGTTCCCCATCTTCAGTATTAACTTGGGGAGGAGTAGGCGTTAGAGGGTGTGTTACAGGACATCATCAATTTTCTTCCCCTATTCCCGGCAGGTATTTTGCCTTGCCAATCGTGCTGTGCCATAGGCAGCGGCTGTATGTATGGATGGGAGTGTACAAACTTGGAGATGACGCTCTCGAATGATTGTCCAAGCAGGATTTTTTGCCCCCCCACCAGCAGTGTAGACGCGAGTTACCGGAGTTGCGCCGAGTTGTTGTAATAAGTGATATCCTCGTGCTTCAATACGGGCAATACTTTCGAGCAATCCGTGCAGAAATTCTACCGAGGTAGTTGGACGGGGTTCTAGTTGTGGCGGAAGATTGGGGTCATTGATGGGAAAGCGATCGCCTTTTTTGAGCAAGGGATAATAATCTAAGGGACTTTCTTTCTCTGCCTCGATTTGGCAGCTCAAGTTTTCTAACTCAGCATCATTAAAGAAGTGTCGTAACACTGCCCCACCCGTATTCGATGCCCCACCCGTTAGCCACAAATCACCCAGGCGATGACTGTAAATTCCATATCGCGCATCATCGACACGGGTACGACTCAGTAATTTGAGGACTAAGGTAGAACCGAGAGACGTTACCGCCTCTCCGGGAGAATTAGCACCACTAGCGAGAAAGGCGGCAATACTATCCGTTGTGCCTGTACATACCACGCAGTCTCGCGGTAATTCTAAACGATGAGCAATGTCTGCGGTTACCTTCCCCACTGGCGTTCCAGGTGCAAGAACTTGCGGTAATACAGGTATTTCTGGTAGCTGCTTCATCCAGGTGGGATAACTTAGTTGTTCGGGTTCATAACCCAGTTTCAATGCATTGTGATAGTCACTAATTCCCAGTTGTCCATGCAAAAGAAATGCTAACCAGTCTGCCTGATGTAAAAAATAACAATTTTGAAGGTTGAAGCTCGAATTTTGAATGAACCAGAGCAGTTTTGCAAGGCTGGAAGTAGCACTGAGTACAGTGTGATTGGGAGGTGCGATGGTTTTTAACTGTTCTAATACCTCTACCCCTCGTCCATCGTTGTACATTAAGGGTTCAGCAAGGGGTTGCCCTGTCGCATCGCAAAGTAAGACTGTAGAAGAGGTACCATCAATTGCGATCGCTTTTATTTTCCCTCGTATTTCCTGAGGAAGTTGCTCAATCAGGGAAAACAAAGCCTTTTCCCATATTACGGCTGTAGAAGTACCGCATCCTGAGCCCTTTCCTGATACCTTGAGCAAAGAATATTGCGTTTCAGCTCGAATAATCTCATCAGCATCAATCACAACAGCCCTTGCACCCGAAGTGCCGAAATCAATGCCGAGGTACAAACCCATTCCTAATCATCCTTGAAAATCATCTGCTACTAGATTATTCAGGAAACAGATAGCAACAGATATAACCAACACAATTATCGTAGTATCAACGGACAACTTATCCGCTACAAAAAACGAGAGATTGCCAGAAAAAGCCGAGCAAACCATCCGTTGCCACGGATTTACCCTGATTACAGGCATTTGCAATACATTTAGATCCCCCCCAACCCCCCTTAAAAAGGGGGGCTATATGTTAAGTTCTGTCCTTTATTTATTCAAAAAAAGACTAGAACTTGAACAGAAGATTAATTACTGTTTACCGTCTCGTCACTGGTTTCAGAAACCGGATCGTAGACAATAGTATATTCAGCAGAGGGTACCATCCGCTTCAGCAATCGGAGATGCTCTTCTGCATTGTTCCGACGACGACAACGAGCAACAATCTTGTGTTGTGATTGCGGGAGGTGACGGACAATGCACCAAGGGGACAGTCGATCTTTGTAAGTCATACGCCCCTCCCTATTGTTGCAACCCAACCGAAATGAGGTACAGCCGTTGCGATCGGCTGCGGTCTTGATATCATATTTATTTGCCTCCATTTTGTGGGGATTGCTCTGAAAATCGCCCTTTAGTTTTCCAGGCCAGAGGGCGATTCAATTTGGTTTTTAAAGTTATCCACATTAAAGAACGAGTACTCGTTCATCGTCAAGAGAAAGGATGGGCTTAGTTAGGCTACGGATTCGAGATTTGGCAGATGAGAAGGGTTGGACGCTCAAAGAGGTAGCTACACGCGCTGGAGTTCCTTACAGTACAGTTACAACGTATGCGCGATCGGCGGGCATGGCAACTGTAGACGTGACGGCGTTGCAAAAACTAGCTCGCACGTTTGAGGTGATGATGGAGGACTTAATTGAAACAGTAGAAGAGTAGGCGATGTAACCCTCTGAAGGTAGAGATAAGCCACTGTACAGTTAATAAACGTAATGGGTATGAGCTTTTCAGCCCATTCCACCAGATATCTGCTTATTGCTCAACGAACTTGTTAAATGTCTGACGGCTTAACTGAACTGATGCCTAATTCTTCGTTCAACCTTAATGCTAGCATCAGTCTCGCTATCCCATCACACAAGTAGCGATCGCGTTCACTCACTTGAATCGACTCTTTCAGCCTCTTGACTTGAGTCGGGGTATGAACATCACTCTAGAATTTCTAGAGTAAGTACAGTTACTGTGATACACATCACTGATTATCGGTTTTTATCAAAGACATAATTTTGGCATTAATCTCGAAACAATATCATGGAGTTGTGCGTCTAAAGAGTGGGAGGAATTTAAATTTCCTTCGTAGGAAAAGTTAAGGGATTGTCTCATGAAATGCTGTTCGATAGAGCGAATAATTAGAGGTTCACAACTTAGACTCTATACCCTATAAAGCTCCTGTAGGTTTTTGCACTTTTCAAATCATTAGTCCTCGAACCTTATTTTCTTCATAAAGGAATTAATTCTTCCTAAACAATCATGAAAAAATTCCGGGATTGATTGGCAATTGATTGTCATTCTCGACTATGATGTGACCAAATCTAAGTACAGCACTTAACTCTTCAACTCGGCATGGAGTTTGTCAAAACTTGAATGGGTAAGTCTTGAATCAGTCTTTGCAAAAGATATTAGCAGTTAACTCAACTCTTCTATGTCAGACTCTGTAAATATTATCGGTTTGGCAGGATGAAGTGAAGTTCCACACGTGTAGTCAAAACCCCTCTCATTAATTTCAGGAGTTATAGAGTTATGACGGCTTTAGTTCAACCTTCCCAAAGTATCTGGGTAAAACTCATTGAATACTGTAAGAAGAACTATAAGTGCATGACGTACAACCCTCAGTTATTCTGGATGCGTAAGCTAGCTCGCTTTGAAATCCTACGTAACTGGATTAGCGGTTTCTTTAAACGTCCAACTCTCGTCTATGAAATTAGCCAAATCGAAAATTCAGTTTTTCAAGATATCAATGTAGATGCGGCTGTTTCATCTCTGAAATCCGATAGTTATGCCTTGGGTCTGAATCTACCGCAAGATGTTATCCAAGAGATACTAGACTACGCGCATTCTACACCGGCTTATGCCGATAGAAACCCAGAACAAACATTTTATTATCGCAACAAAGAAAAAAAAGAAGCTGCTCTAGGTAAACCCGTTCGCTTAGGTAGCTATTTCCATGCTGAGGGATGCTCAATCGTAAGGAAGCTAGAAAACGACCCTGGACTATTAGCGATCGCAGCTAAATTTTTAGAAGCTGACCCTGTCCATATCGCTACTGAGCTTTGGTGGAGTTTTCCCGTTCCAGGAACATCAATGGAACAACTCAAAGCCGCTCAAGTGTTTCATTACGACCTAGATGACTATCGATTCATCAAATTCTTCTTCTACCTGACTGATGTAGACCCCTCTAGTGGCCCTCATGTCTTGCTACGCGGCACTCACAAAAATAAGAAATTTTCCCATCAGCTTCTAGGTGTACGCTGCGCCAGTAAAGATGACCAAGAAATTCTTCAATGTTATGGTGCTGAAAATTTGGTGACAGTCTGCGGGCCCGCAGGCTTGGGATTTGCAGAGGACTCAACTTGTTTTCACAAAGGCACTCTTCCCAGTGGGAAAGAACGATTACTGCTACAAATCGAATTTGCAATCAATAATTACGGAGACATTAGAGGTATTGCATCTTAAAACAGTTTAAAATTGCAAGTAGGAAGGTTGCAAATCGAAGGTTACAAGTTACTAACATCGTGAAGGCAGCTCAAGGATAGCAAGTTGTTAGCGTAGCGGGGTGTAGCCTAAGTTGTCAGTGCCAACCTCCAACCTTTAAACCTTCAACTTTAAAACCTTCAACCCATTAATTATTCCCGAATTCCGTTACGATGACGATGATTGTTGTCGTAACGGATTCTCGATCCAGCCCACTGAAGCTTTTCCCGTAGCGTCTTGTAGTAAGAATAGCTTTCTCGCAAAATAATGAACTTCGCGTAAAAATCTGCTCTGCGAACATCTACACGCTGTCCAGGCCAAATTGAGGTGGCTAGTACTCCATCCATCCAGAGCTTTGTGTTGAGCTCATAATCGCCTAAAGGCCAAATACTGACAACGGAACCAGCAGGTAACACAATCGAGCGGCTAGACAGACTTAAGGGGCAAATAGGTGTTACTGTGAGGGCTTCCATACCATCATGCAAAATAGGGCCACCAGCAGATAGAGTGTAGCACGTTGAACCGCTAGGAGTTGCGACAATCAATCCGTCTCCTTGGTACTGATCAACTATTTCTCCATCGATTTCCATCTCTAGAACTGAGGTAAGCATCCGATCTGCTGAGGCGGGCTTAACGCACATTTCATTTAATGCCAAAAAAGGCTCACTTACAGGTTCAATATTCGTGTGGTGCCCCTCGTACACGGTACCCTGAACCATCATTCGCCGCTGAACGGCATAACGATCTTCTGATAAGCGATCCCAAATTTGCTCAGTGTCCTTAAATTCCTCAAAGGGTTCTGTCAGAAATCCCAGATGTCCTCCCACATTGACTGATAAAATGGGAACTCCTTCTGGAGCTAAATGTCTTGCTGCTGCCAATGCAGTGCCATCGCCACCCAGCACCACCGCCAGATCGATAGATTCCATCGCAGAAGCTAAAAACACGGGGTAAGGATTATCCTGTGGACCGCTTGGTCCCATTAAAATATGACACTGGCGTTTTTCCAATTGCCGAGCGCACTTTTCAGCCCAACTCCGGCTATGAGAGTCTTTGGCTTTATAAGCAATAATGACCTGTTTGAGCTGCACGTTGACCTTACTCCCTTGTGATTATTGACATTCTAGAGCGCTGCTTTAGTCGTCGCCCTGCTTCTGCTGGAAATTGAGAATCGGGCATTAGGCATTGGATGGTTTTTGCCCATTTACCGTACCCTACTCCCCATTCTCTTCACAGCACCAATTAGGAAATTGCCACATTAAAGTTAACGAAGCTTGACGTTCAGGCTAAAATGTCCAATGGTGTGAGTAAGCAAAAATAACTATCAAAGGGCTGATGTCAACACGTTCATCTAGTCTTCTCGATTCCCCAAGTATGGTTTCCCTAGCAACCAAGTCTCCTAAGACTGCCGGCGCTGAAGATCCTCGCGTAATAACCTTGATGAAGTCTCTGTATCAAGCTGATCAGCAAGTCAAGTATCTGCATTTGCAGGCAGAAGTCGATTCTCTCTTGCAGCAATTACAAATCCTCAAAAAGCAAAGGATAGCATCGGACGTGAACGTCGATAGCGGGAATCAAAGACAATAGAAAACTTCGTTGTCAGTCGTGCTGTTTGTCACCCTGGAAGAGTTTCAGGGAAGATAGCGCTGTTTATAACTGACTTTAAGATCCGGCAGATCAAAAAGTTGCCTGCCAGTGGTTTTTATCTGGCGGTTTTTTTTGTTCACTTAAATACGCTTCTTCCGCTCAATTGACCCTAGAGAAATTAATCTGTTCATGACTATATCGGCAATTAAAGAACCAAGCCCCCATTCACCCTCCCTCGCTACTACTTCTTCGTTACGCTTGAAGGACATCTTGCAAACCTTACCTCGAGAGGTTTTTGCTAAAAACCGTCGTAAAGCTTGGTCTTTGGTACTCGTCAATGTCTTAATGGTTGGCTTGGGGTACTGGGGTCTGGCATCGGTGCCTTGGTTTCTTTTACCTGTTTTGTGGATTTTTACCGGCACAGCGTTGACCGGTTTTTTTGTGCTTGGCCATGATTGTGGGCACCGCTCTTTTGCCAATCGTCGCTGGGTCAATGATTTAGTAGGGCATTTAGCATTTTTGCCGCTAATCTACCCGTTCCACAGTTGGCGAATTCTGCACAACTACCATCACACCCACACCAATAAACTGGGTGTAGATAATGCGTGGCAACCCTTTACTCCAGAGTTTTATGCCAAATCACCGATTTGGTTGCAATCGCTTTACCAGCTAATACGGGGTCGAGGCTGGTGGGTTGGTTCGATCGCACATTGGGCAATGTTGCACTTTAACTGGACTAAGTTTCAGGGAAAACAGCGCTCTCAAGTTAAGTTTTCGGCATTACTCGTGTTGGGTTTTGCTGCGATCGCGTTTCCTCTAATGTTTGCTACCCTTGGCATCTGGGGCTTCATCAAATTTTGGTTTATTCCTTGGATGGTGTTCCACTTCTGGATGAGTACCTTTACCATCGTTCACCATACAGCACCCAACATTCCCTTCACTCCAACTTCTGAATGGAATGCGGCCGAGGCTCAACTCTTTGGCACTGTCCACTGTGAGTATCCTCGTTGGGTAGAATTCCTCTGCCACGACATTAACGTCCATATCCCCCACCACGTTTCCACCGCAATTCCTTCCTATAATTTGCGGTTGGCTCATCAGGCGCTTAAAGCCAAGTGGGGGGACTCGCTGTGTGAGCGTCGTTTCTCTTGGTCTTTGATGAAGGAAATTACAGACCAGTGTCACCTATATAGTGCCGAGAACTGCTACCAGTCATTTCAAGAACACAAGGCTAAATAACCTAGCTCTCTCCAATATCGAATCTTAAATAAAAACGGTTAGCACTCTTCAGTATTTTTGTCAACTGAAGGGTGTTATTTGTTTACTCAAAACGTTTGTTTTGAGAAGACCAGCGCTTCAAGGTGTAGTTATTCTTGCCATTGACCACTAAAGCCGGAGGACTACCCTCTCCTAAATCAGCGATCGCAGTGAGTGAAGTGCTAGCATCTTGAGAAAATTCACTATAGATCAAAGTCCCTGTGTCAGAAAAAATCAGAGTCAGCGGCTTATAAATTTGATTATCTGCTATGGGTCGTTGAGTATCTAGCTTACTGGAAAATCCCAAGCGATTTTGATACAGCGTCACTACAGCATCGGGTTGATTATTGCCAGTGAGTTCAACAAGTCGAACCGTCCACTGCTCCATCTCCTTAAGTAACTCGGCATTACTCGGTTGTGCACTAGAAGTCCCCCCACCACTTCTCTTTAACTCACGCCAGAGTGCAGGCAGGAGTGTCGAAGTCCATTGAGGCTGAACTTGGTTGAGGTCGGCAAAAGTCATCGTCGCAGGCTCTATCCAGCGGAAGGCAGCATCAGTGTAAGACAGCAGATGAGCGGCTTTAGCAGCATCTGTGGCTGATGTCATCGAAGGCAGAACTTCCCCGGCTGCCAAAAGCTGAAGGACACCTCCTTGCAAAGAAATTGCCTTGACCTTTGCCATTACCGCTTCTTGGCGTCCCTCTGGCGTAGAGACTGTAATTTGAATTTGGGAATCTGTATCTAAGCCTAAATAGTTCCACAGTTGCTTTGCCGTCACCACTTTTGGCAGGGGTAAATTGGAAAACGGTGCTTGCCACCATTGTTGGCCGTCGTGAAAGGCACTAATTTGCACCTGATACCAAATTTGAAGTGGCTCTAGCTGTAGGCTGGAGCTTTGGGGAGTCGGGAGGGGATTGCCCAAAGGAGAAGTAAGATTTCCCAATCCTCCACTATTCTCCTGTTCCTCTGGTGACATTTCAGGTTGCAGCCACTCTAAGGGATTGACATTGAGAACGGGTCGTGCTGTGCCCAGGATGCGACTGGCATGACGGTTCGCGGGAAGTTCGTTGCCAAAAGTACCATCAAGACGGTCGAGTAATTCGTAAACCAGGGTATAGTCAACAGGTTTGGTTTTGGAAAGGGGCATCAACCATGCGATCGCTTTTCCCCGCCCTTGCTGTGCTCCTAGAATCAATGCTCCCCACGCTCTGACCTGATCATCCTCAGGATTCACTTTCAGCGCAGTTTCCACTCGATCCCACAATCCCCCAGAATCGTTCTTCAGCAGCGCCACAATTTCCTGTGCCTGTGCCCCCGGAACGGATGACCGAAATACGAGCAAAGCATCTTCCCAGCGTCCATCGATTAAGTTCGCCAAGATGGAAGAGCTAGGACTAGCCCAAGATTGCTTCGCTTGAGCTACTGTCACCTGAGCGTGCAGTTGAATTAAATCCATTTGCGCTTGAGCTGCCGCCGACCATTTTTTGGGCTTTTGGGATTTCAACAATTGCAGTGCAGGAGACCAAAGTCCATGACGCGCTAACAGCAAAGCATCGCTATAGGTTTGAGTTTCTAAAGCGGGTTGGGTCAGGGAAATTTCCTCTAAAGCAATGGGGTTGGGAGCAAAGTTGCGAGGTTGGAGTTGGTAAAGCTTCAATCGAGGTTCCAAACCCACTGTTTGATTGATCACCAATTCCGGCTTAGCATCACCAGTGACTTGCTGCCAATAAGGACTTTGTTGATTGGAGGTTGTCCACTGTAACATCACACCCAAATGCATTTGATCGGGGTTGTAGTGAATCACCTGTCCGTAAGTCATGGCGCTATCATCAGTAGGACGCTGACCGGAGAGAAGGAACCAAAAACCCTGTTCTGGGGCGTTGTCGTCTAAACGACTGAGTTGAGTCAGGGGGAGTGAACGGGATGTACTGGCTTGAGGTGGGTTACTTTCTTGTAAGGAAGACAGCACAAAATATTCTTCTGGGCCAGCGAGTTCTAGGCGAGTGGCAAGCTGATAATAGATTTCATTTCTCTGTTGCTCAACGGGTTGATAAACGCGGAGTTCGGTAATTTCTTCGCAATTAATCTGACAAGTGGGAGGTGATTTGAAGATGGGCAACAGTACTGGTGTAGAGCTGTCAATTAGACCGCTTTTAGAGAGCGCTAAAGGTTCTCCTGGGATCAGTCCACTTTGACGCACCTCCTCTTGGAGGGTAGCAATGGTTTTGGGGAGAGAGGCGGCATCAACAGGGATGCGAGTCCACTGGGGCAAAAATTGATTGAGCCAAACAACAGCGTTGGGGTTGATCATTAAGAGAACGCCCAACCACATACCTCCAACAACGACACCCGTAGAAGCCATTAAAATTGCGATCGCACCCAAAGTAACGAGGCAACCTCGCAACCGCGACTTTTGTGCAGGGGGTTGTGGGTTGACGGGAGTTTGTGTTTTTTGTCGGGGCTGACTGTGCACCAACCCGGAGGTAGAACTTACAGTACCCGCCCCTGCCTGCTTTCCTGGCCGTTTCTTGACCCTTCGGGTGTCTTTCATGAGTGGCTGGCGATGTCGTGAATCTTGAGGCGTTGTCATAATGCTTCTTTCTACTCGCTTCTATGCGCTAATCCCGACGCCCGGATAATACCTGTTCATAGAGCTTACCAGCACGATCCCAGGTGTATTTTTTTTCAATGTGCGATCGCGCATTTTCCGAGAGTTGCTTTCGCAAGGGACGGTCTTCAAATAAGCGGCTGACGGCGTATACATACTCTGTGGGTTCATTCGCCCGCAGTGCTCTTAAGGGCACATCTCCCCCATCGACTAGCAATCCTTCTAAACCGCGATCGCTGCCCACCACTGGCACCCCAGATGCCATCGCTTCTAACGTTTTATTTTTTATACCAAACCCACTACGCATCGGCACTACACAAACCGTTGCTTTGTGTAAATAATCCACCATTGCAGGCACTCGACCGGTCACGCTAATACCGGGATGTTCTGTTAATTCCAAAACCTCCGCTACCGGATTAGCACCCACTATTTCCAATTTCGCCTCTGGATATCGCTGCAAAATTTCTGGGAACACCTCTAAGCTGAAAAAACGTGCTGCATCAATATTGGGACGCTGATCCATGACTCCACTCAACACCAAGCGATGTCCTCCTGGGTCAGAAACTCGTTTCGGAAACCGAGTCAGATCGACTCCATTCGGAATAACTGTAATCTCACCTTCCGGTTCAAGGGCGACAAGCTGACGCCGATCTTCCGGTGTCGTAACTACAATGTCAGTGAACTTAGCACAGTATCGCTCCTCATAGCGGCGTAACATGGGCAAATTTAATTGGTCTCTCAGTTGATTGTCAGATGTTCCCGTTTCTAAGAGGTGACGATACGTTCCATGAATAGAGCTATGAATGTTCACCACTGTTCGCAACTGCTGTTGCCATGTTGATCGAACATAGATTTCATTCACACTATGTTCACAGGTAATCACCTCAAACTTACCCGTCTGTACTGCCTGATCGACCCATTGCTGCATATCCGTTGAGTATTGCTGTAATACACTCGGAGGTGTTCCTTGTTCTAAGAAAGTTTTGAAACGCTGCACTTTCCCCAGAAGGCTTCGTCGGTCGGTATCAGAAGGCTGGGGTTGGGGAAAAATGATCAGTTCCTCTACCCAATGCTGTAGTTCTTCCACTTCTGCATCTGTCACTTCTTCAGAACGTTGAGTCACTAGGGTGATAGCATGGTGTTCACTCAGGTACTTGAGTAAATTAAACGTCCTTACCTGAAGTCCCCCTCGTGTTGGCGGATAAGGATAAGTGGAAGAGAGCATGAGAATATTCATAGCGT
>CBKWLJ010000211.1:0-15001 GCA_966675205.1 uncultured bacterium
CGATCGCCATCTCTGCGACGACATTCTTGTTCAGAAGTAGGTGTCGGACTAACGTGCTGAAGACTTATGGCATGGGTGTGTGAAAGCGATCGCACTCCAACCCCTATCCTGAATACTAGGATGCGATCGCAAATCATCGCGTCACTCTACATTGAAAGCATTATGCGATCGCGCTACCCTCTCACCAACTTCCCTAACCCCTTTAATATACTCAAGACATCGTATAACTCATGCCTACGTTTGTAGAGGGCAAACAATAGAAATTGAAAAGTTAATTGCCGTGTTAGTAAGCAGTGCCCACCCTGCATATTCATGTTTTGTGGGATGGGCATCTTTCCCGTCTGTGCCTTTGTTAACCGCCCTAGCCTCCCTTGAAAAAGGGGAAAGGAGAAAGGGAAAAGGAAAAACAAACTGGTATTTTCCCGATTCTTGTTCCCCCCTTACTAAGGGGGGTTAGGGGGGTAAACAAAAGCTAATTGAACTAACCGTTACTCAGCATCAAATCGAGGTTTCAGATATCGCCGTTGCAAGTTCAGGGTATCTGATAAATCATTGAGGCTATAAATCACCTCAGCAATCGACTGTCTGAACCGTTCATCATCCGTAAGTTCTGAAAGCTCAGACAGAAAAATTAGCTCAGCTTGAACGCTCTCTGAGATACGGGTGTAATTGAGACGAATTGTTCGATGAATTCCTTTCATATTTGTTTAAAAATAAACTACAAAATGATACTATTAAAAATAAAATAATTTGTAAACATAAAACTCCAAAAGAATTAATATTTGGGAAATACAACTTGAAAACAGACACCATCTTTTATCAACTCTTTCAAACTTTTCCCAGCATTTTCTTTGAACTAATTGGGCAGCCTACCACTGATATCAGCCGTTATCAGTTCACCTCCCCAGAAGTCAAACAACGAGCTTTCCGCTTCGACGGCTTATTTCTTCCTATTACTGAATCCCCAGAACTCCCCATTTACTTTGTCGAAGTCCAGTTCCAAAAAAAGCCCAAATTTTACGCTCGCCTGTTTGCGGAAATCTTCCTTTATTTCTACTTCTACCAATACGACCACAACAACGAATGGTATGCCATTGTCATCTACCGCCGTCGCAGCATCGAAACATCGCCACCTCGACAATATAGGGAATTAATGGAGCATCGAGTACGGCGAATTTACCTGGATGAAATGGGAGAAGTTGCCGAGCAGTATATCGGTGTAGGCATTGTGCAGCTTGTCGTCGAATCCAAAAAGAAAACCCCTGAAACTGCCTGAAATTTAATCGAAAAAGCCCGTCGAGAACTGGTAGATGCAACCCTCCAACAACAAGTCATAGAATTGATAGAAACAGTTGTTCTATATAAATTTCCCAATTTGAGTCGCGAGGAAATAGAGGCTATGCTGGCATTGAGCGAACTGAAACAAACAAGAGTCTATCAAGAAGCCCTTGAAGAAGGTCGCCAAGAAGGAATCGAACAAGGTCGCGACCAAGGCAAGCGAGAAACTAAGTTAGAAATGGTTCCTTTGCTACTAGAGCTGGGATTAAACTGTGAGGAAATAGCCCAAAGGTTAGGTTTAGACCTGGAAACGGTTGAGACAGCAGCACAACAACAGTCTGAAACTCCGGAATCACCAGAACTCGACGCCAACAATCAATAATAATTCGTAATTATGAATTCGTAATTCGTAATTAAAAGGCGGGTTAGAGTCCCCGACAACGCACGTCGCTCACGTTCACTCGGGGTCTAATACGAAGTTGCGTTCATACGTAGCATATTCATGTTCTCCGCGTCCGGAGCGTAGTCGAGCGTCAGTCTGGACTACTATGTTTGAACGCAACTCGGTATTAGGCAAGAGTTGAGATGTTGCTGAAGCCGTGCCTCTACTGCATACTAAACGCAACTGAAATTAGCCATATCCCTTATCAATCCTCACAGCCTCTTTCGGAATCTGTAGAATGGCGTCGGTAGAAAGTAGGAATACGCGAGGCACAGCGAGGCACTGAATGACACTGGATTTGCGGAAGTTTTACCAAGCCTGTAACCCCAGCAAAACCTTGGATTTGGCGAAGGTTGAAGATAGGCAGTACTATATCGATTTTTCCTCGGTGCGGGGGGGCGAGATTATTGAGGAATTGGGGCGAACCATCACCCTCTTCTCACCTGATGAACCGACTTGTCAACTCTTTACCGGACATATCGGTTGCGGCAAGTCTACAGAGTTACTCAAACTCAAAGATCAATTGGAACGACAGGGGTTTCATGTGGTGTACTTTGAGTCGAGTCAGGATTTGGACTTGGCAGACGTGGATATCAGCGATATTTTACTTGCGATCGCACGTCAAGTCAGCACCAGTTTAGAAGCGATTCAAATCAAACTCAAACCCGGATACTTTACCAATCTGTTTACTGAAGTCAAAGACTTCTTACAAACCCCAGTTGATCTTACCCTGGGTGCCGAGCTCTCCTTGGGCATTGCCAAAATTACCGCTCAAACCAAAGATAGCCCTAAACTTCGGGGACAATTACGGCAATATCTAGAACCCCGCACCAATGGGATTTTAGAAGCGATTAACCAGGAATTAATCGATCGCGCCAACACCGAACTTAAGCGACGCGGCAAACAAGGACTCGTAGTGATTATCGACAATCTCGATCGCGTCGATAGTCGTCCTTTACCCTCTGGTCGTCTGTTACCAGAATACCTCTTCATCGACCGAGGCGAACAGTTACGCCGTCTCAATTGCCATGTGGTTTACACCATTCCCCTAGCCTTAATTTTCTCTAGTGAATCACAAGTACTGACTAATCGCATGGGAGGTGGAATTGACCCCAAAGTTTTACCCATGGTGCCTGTACATTTAAAAGACGGTAGCGAGTGCGCCGAAGGTATGGCACTGTTGCGACAAATGGTACTGGCAAGAGCATTTCCTAATGTAAATCCTTATCATCGGGTGGATTTAGTTACAAAAATCTTTGATTCTCCTGAAACCTTAGATAAACTGTGCCGAGGAAGTGGGGGCCATGTGCGGAATTTGTTAGGACTTCTTTATAGCTGTCTGATGAAAAAAAATCCTCCCATCTCACTCGATTGTGTAGAAAAAGTGATTAGGGAGCGACGCAATAAGTTAGTCTTAGGCATCAAACCCCAGGAATGGGAATTGCTGCGTCAAGTTAGAGAACTCAAAACCGTACAACAAGAGCCAGAATACCAAACCCTATTACGGAATATGCTCGTGTTTGAATACCGCAATGATGATGAAGCGCCTTGGTTTGATATTAATCCAGTTTTAGCAGAAGCAAAAGAACTCATTTAATAATTCGTAATTCGTAGTTCGTAATTCGTAATTGATATTCAGATTGGGATTTAAACCCTAACTGAATTTAGGCAATTTTAGGAGTTGGAGGCTCTAAGCCGTCTTGGCTTACGAATTACGAATGTATAATTTTGAATGAAATTCATTTTTCCCTCAGATAAATTTGAAAATTATCTGAATTTATCTGTGTGTATTTGCGGTTGAGAAAATCAATTCTGAATTTTTTATGATGGAACCCAGCGAAATAGATAGTATAGCTTCTGAAAATGAAGAATCATTGCAAACCCTCATTCGGGCAATTACCCTTTCTCAAGAAGAATTTTCACCTATTTTAGTCCGCTGCAACTATTCCTACCTGCGGGAACACATTGTGCAGCAACTGCGAGAACAATGCCCTATTAAAATTTACGAATTAGTCTTAGGAGAGTCAGTTAAGACTCTTTATAGCACTATCGAACGAGCGCTCAAAGATGATTACCAGGGTAGGGGATGTGCCTCTGTATCAGCCTTGATGATATTGGGATTAGAATCGGTAGATGCCATTGATCAAGTGATTGTGGCAACCAATCAAGTTCGGGAAGAGTTTCGCAAAAACTTTCCGTTTCCGATAGTGTTTTGGGTTAATGATGAGGTTTTGCAAAAATTCACTCGATTAGCCCCAGATTTTGATAGCTGGACAACTACAATAGAATTTGCGATCGCAACCGATGAACTCATCAATCTTCTCAATCAAAGTGCTGATGAAGCCTTCAGCAATATCTTAAACGCAGGTGCTGGTAGATTTCTCGATAATGCTGTACTAAATATCGCCATTGATTCACGTCGTCGCTCAGAAATCAATTTAGCGTTAAAGGATTTACAAAATCGCGACCAAATATTAAACCCAGAACTGGAAGCTAACTTACAATTCTTGCTGGGCAGGGAAGCTCAAGCCAATGAGCAACTCGATAAAGCTCGACAGCACTATGAGCAAAGCCTTGCGTTTTGGCAGCAGCAATTCAAAAATCCAGAATCTAGAATCCAAAATCCAAAATTAATAGAGCGATATGGAGGATTGCTTTTTTATCTGGGTTTGTGGTGGCGTCGGTACGCTGTTTTGCATCGAGCTGAATATCTTCAAGCTTGTCATCAAGCCAAAAGTTATTTCAAGCAGTGTGTTGAAGTGTTTCAACAGGGGAATCGTCCAGATTTAGCGGCAAAATTTATCAACGCCTTGGGAGAAGTTTTGACAAGGCTAGAGGATTGGCAGGAATTAGAAACTGTGGCTAAAACGGCGGTTGATTTACATCAAGCTTATTCCAATTCAATCCAAAATCTATATGTGGGTTATCCTTATGGACTTCTTGCTGAGGTGTCGTTGAAAAAAAATAATTGGAGTGAAGCAAAGAGCTATGCTGAATTGGCACTTCAAAAAAACTCTGACCCAGGAATCGTTGCGATTAGCGCAAAGTATGCAGATACAAATTGGGGCTGGGCATGGAAACAATATCAGGGTTTATATTTATTATTCCTGGCTAAAGCCCAGCGGTATTTAAATCAACTTGAAGAAGCGGTCAAAAACTTAGAGCAAGCTAGAGAAGAAAGTAATCCCCAGTACGATCCACAGCTTTATATTGATATTTTGACAGAATTGCGATCGCTCTACTTCCAGCAGGGTGAATATCTTAAAGCTTTTGAAGTAAAACAAGAACAAAAATCGATTGAAGCTCAATACGGTTTTCGTCCTTTCACAGGTGCAGGAAGTTTGCGGCCTGTAAAACGAATTATTAATCCTGCTTTCGATCCAATTGACCCCCAACAAAGGGCACGAGAACGAATGACGGCTACAGGGCGACGGAGTGACTTGAATAATTTAATCCAAAAATTGAGTAGGAATGATTACAAACTAATCGTTATTCATGGAATGTCTGGGGTGGGCAAAAGTTCGCTGATCTGGGCAGGATTAGAGCCAGAGTTGAAGCAAAATCCGATTGGCGATCGCACGGCTTTACCGATTACTTTGCGATATTACACCAATTGGGTTGTGGACTTGGGAAAAAAGCTAGATAAAGGCTTACAGGAAATGAGGCTTGAGGAGGCAGTGCTTGTTCCTAGATTCGATCCCCCCCAGCCCCCCTTAAAAAGGGGGGAACAAGAAGGCACGCCTCTTTTATCAGTGCAAGAGCAAGAATGCAACTCCTCTGTATCATCGCAAAAGCAAGAATGTGAGCCCCTTTTAGCATTGCAGGAGCAGGATAGCGAACCTTTCTTATCAGTGCAGGAGCAAGAGTGTAAGCCGCCTGTATCATCGCAGAAGCGAGAGATATACAAGCATGAAAGCCCCCCTTTTGAAGGGGGGTTGGGGGGATCGAATGCTTCAATAAAGACGATTATTGAACAGTTAAAAAATAATAGCGATCGCAATCTGCTCACTGTTCTCATTTTCGACCAGTTTGAAGAGTTTTTCTTTGTTTGCACAGATTTGCGAGAAAGGCGGCAGTTTTATGCTTTTCTTAAAAATTGCCTCAATATTCCCTATGTGAAAGTGATTCTGTCTTTACGGGAAGATTATTTGCACTATTTATTAGAGTGCGATCGCTTGGCTAACTTGGAGGTTATCAACAATAATATTTTAGATAAAAATATTCGTTGCTATTTAGGCGATTTTTCACCCGAACGTGCTAAGTCAGTCATTCGAGAATTAACCGATAGGTCGCAATTTTACATGGAACCTGCGCTAGTTAATGAATTAGTGCGAGATTTAACTGGAGACGAATGTGGAGAAGTGCGCCCAATTGAGTTGCAGGTAGTGGGGGCGCAACTGCAAACGGAGAATATCACAACGCTTGAGCAATACCATCAGCTTGGCTCGAATCCAAAAGAGACACTGGTTCAGCGTTCTCTAGAAGAAGTCATCAGAGATTGTGGCACGGAAAATGAACGGGCTGCCCGATTAGTTTTGTACTTACTCACGAATGAAAACGGCACCCGTCCTCTCAAAACTCGCGCTGAGTTGGAAGCAGATTTACAAGTATTAGGTTTTGAGACAGAAGTTGAGCAATTAGATTTAGTTCTGGAGATTTTAGTCGGTTCTGGGCTAGTGTTTTTGGTGCCAGATTCTCCAGCGAACCGCTATCAATTGGTTCACGACTATCTCGTTGCCTTTATTCGTCAACAACAAGCACCGGGACTGTTGGCAGAATTGGCCCAAGCCAAGCAGAAGCAGAAGTTAACGGAAGCACAATTGAGGCAAGCGCTTCGGGAAAAAGAGGAGGCATTGCGTAAAGAACAGGAGGAACGCAAGCGAACAGAACTTGCTGAAATTGAGGCGTTGAGTTCCTTATCTCAAGCCCTGCTAGTATCGCACGACCAGCTAGGGGCATTGGTAGCGGGTGTTAAGGCAGGTAAAAAATTACAGTCAACAAACGTACCAACCGATATTAAGATTCGGACGGTGGAAAAGTTACGGCAGGCAGTCTACTCCGTGAAAGAGCGTAATCGCTTTCAAGGGCATAGAGGAGCAATCAGGAGTGTTAGCTTTAGTCCAGATGGTCAGACCATTGCCTCTGCTAGTAGTGACTGCACGATAAAACTCTGGCGCACTGATGGTACTCTGCTGCAAACCTTTAAAGGGCATAGTAACAAGGTCTATGGTGTAGCTTGGAGTCCAGATGGGCAGATGATTGCCTCAGCTAGCCATGACCATACCATCAAACTCTGGCGCACCGATGGCATTCTGCTGCAAACCTTTAAAGGGCATAGTAACAAGGTCTATGGTGTAGCTTGGAGTCCGGATGGGCAGATGATTGCTTCAGCTAGCCATGACCACACCGTCAAACTCTGGTGTACAGATGGGATAGAATTGCAAACTTTTCGAGGGCATAGCCGTTTAGTTCATGGTGTTGCATGGAGTCCAGATAGTCAGATGCTTGCTTCCGCTAGTGGTGATGGGACAGTAAAGCTCTGGCGCACCGATGGTACACAAGTGCAAACCTTTGGAGGACATACCGATGCCGTCTACAGCGTAGCATGGAGTCCAGATGGTCAGATGCTTGCCTCTGCTAGTAAGGATGCTTCAGTGAAACTCTGGCGCACCGATGGTACACAAGTGCAAACTTTTCAGGGGCATAATGCTTGGGTTCGCAGCCTCAGCTTTAGTCCAGATGGTCAGATGATTGCTTCTGCTAGTGGTGACCGTATAGTAAAACTTTGGCGCACCGATGGTACAGTTATGAGAACCTTTCAGGGACACACTGATTGGGTCTACAGCGTAGCATGGAGTCCGGATGGTCGAACCATTGCCTCAGCAGGCGGTGACCGTACCGTAAAATACTGGCATTTGGACAACACAGTTGTAACAACCTTTCGGGGACATAGTCATTGGGTTAATAGCATCAGCTTTAGTCCAGATGGTCAGACGATTGCCTCCGCTAGTAGTGACCACACCATTAAACTCTGGCGCACCGATGGCAATTTAATTAAAACCTTTCAAGGGCATAATAAATGGGTGCTGAGCGTAGATTGGAGCCCGGATGGTCAGATAATCGCTTCTGCTGGTAGTGACCATACCGTAAAACTTTGGCAAACTGATGGCACTTTAGTACAAACCTTTCTGGGACATAGCGACTGGGTTAACAGGGTTAGCTTTAGTCCAGATGGGCAGATGCTTGCCTCAGCAAGTAGTGACCAGACAATAAAACTCTGGCGTTTAGATGGCACTCTCGTGCAAACGTTTCAAGGACATCGTAATCGCGTCAGCAGTGTAGATTGGAGTCCGGATGGTCAAATGATTGTTTCCGCCAGCTATGACTGTACTGTGAAACTCTGGCGCACCGATGGGACTTTAGTTCATACGTTGCATGGGCATCGCGACCCTGTCAATGGTATAGCTTGGAGTCCGGATGGTCAGATGATTGCCTCCGCTAGCTATGACTGCACTGTGAAACTCTGGCACATTGATGGCACTCTCCTAGCAACCTTTGAGAAATTCTCCGGTTCAGTCTACAACGTCGCGTGGAGTCCCGATAGTCAGATTATTGCTTCGGTGAGTCGTGACTGTACAGTGAAACTTTGGCGCATTGATGGCACAGAAGTTTGCACCTTTCAAGGACATAGTGAATGGGTTTGGAGCGTTAGCTTTAGCCCCGATGGTCAGACTATTGCCTCAGCTAGTAATGATCGTACAGTAATCCTAATGAAGTGGAATTTGGATTTAGATGATTTATTAGAACTCGGTTGCAATTGGCTGCGCGACTATTTGAAGACTAACCCCAATGTCAGTGAAAGCGATCGCAATCTCTGCGACGACATTCTGACTCACAAGTAAGAGAAACACGCCATCCGCTTCCTTGCATTAGGATGAAAATACTCTCGTGCAAGATAAACTCTACCCACTCAAGGTTTGATCGGCGTGTCAAGTTCAAAAGCCCAAACAAGGGCAAATAAGATGCTCAAGCCAAGGCATCGTGCTCAATTCAGGAAGCCTCTACCGAAATCAACGCCCCCCTTATGGCGTCTGATTCATTACGGACAGCACTACCGTACCCAAATTTGGCAAGCGATCACCTGTTCTATTCTCAATAAACTCTTCGATCTCGCCCCTCCCGCCTTAATTGGTGCCGCAGTAGATGTAGTAGTGAAGCGGCAAGACTCCCTTATTGCTCAGTTCGGGGTACAAGATGTCTTCTGGCAACTATCGATACTGGCATTCCTCAGCTTCATCATCTGGGGATTGGAATCGGTATTTGAATATGCATATGCTCGACTGTGGCGAAATTTGGCACAAGCGATTCAGCATGATTTGCGCTTAGATGCTTACAATCACTTGCAATCCTTAGAACTGGAATATTTTGAGGACAGAAGTACTGGCGGGTTAATGTCAATCTTAAGTGATGACATTAATCAACTGGAGCGATTTTTAGATGTTGGAGCCAATGATATTATCCAAGTGGCGACAACCGCGATCGTCATTGGTACTGCTTTTTATATTCTGGCTCCGGAAGTCGCTTGGATGACGATTGTCCCAATCCCGTTTATCCTTTGGGGTTCGATTGCTTTTCAACGTCTGCTTGCTCCTCGCTATGCCGATGTGCGAGAAAATGTGAGTTTAATCAACTCTCAGTTAGCCAATAATCTCACTGGGATTACCACGATTAAAAGCTTTACAGCAGAAGAGTACGAACTCAACCGCATTGATGCCCTCAGTGAAGCTTACCGTGTAAGTAACAAGCGAGCGATCGCACTTTCTGCCGCATTTGTCCCCTTGATTCGCATGATTATCTTGCTTGGTTTCACAGGTATTCTGCTCTTTGGCGGCATGAATGTGGTGGAAGGCAAGCTGGCAGTGGGGACTTACAGCGTCTTAGTATTCCTCACCCAACGCTTACTTTGGCCATTAACGCAACTCGGCGCAACACTCGATCAGTATCAACGTGCAATGGCATCCACAACACGGGTGATGAATTTGCTCGATACTCCCCTAGAAATGCACCCCGGAGATATTCCCTTACCCGTTAACAAAGTGCAAGGCCATGTAGAGTTTCAAGATGTGAGCTTTGCTTACAATGGACGTTCCTCTATTATTCAAAATCTTTCTCTCGATATTCCTGCTGGGAAAACGATCGCAATTGTCGGTTCCACCGGTTCCGGTAAAAGTACACTGATAAAACTCTTGCTGCGGCTATACGAAGTCCACTCCGGAAGCATCACCTTGGATGGCATCGAAATCCACAAATTGCAGTTGCAAGATTTGCGTCGGGCAATTGGTTTAGTGAGTCAAGATGTGTTTTTGTTTCACGGCACAGTACGAGAAAATATCGCCTACGGTAGATTTGATGCAACCATAACCGAGGTGATAGCCGCCGCCGAAATTGCCGAAGCGCACGAGTTTATCAGTAGATTACCCCAAGGGTATGACACCCTTGTCGGGGAAAGAGGACAGAAGTTATCGGGAGGACAACAGCAGCGAATTGCGATCGCTCGTGCTATTTTGAAAAATCCCCCCATTCTCATCCTCGATGAAGCCACCTCGGCTGTAGATAATGAAACTGAAGCAGCCATTCAGCGATCGCTAGAGAAGATTACCAAAAATCGGACAACCATTGCGATCGCGCACCGACTTTCCACCATCCGCAATGCAGATTCCATCTATGTGATGGAACAAGGGCAATTAATCGAGCAAGGAACACACGCACAACTACTAGAAAAACAGGGAATTTATTCTAGCCTCTGGCGAGTACAGTCAGGTTTAAAGTGAAGTAAATTCGTAGGGTGGGCACTGCACACCAATGCTAAAGCCCTTTTTTCAGCTTCTGTAGGCAGTGCCCACCTTACATCTGAATATCAATTACGAATTACGTAGCTTGCTTCTCGCGTAGCGAGTATTACGAATTATTAACGCTCCCTATCCTTGAACAATCGCAACACATAAGCCCCAGCCGGAGTTGCACGAAGCGTCTTAATTTCAGATATCATTTTAGGCGGCAACTCCCGCAAACTCGGAGGTTTGACAATGTGTTGTGGGGGCATCACAGTAGGGGCAGCAAGAGTTGCAAAGGTGATGTCAGCCGCAGAAAAGCTCTCTCCCATTAAATAAGTACGTCCATCAGCTAGTAATTCGCCCACTTTCTCAAAAATACTCTGAATTTCTTCATAAGCCTTGGATGCCGACTCCGGGTTAATATCCATCGTTTGTCGAACAATGTTTCGGATGACGGGAAAAACGACGGGAAATAATACCTGTTGAACTACAGGAACACCCTGACACCAGCGACTTTGCATAAACTTATAGTTATTCAACATATAGAAGTAACCCCAACGGCGTGTAGCCGGCCCAAGTTGGGAGTTAAATAGCGCTTCTAGTTCCTCGACTTGTCGGCGCATCTGTGGATTAGTGGGGTAAAGCTTGGCTTCATCAGGTGCGATCGCATCGAGATACAGTAAAATATCAGTTGAATCAGTGAAAACCCCCTCTTCCGTCACAAGTACTGGCACCGTTTTCCCGCCAAAACGACGGGTTGCGAATCGATGAAATGGTGGCATATGAGGTTCTTCTCTATAAGGAAGGTTCAAGTGTTGAAGTGCCCACCGTACCTTCTCACAGTAATGGCTTACGAATATAGTGATGAGGCGAAAGGGTTGTTCTGGTTTAGAGGAAAGCTGAGTCATTTTAATTTTCTAGAATTCAAAGGTTTCGGGGAGGAACTGATTAATAAATCCTCCAATTTTTCAAAACAGACCGATAGGTCTTTAAAGAATCAAAAAAAGAACGAAGAAATGGCTAGTGCAGCATGGCGGAAATAAGTGACCAGTTAACAACAGAACCAAGAGTAAAAAGTACAAGCCTTTTAACCTCCTGCCTTCTGCCTCCTGCCTTCTGCCTTCTGCCTTCTGCCTTTTGCCTTCTGCCTTTTCTAGTTCGATATTGGCAATTGATTATTGATGTATTCCGTTAAATGATTAATGGCTCGTTCCAGATAAATTGCATCACCATATAACTTGCTCATCATGATAGCTCCTTCCAAGGTTGCAATTAGGATAGTTGCCACTTCATCAGGGTTAATCGTGGGTCGAATTTCTCCCTTCTCAATTCCTTTGTTAATAATTTGACCAATCAATTCCCGCCACGAAGTCATTGCCTGTTGTGCCCGATCGCGCAATGCTGGATGTGCATCATCACTTTCTATGGCTGTATTCAAAATCGGGCATCCTCCCTGAATCGGTGGGTTATCGATAAAACTGCGATATACACAAATCATGGCTTGCAGGCGATCGATGGCATGATGGTTTGCTTTTATAGCAGCTTTAATGGGCTTGCGAATACAAGCGATCGCAAAATCGAATGCTTCTAGTGCTAACTCATCTTTGCTTTTGAAGTGATTGTATATCCCTCCTTTTTGCAAGCCAGTGACACGCATAATGTCCGAAATGGATGAGCCAGCATAACCCTGCTGGTTAAATAGTTCGGCAGCTTGTTGGAGAATTTTCTCCTTGGTTTGTTTGGCTTTAGACATCCATTTTCAGACCAATCGGTCTGTATGAAGAGTAACAGGGTCAATTATTAATAGTCAAGCGCTATCCTAGCGGAATAGCACCTTTGTTGAGCTAGGGGTTTATCGAGTGGGTACAGCCTGATCTACAATAAAATGCACTGGTAATGCTTCCAGCAAGGTTGAAGTAGACCCCAATTGAGCGTCAAATTCACCCTTCATCCTTGACTTTTAGCCTTTAGTGTGACGGACTGTAGACAATGATTATGTTTGGTCGCCCTCAACCGGAAAGGGCAGAAGATCAGTGGAAGCATCAGCTCAATCGCTTTGCTAGAGAGAATCAGCAAGAACTGGCAGCACTTTCCTGGGGACTTTATCTGGAAAAGGGAGAAAGTGATGAGACTTTAGGGATTGACTTGCAACCCAAGCCCCATTTTGTCTATTGTCCCAAAAAGGCGATCGAACAACTCAATCAGAGGGTTGAAAACCATATTCAGGAAATCTTGGGGATTGTGGATGCTCATAACCCAGAGAAGGAAGTTCTGATTATCGGCATTGGCAATGACCAAATAAAGCTCATTCAGTTTGAACCCGAACCTCCACCTCCTGCTTGCTTTGAGCAAGTCGGGAAGGATGTCGATACCTTATTAAGTCAACTAGAGCAGTCTTTAGAGAAGCAGCTAAGTTAGGAAGTTTTTCGGACGGGATGATTTGGAGAATTACCTACAGTTAAAGTCAATCCAATTGCGCCCGACTCTCTCAGCTGCATTAGCTGAATCATAAGGGAGTTGCATCCCAAATACTTTCCCCTCTTGGTTGGTTACTCGAAACTGCCAACCCGTGGAATTGGTATGGAAAACCAACAGTAAGGAGTCTTTGAAGGTAGTGAGCAAATGGATACGGACAGGGGGCATGAATAGGCTTTCATCTTAAAGATTGTTTCAATATTTTACATTTTTTTAACATTTATGCCTCCATTAGGGTGGCGATCGCATTGAGTAGGGTGAGGCAAAGAAACTACACTAAGGAGCTAGGTAAGCATTTGTTCGGATTGAAATTTGCGATCACAGCCCTTTAGCTTCTTTGCTCCTTAGGTTTCATGAGCGCATCAACAATAACCTCGACATCTACCTGGAGTCCTTTACGTCAGCCTGTATTTCGTTCCCTTTGGATTGCCTCTGCGGTTTCAAGCATTGGCACTTGGATGCATGATGTGGGTGCAGCATGGTTAATGACTTCCCTTTCACCTTCACCCTTTTTGGTTGCACTCATGCAGGCAGCATCGAGTCTGCCCTTTTTTTTACTGGCATTACCCGCAGGTGCGATCGCAGATGTGGTGGATCGCCGCAAGATGCTGTTGTTTACTCAAGCTTGGATGCTTGCCGCAGCAGCATTGCTCGGAGTGATGACGGTTGCAGATATGACAACGCCTTGGACACTTTTAGCACTGACATTTGCCTTGAGTATCGGCAGTGCGATGAATATGCCTGTCTGGCAAGCGGTTATCCCGGAATTAGTGGTTAAAGAGGAACTTCCCTCTGCTGTAACTTTAAATGGGATTGTTATCAACCTGTCGCGATCGATTGGCCCTGCGGTGGCGGGTATCATCATTGCTGCTGCTGGAACTGGCGTTGTCTTTCTGCTTAATGCTGCCTCATTTATTGGGGTAATGTTGGTACTCAATCGCTGGCAGAGAACGCATCAGAACAGTGCTTTACCTGCCGAGCGATTTGTGGGTGCCATTCAGGCGGGTATTCGCTATGCACGGTTTGCACCGCTTCTGCAAACGGTATTCATCCGAACAGTCGCTTATATTCTCTTTGGCAGCGCCTTGTTTGCGTTATTGCCACTTTTAGGGCGGAAAGAGTTAGGACTGGATGCACTGGGATACGGCATTATTCTGGGTTGTTGGGGAATGGGTGGGTTATCCGGAGCGTTCATTTTACCCAAGGTACGGCAAAAAGCCTCAATAGACCGTTTGGTGGCAGGGGCATCGGTGTTGATGGGAGTGATGATGCTGTTGTTAGCATCCACCCGCAACATCTATCTGGTGTGTGGGTTGATGTTCGTGGTGGGAATTGCATCCCTCACGGTAATGGTAAGTCTGAGTGTATCTGCTCAAACTGCCGTTCCTACATGGGTGCGTGCTAGAGCGTTAGCCATCCATATGTTAGTGTTTCAGGGATGCATGGCGCTGGGGAGTTTGCTTTGGGGTGCGATCGCACAACGGACGGGAATCTCCACTGCCCTCACTGCCGCAGCGATCGGATTGATAGTTTGTGTAGTACTCACTCCTCGCTATCGCTTGCGCTGTGTCGAGAAATTGGACTTATCTGCCTCCCTGCACTGGCATCAACCGGCGCGTAGTATTGAGCCTTGTCCCAATGATGGCCCAGTGTTAGTAACGCTAGAGTATCGCATCGACCCTAACAATGCAGAAGAATTCAACAAGGTAATGCAAGCTCTCAGTGTCACTCGCCGTCGAGATGGGGCGATACAGTGGGGATTGTTCCAAGATTTATCAGACCCTGGTCGGTTTGTAGAGACTATTGTTGTTGAGTCTTGGGCGGAACACAAGCGGCAGTATGAGCGAGTGACGAATGCAGATCGAGCGATCGAAGAGCGTGCTCGTGCATTTCATATTGGCGATGAACCTCCGAAGGTTTCGCAGATGATTTACTCGAATTACACGGATGGAAGAGGTTTGCGGCAACCGTG
>CBKWLJ010000212.1:0-14987 GCA_966675205.1 uncultured bacterium
ATGGGTAAGGGTATCGCCTTGCAGTTTAAACAGGCATTTCCTGAAAACTTCCAGCGATATAAAAAGGCTTGCGATGCTAAGGAAGTGCAGCCTGGGCGAATGTTTACCGTTCCCACAGGGAAATTATTCAATCCCAAATACATTATCAACTTTCCCACCAAACGCCACTGGAAAGACAAGTCAAAAATCGAAGATATTCAGATTGGACTCAAGGCACTTGTGACAGAAGTTCAGCACTTAGGTATTACTTCAATTGCTATCCCAGCTTTAGGATGCGGTAACGGTGGGTTAGATTGGTTAGAAGTCAAACCCCTGGTTAAATCAGCGTTTTTTGAACTGCCAGAGGTAAAGGCGATTGTTTTTGAGCCGATGTGTAAATAACTAACCCTGCAAGCTGCTAACAAATTGGCGTGCTAAGCAGCTGTACATACCCATTAATGAGAGGGAATATCAAACCGTGTCTATCTGGATTATTCGTCATGGTCAAAGTCAATCCAATGCAGGGTTGGCAACTATTGGACCGCATGAAAATGCCTTAAGTGAATTGGGCTACCGACAATCAAAATGTATTCCAACTGCCGTTAAACAATCTCCAGACTTGATTGTAACTTCACCTTATCTCAGAGCACAACTCACTGCTCAACCATTGATTGAACAATTTCCACATACACCCGTTGAGGTTTGGCAAATTCAGGAGTTTACCTATCTGGGCCTACAGTTCGACCAAGCAACCACAACCCTGGATCGCAAACCTCTGAGCAAAGCTTACTGGGATCGCTGCGACCCTGAATATGTCGATGGAGCCAACGCCGAATCGTTGGTTCAACTGATGGAGCGAGTCCGAACTGCCCTGAACCAGTTGCAACAACAATCCGGTTTTGTGGTCGTCTTTTCACATGGATTTTTTATCAAAGCAATGCTGTGGCAGATTTTGGCTAACCCAACGGTAATTGATGCCGTTGCCATGAATCGGCTTTTGGGATTTTCGCGAGGATTTCGAGTACCGAATGCGTCAATTTTGCAGATGGAATTTGAGCCAGGTGGGATACCTCACTGGAGTTCCTTCATCACCAATCATCTGCCACCGGAGCTAGAATCGGCAACACCCGATGCAACAGTGGTGAGCGATGCAGGCGATCAACCCTCGTAACCTACCTTCACTCTCTACAATGCCCCAACCAACGCCAGAGTATATCTATGCGGAAAAGCCAACCATCGACCAACTTATTAAGTAGGTGGGCATTAATATTTGTCGTTGAAGCAAGGCAGAGGGTAGAAGGCAAAAGGCAAAAGGGAAGAGGGTTTTAGGCTCTCAACATTTGTTTACATACCTGCATTTATTTGTACCTACCTACTTAGCATGAGTTGGCAGTATATCGAAGGCAGTTGGGACAATCCTCAAGTTACCGATCGCGAGATTTTCAAGCAAGTCCTAATTAGCGATCGCGCCAAAGCCGCTTTGAGTTGCAGCGCGAAGCACTGGCACGAGGGAGAGAAGAGTTTATTCGATGGTCTTGCGATAGCGAAGCGCTGCTGCGAAGCGCAGATCGCCTGCGCCCAATTTTATATACACAGATTGCTGCTTTTGTCAATCGCGTTAGGGCTTCTCCCCGCTCGGTGCAGGTACGCGAGTTAGGCTACCGTCGGGGTTCCTGCGGGCTGCTTCGATTTGTTGCAGGCGATTTCCTTCTTGGATACTCTGCTCGATAAATTCTTGCTCATCAAGTAAGTCTTCTGCGGTCCGAGTTTCACATCAGCATTTTGCAAGACATCAGCAAAGGGACTTTGCCACGCCTCAATTTGCTGCTGTACAGGACTTACGCATGGATACCATATATAGTAGGGGCGATTCATGAATCGCCCCTACGAATGGCGGTTTAACAGTAAATTTGCGTAAGTCCTGCTGTAATTGCTGGAGGCGATCGCGTTTGGCAAGATAAGAGGGTGCGATGAAGATACAATAAAATCTCCACTCGTCAGGCTTGCGAATGCTATGCCACAATTCAGGCAAGGATAGCCGGAGGTGAACGCGATGTCCCCACTACTCGACAAAACAACCGACCAACGCATTGTCCATCATGGAACCTGGGAACAGTTCAAGTTCATCCAAAAGGGCTTTGAGGGTTCTCCTGGGGTGCGGCTATCTTACTATGACGGGGAGATCGAGATTCTCATGCCAGGACAAGACCACGAAACTTTTGCTCGTGTCATTGGTTACTTAATGACGACCTTTCTTGTCGAACAGGGAATCTTTTTTAAGCCTACAGGGGCAATGACCCAGGAAAAACCAGGAGTTGTCTCCGCCCAAGCAGACGAGTCTTACTGCATCGAAAGCGTAAAGTCGATTCCAGATTTGTCGATTGAAGTCGTCTTCACCAGTGGTAGCATCAGTAAGTTGGAACGCTACAAAGCTTTAGGGGTTCCAGAGGTTTGGTTCTGGGAAGATGGATTGCTAAAGCTCTATCATCTGGAAGACGATAGCTATGAACCCATCGAGCGCAGCCTGTTACCCGGACTCAGTGAACTCAATCTGGATTTGCTGTAGACGCTGCATTGTGATGGCAGAAACTGATGCGGGAGAAGCGATTAGAGCATGCCGCCGAGAGATTTAGCGCGATTTGACATTCCGCCACTACCTACGGTTCAGCTAGATTTTCACCAAACGGTGATTCTTTGTTCATCGAGTCCACTTATAAAATATGCCTTTTACCCTCGCGCATCCCATAGCCGCTGCTCCGATTTGGCTCTGCTCGAAAAGAAGACTAGATTTGCCAAGTCTGTTAGTTGGGTCGATGATTCCCGACATTGAATACTTCTTGGCTTTGCAACCCAATAGAACAATTGGACATACTTTTCTAGGAGTATTAATTCAAGGGCTTCCTTGTTCGATTGTACTCTTGTTAATTACTCGTTATGTTTTGATGCGCCCATTCTTGGCACTTCTTCCCCAGCAATTAGCCCAACGATTTCCAACCATAAGAAGCTACTTCCCTTTAAAACTTTTGCATCTTTTTAATGTTGTCGTGTCCGTTGTGATTGGGGCAGTTAGTCATATTGTTTGGGATGCTTTTACTCATGAGGATGGCTGGTTTGTAGCTCATTCAAAGTTGCTTCAATCTCAGCTTGGTTCTCTAGCCATTTATAAACTACTTCAATATGGAAGTGGAGTTATTGGACTTGTCGCTTTGTTTTTATGGCTATCAATTTGGCTAAATCAAGCTAAACCTTGTAATCGTACTGAAACATTAGCCCCTCGCTGGAGAGGTTTAACAATCATCTGCATCGCTCTATGTGCTTTGGTCTTTGCTTGGGTTGCTGTAGATATAAATCGTATTGCAGGTGAAACCTTCAAAGATGCGGTCGTCAGAGCAGTCATTGGTTGTATTTCTGGATTATTTGTCGGATTATTGCTATACTCAGCCGCATTTTGGATTTTAAAGAGTTTCAAACCCCATTCCACCGCAACCTAACCTTTCGCTGCACCCGAACGTGAGCGTTGTCAATCAGTAGCGGTGGGTGACGTGGGTGTGAAGCTGCAACACGGCTGACTGTTCACGGCATCTTTTCAGTGAATGCGATCGCTAATCCCCACTCTCTGCTAACTCGTCAGTTATTTATAGACGTTTCGCTTACTAACGCTCATCTAATCAATGTGAATACTTTTAGATATTTCTATAAGCTCTTATGCGTTCTGAAGAAATATAGCTGTCGCCATAAAGGTTAGGACTTTCTTTAATAGCCCAAACGACCAAGTACCAGTAATAAACATAATAGCCCTAAAGCCCTCTTCCTTCTGGATTTTGCTATATCTAAAAATCGCTATTACTACAAAAATATCTGATATCTCTTGTTAATTTTTTTTGCTATTAACTGATGCTATGATTATTTTTTTATAAATTTAATGTATTCAAATGAATTTGCGAAATTAAGTTCTACTTCAAAGTATTATTGAGGTGTTTATGGGTCGTGCTTCCAAACTCAAGCAACAACGTCACCTCCAACCCCAAGAGGCTGCAAACAATACTTCCTCAAAAGCTCAGTATCTGCTCTTTGAACCCAAAGGCAACAATTACCTTGCTTCCTTAGAGCGATTAGGAGGGATGGAACGTCTCGATTGGTGCCCTCATACAGGGGGAGCAATTAAATTTGCGACTTCTAGTCAAGCACAAGCAAAAGCCAAGCAGATTGTGAAGAACAGGGGATACACTTTGCAAGTGATGGAATTGACTAAAAATGAAGACAAATTCCAGGTGAAGCAAGTTGCTGAAGTAGCTCCATAAGGGTGTTCATCGTGTTTCAAGACGGGTAAAAGTCTGAACTTGATCACGTCGCCCAAGTTATCGGCAGAGTCAAATCTTCAACGAAAACGTGAATTACGAATTACGAATTACGAATTTTTAACCCCCTTTGCTTTGTCGTTGCTCGTGAGTTGAACGAACTGTATGACATTGGCTAATTGGACTCGAATAAATTTAGGGGCAAATGACCATACATTTCATTAATTCTTCCTTCATAGGCAGATTGGCAAGATACCAATACTCCCCGATGGGTTCCTGTGTAGGAGTCGAGGTAACATAATCCCGACTTGGGGTTGAACTTGATATAAACTGCACCTTCAACTGGCCCAAGCTCAAGATTAGGTTCATAGCCTAAAGCCCCTGTATAGCTTTTTAGGGCTGATAACCCTTGAGCTAGGGTATCGGCACAAATTCCCAAAATTTGGTAATCCGAGTGTTCGCATAGCACCAGTAGCGCTTGGCGAATTTGGGCTTTTTCCGCTTCTGAGTTCACAGTTTTGCCTTCAATGCAGTTGAATGGCTTGAGAAGTTGTTGTGCTTCTTGAACAGTGAGGTGAGTCGAGTTTTGGGTAGACATGAATTCTCTAATGAAAGGAAAGCGATATGCTGATTGACTTAATCCTTCATTATCAGGCGTGTTGAGCCACAAAGCATTGTAAATCAGATGCGATCGCATTTTTTCTACTTGCTCATACCCTTGTCGTATCAGCCTAGAGCGCTTACCCTGGAAAAAACCCATTCCGGAGGGTGAGCGATGGCAGATAAAAACCAAAAACCGCTCCAAACCGGGGAGGAACTGGAGAAGCATCCCCTATTTCCGAGTGGAGAGTGGGAAGGCTTTTACACCCATGCATTCGGCCCCCATGCCCGCCGCCACATGATGTCGTTTGCCCTGACGTTTAAAAACAAAGCCGTCAGTGGCAGTGGCATTGATGATGTAAATCGCTTCATCTGGCAAGGACATTACGATTCAGAACAACTGCGCTGTTGGATGCAAAAGCGGTATCCTACCCACACCGTCTTCTATGATGGCTATGTTGACGAAAAGGGGATTTGGGGTAGCTGGGAAATTCCACCTCACTATCGGGGCGGTTTTCATATTTGGCCGAAAGGACTGTCTGGCAATCTCGCCGTTGAGGACAAACAAACAGTTCCAGAAACATTTAAGCTGCCAGAACTACTTAAATAAGCAGTTCAGGGGAGAGGCTTTCATACCAAAGTCTGCGTGGGATGGGCATCTCGCCCGTCCTACAAAGGGTGAATAAAAGTTTGATTGCAGGAAAAAATCACAGCCGCACTTGGGCCAAATCTCTGCGAGGATTGTAAGTGCGGTTAGCGCGAATTTTTTCGTAGTACTCCCGCTCAATTGGGGAAAGGTCTTTTGGTGTTGCAATGACAATTCGCACGAGTTGGTCACTGCGTCCCCCCTTAGGATTGGGCCAACCTTTACCCCGCAACCGCAAGGATTGACCGGAACGGATACCAGCAGGCACATTTACCTTTACGGTGCCATCTGGTGTGGGTACCTCAATAGTAGTTCCCAAAACGGCTTCATCGGGTGCCACTGAAACTTCGCAAATCAGATTGTCTCCATCAAACTGGAAGAAAGAGTGGGGCTTGAGTTCTACATTCAGGTACAAGTCACCCCGTTGCTGGTTGTAAGGGTTGGGCTGTCCCTTCCCTCTAACTCGAATGCGGCTTCCAGCTTTAGCACCAGGGGGAATCCGAACGTCAATCACTTCATTACCTAAGTTCAGACGTTTTTGAACGCCATGAAAGGCTTCCGACCAAGTGAGCGTAATGGTTGCTTCACGGTCTGCACTAGCCGTACCAGCACCGTTGTCATAACCTGCAAAATCGCTATAACCACTAAAGCCACCAAAGTCTCTATACTGGCTAGACCCGCCTGGACTCGTATTGGTACGATAGGTATATGTCCGACGCGTATTGCCTCCTGCGGCTGTACTAAAGCGACCCAGCAACTCGTTAATAAAGTCATCAAAGCTGCCATACTGACTAAAATCGAAGCCGCTAGGATCAACGCCTGCCCCACCTCCGGGCCATCCTTGTCCGGCTTGCTTCCAATACTGACCAAATTGGTCGTATTTCTTGCGTTTATCTGAGTCCGATAGCACTTCGTAGGCTTCACTAACTTCCTTAAAGCGAGCCTCTGCTTGCTTATCCCCAGGATTCATGTCTGGGTGGTATTTCCGTGCTAGACGACGATAACTCTTTTTAATTTCATCTGCACTGGCGGTTTTACTCACTCCCAGGATGGCGTAGTAGTCTTTGAAGTCGGTTGCAGCCATGAAGGGTATCTCCTCTACTCTAGATATTTAGTCTAAGTTTTGTTTTATGCTGCCCTAATGACGCCGCAACGGTTTCCCCGGTCAAACGCTGTTTTTTAATGACATTTTGTCCGCATCGGAGGAGAGAAACCCTAGAACAGATGGAGCATTTTTCCGCTTCTGGATTCTGGGTTCTGCCCCATCGAGCGCCCATGAATGAAGAATCATACTTAGTTGTAGTTTTTAAAGTCGGCAAGCGATTCAATGGATGCACTAAGTTAGCGGTTTGTCAAGTTAGGGGTATTACTTATATTTCTGTAACCTAGAGTATCAAAGCCGTCAAGTTTCGTGAGTTCGGTTCTTTCTCATCCATAGAATCGCAATTTCCACACCTTGCACAAGAAGAATGAATCAGGTAATCAAATCCCTCGTCCTGTATAGGTGGAGCATTGAACAGCGAGGAGTGCATCTGTAAAATGACTTCTTCAGGAACATAGCGATCGCGATTTTGATTCCGTTCCAAGCATACACATAGAGGTGTATCCAACCACAAACCGATGATGTGGGTAAAGCCAGTCACACGAGCGAGTGCGATCGCTTCTTTCCGGTAACGCCGAACTGCGTTGGTTGCATCATAAATCGCTACCGATGAGTGAGCAACTGCCTGCTTAAATTGCTGCTCGACTTCACGCCACACCAAGGACCATGGACCTTGAACCTCCTGTGAACCAAACAACTGAGCGCGGATAACATCCGTAGAAATCAACTGACTTCCGGGATACTCAGCACACAACCTGCTAGCTAGAGTGGATTTTCCACTACCAGGCAGCCCAATTAATAGAAGCAGTTTGGTCATTAGTCATCATTAAAAGGGAACAGGGAATGGGGAACGGGCAACAGGCAATCCCCATGCTTAAAAGTAGGGGATTTGGATTCGGACGCCTTGAAACATCGCATCAAGTGCCCTCGTTTCAAATATTTTTTCCTCTCCATTAATGAATTAAGGGGTTTGTATCCTTCGTTCCCCCTGTTCCCTATTCTCTGTTCCCTGTTCCCGCCCCGAAGGCGCATGGTCATTAGTCATTGGTCAAGAGGTCATTAGTCACAAGAAAGCTTTTAGGTTTTAGATGGCTTTTTCCTCTAATAACTAACAACCAATCACTAACAACTTTAGTTTAAACAGACAGAGGAACGGAGGCTCAAAACTAAATCACTGTTCCATCCGGAATTACTGCATTTTTGATCACGACAACAATACCATTACGGATAATAAAGCCTTGTTGTTCGCGATCAGCCTCCTCCACTCGGTCTTTATTGATAATTTGAACATCACAGCCAATACGAGCGTTTTTATCGATGATGGCACGACGAATCGTGGAGTTGGCTCCAATCCCTAGAGGAACTTTTTGGGTGTCGCAATCAGATTGCCGTTCGGCAAAAGGTTCATAGTAGTCAGCCCCCATGAGCATCGCGTCTTCAATAATAGAACCCGCTTCCACCCGCGAACGAATTCCCAATACCGAGTGGTGAATTCGGCAATTTTTGAGAATGCAACCTTCCCCAATCATTGATTCCGTTACATGAGAATCTAAAAGCTTACTAGGAGGCAAGTAACGGGCACGAGTATAGATGGGAGCTTCTTCATGGTAGAAGCTAAATGGAGGTCGCGGCTGCTGGGTGAGTGCCAAGTTGGCATCGTAAAATGCCTCAATAGTTCCAATGTCTTCCCAGTATCCATTAAACAAATAAGCTTGAATGTTAAAGTCCTTGGAAGAGGAGGGAATGATTTCTTTTCCAAAATCAGTTTGTTCTGGAGAACTATTGAGCAGATGCGTTAAAACATCTCTTTTAAAGACATAAATCCCCATTGAAGCAATATAGGGCATTTTCTTGGCTTGTTCGGCGTCTAAGCCAAGGATGGTCGTATCGACCTGCATTTGCTTCAGGGCATCCCCTTTGGGTTTCTCACTAAAGTCAACAACTCGACCGTTGTTATCAATTTTCATCAACCCAAAATCCGACGCCCGTTTCTCATCAATGGGAATAACGGAGAGGGTAATATCTGCGCCGGTTTCCCGGTGGCGTTCCACGAACAAGCGATAGTCCATCCGGTAAAGATGATCACCTGACAAGATCAGATATTCATCAACATCCCACTCTTGGAACAGCCAAAGATACTGACGAACAGCGTCAGCCGTACCCTGGAACCAGCTAGGGTTTTCGGCTGTTTGTTGGGCCGCGAGTACTTCTGTAAACCCTTCTGTCAAGCCAGAAAAGTTGAAAGTACGGGAGATGTGGCGGTTGAGAGATGCGGAGTTGAATTGAGTGAGGACGTAGATTTTGAGGATGTCAGAGTTGATGCAGTTGCTGACAGGAATATCGATCAGGCGATATTTACCAGCCAAAGGTACAGCCGGTTTAGCCCTCAGCTTGGTGAGTGGATAGAGGCGCGTACCTGCACCACCTCCGAGAATAATACCTAGAACTTTTTTCATAAAAACCTCTCCGTTACAAATAAATTGTCAAGTTTAGTGTCTGATTGGCTGTCACTTCTGGCAAGAGGGAAAAAGAACGATGAGCCTATAGAGCTTACAGGGAAAGGGTTGTAGGTTTTAGGGTGAGCCGTTGAAACTGAGCTTCTCCTCTTGCTAACTTTGACTCTAATTCCGCTTTTGCTCTCCTCACCTCCATCCAAAATCTAAGGAATTGTTGCTACAGTTATTAAGGGTTAGAAGTGAACTCAGAACCCTTAGCAGCATCAATTGCCATTTCCATTAAAATTTTCTGAGCACATTGATCTTGAGTGCCATCGGCTGGATGACGTTGAATGTAGCTGCCGTCTGCTTGGAGTTCCCACGCTTGACGGTTATCGGAGAGCATAACTGCTAAAATTTCTTGAAGATCTTTGACAATGTCTGGGTCTTCAATCGGCACGATCGCTTCTACTCGCCGATCCAAATTACGAGTCATCCAGTCTGCACTACCGATATACACCTCCTCTTTGCCCCGATTATGAAAGTAATAAATCCGTGAGTGTTCTAAAAAGCGACCAATTACGCTAATCACACGGATATTTTCACTAACACCTGGTATGCCAGGGCGCAAGCCACAAATTCCCCGAATAATTAAGTCAATTTGAACGCCCGCTCTTGAAGCTTCATAGAGGGTGGCAATAATTTTAGGGTCAATTAAGGAATTCATTTTGGCGACGATTCGGCTAGGATAACCCTGACTGCAATTTTCAATTTCGCGGTTAATCAGAGCTTGGAAGCGATCGCGTAAATTGACAGGAGCTACCATTAACTTCCGATAAGAGCGCTGTCGTGAGTAACCGGTCAAGAAATTAAATAAATCGGTTAAATCAGCTCCTAAATCTTCTCGGCAGCTAAATAGACCTAAATCCGTATAAATTCGGGCAGTCTTGGGGTTATAGTTACCTGTGCCGATGTGAACATAGCGCCTAATTTTATCCTCTTCACGACGCACAACTAGTACAACTTTGGTGTGAGTTTTTAAACCGACTAAGCCGTAAACAACATGCACTCCAGCTTGCTCGAGTTTGCGTGCCCAAAGGATATTATTTTCTTCATCAAAACGAGCCTTGAGTTCCACCAACACGGCCACTTGCTTTCCATTTTCGGCAGCTGCAATCAAGGCATTAACAATCGGGGAGTCTCCCGATGTACGGTAAAGTGTGGTTTTAATGGCTAAAACACCTGGATCGTGAGCAGATTGTTTAATGAAATGTAGTACAGTCGCACTAAAAGAATGATAGGGATGGTGGACTAACAAATCCGCATGGCGAATTACGCTGAATAAATCTTCTTCCTCCTCCTCAGCCGCACAAGAATGCAACCGACAGGGGACTACAGGCGACCAAGGTGAGTCTTTTAATGCCGGGAGGGGCAAGTCCATAAAACTCATCAAATCTCCCAGGCACAGCCAACCTTCTACCTCGTAGATATCAATTTTCTTGAGGCGTAGCTCCCGCATCAGCATCTCTCGGATTGTGTCGGGCATGGTAACTTGTATTTCCATCCGCACGACAGAACCGCCAAACCGCCGCTTCCGCAGTTCTTGCTCAATTGCCAATAGCAGGTCGTCTGCCTCATCTTCCTCAACCGCTAGATCGGCATTCCGGGTAATTCGGAATGGATGATAATCTAGAATATTCATCCCTGGAAACAGAGATTCTAAGTTATGACCAATCACCTGTTCTAGCGGAACACCCGTCCAGATTGAAGGCTGGCCTTTTTGCCGATGGCGCAACTCTTCAGGAAGTGGCACAAAGCGAGGCAAAACTTTAGGGACTTTCACCCGTGCAAATAATTCTTCTCCAGTATCGGGGTCTTTTACCACCACCGCGAGATTAAGGCTAAGGTTAGAAATATGAGGAAAGGGGTGGCTGGGGTCAACTGCTAAGGGAGTCAGAACCGGAAAAATTTGCGCCTCAAAGCAGTTTTGCAGATAAGCTCGCTGCTCCTGGTTCAAGTCCATATAGTCCAGCAAATGAATGCCGACTAGGGCCAGTTGCGATCGCAAAACCTTCTCAAAATGTTGGTGTTGTTCTCTAACCATCGGACGCAACCGCTCGCTGATTGCCTCGAGTTGTTCACTCGGTGTCCGGCCATCGGGTGTCAGTTTCCTAACTTGTGCATTCACTTGCTTTTTTAAACCCGCAACACGAACCATGAAAAATTCATCTAAGTTCGAGCTAAAAATGCTCATGAACTTGAGACGTTCCAACAGAGGTGTGCGGGGGTCAGTGGCTTCATGCAAAACTCGGTTATTAAACTCTAACCAACTCAGTTCCCGATTAATGTAGTATTGCGGGTCACTTAGGTGAATTTCCTTATTTTCTGTGATTTCTTTGACAGAATTTTTTGATAATTTAGATTTAGCCATAATGTTACGTTGGCGGCATTTTAGCCCTGATTAATTTGTTGCCACATCAGCCGCTCATTCAAGAGCGCTGCCCCCGTCGCTTCACATCTGTAGCGCTTTGCCACGGCTAATGCTTTAGCGTCGTGATGAGCTAAACTGGCGAGAAGCCCCATACCGAGCTAAAAATTACGGGTGGGACAGCGCTTCAAGTGGCATTAGCGTAGCGGAGACGTTGCTCCAGTAATTCGCCACACGCCGCCTGATGAATCGCCAGTGATACCAATAGAGGCTATTGACGGGGGCTTCTTTTTTTAGAAGCTCACACTGACTCTACAAGTGCAGGGTGTGAAACCGTCAGGTAGAGATTTAATCGTAACCCGAACTGCTACGCTCTAGAACCTAACTAATGAAAGGAAAAACTAGGCATGGGGTTCCTGACGTTGCTGTTGATTGCTCTATCGGCACCTTAGCAGGCTAAAGCAAAGAACGGGTTAAGCGCTAAGAAATTGAATTTGATACCTGAACCCGGCTAGTCCAAATAAGTGATCCGTTCAAGAAGGTTAGTCAGCTTACTTTACAAGCAATATTCCCTTGGAGCCTTCTTGAACCAGTTGCATTAAAAGACCTTGTCTTCAATACCTCGCCACCATTCCCCCAATTTCATTAGATCTTCGTGAATATCAGCGAGTCCTTTCGCATAAGCGTCTGGTGACAGAGTTGCTCTTTCCTCTTCGAGTTTCTTCAAGCGGAGTTGCACAAGTAGCCAAGGTTTGGAAATACTATTCGTGCTTTCAATGTATTGGGCTAGATCTTTACTATCCATGAGGTACTTACCTAAACGAAGATATAATTTTTTGTTCTTTATTAACAAATGTAAACTTTTTGAGACTGATTGTGTACTCCTAAAGGCAACTTTTATCCCTATCAAAAGACAGCCACGACTTTACTGCCGTGGCTGCTTTTCTCATTACTTGAGAAATGTCAAGAAGGAAATAACGATTGATTAATTTCCTACTTCTATCAGATAAGACTGCTCTTAAGCACTCATATTCTGATTAACGAAGTCCCAGTTAATCAGATTGTTGATGAAAGCATCAATGAAGTCGGGACGCTTGTTTTGGTAATCCAAATAGTAGGCGTGTTCCCAGACATCCAGAGTCAGCAGAGGGGTTTGCCCTACTGCCAGAGGATTGACTGCATTCGGAGAGTTCGTGATTTTGAGCGTACCGTTGTCGAGGACAAGCCAAGCCCAACCACTGCCAAATTGGGTAGCAGCCGCTTTCTTGAAGTCTTCTTTGAACTTATCGTAGCCACCCAAGTCGGAATTGATTTTATCGGCAACAGCACCGGTTGGGGCACCACCACCACCGGATTTCATGGAGTTCCAGAAGAACGTGTGGTTCCAAGCTTGGGCGGCATTGTTAAACAAACCGCTCTTGGACGAATCATTGTAGGTTGCTTTGATGACTTCCTCAATGGATTTGTCACCCATGCCAGCCTCTTCCACCATCTTGTTGTAGTTAGTCACGTAAGCCGCGTGGTGCTTGTCGTGATGGAACTCAAATGTCTTGGCGGAGATATAGGGGTCTAGCGCATCATAGGCATAGGGTAAAGGGGGAAGTTCGTATCCCATTCTGTTCAATCCTCTCAAAACTGCTTTCTAGCTTAAAGCTATTTAAGAAGCTTAATTCATTACTAACTTCAAGCATAATCAGCTCAAAATTTATCAAGCTGAGGCAATAAAATTTAACAATATAATTTGACCGAACAAGGCAACATCATTCAAAAAAATGATGTTTTATGCCTCTTGGTAGACGACTCAATTAAACTTAATGTGCTAATAGCAGTTCAGTACACTTTAGGCAAGTCAAGTTACCCGAACTCCATAAAGATTACTAGTGCCAGAAGGCTCCAAGACAGGAGGCTCCAAGGGAGAAGGACTATTGCTTGCACAGTAAGCTTTTAACCTTTTGAAGGAGTGGATTATTTCCGCCACGTTGTACTAAATTTTACCCTGTCTGATTAAGACTTCTTTAACAAACTGGATAGCTGCTTCTGGACTGGCTGCGAAAAAGATATTATCATCCGACAAACTTTTAAAAAAAAGTTGGCTTTCGGGATGGTTAGTCAACAAAATGACGGGTTTATTTGCCTTTAAAGCGAGTGCAACTTCCGAGGCTGTACCTGCACCCATACCACAGGCAATCACGACATCACTGGAGAGGACGTTAATATTATTACGGGCACTACCCATGTCTGTAATTAGGGCAATATCAACAGCATCAGAGATAGCCCGATCATCAGCAGTGGGTAAGATACCAATAGTCAGACCGTTGGCGGCTTTGGCCCCAAGACTTGCAGCATCCATTACACCCGTATTTCTACCGCCCGTCAGTAGCACCCATCCGGATTGAGCAATGTGTTGACCGAGTTCGTAGGCGTTTTTGCGATCGCATTCTGATGCTCTCTCTCCCGGCCCCATCACTCCAATCACAATTTTTCTCATGGGTCAACTAGAGTCAGCGTAACCTGCTCAGTAAATACGCTGTTTTATATCATTTATGCCTCCTACAATCAATGGGTTGGCGAGAAGTGTTCACTGAGAGTTATTATTAACAGCTATATTCATCAGTTTGAAGGCAATTAAAAATTCGTAATTCGTAATTCGTAATTCGTAATTGACTTAGCCTACGGCTCGCTGCGCTCTTCCGATGGGGATGAGAACCCTTTTGGGTAACGTGAGCGACGTGCGTTGTCGGGCACTCTAACCCGCCTTTTAATTACGTTAGCGTAGCGGGACGAAGTCCATTACGAATTCATAATTACGAATTATTGTTGAATTCTCCCAAGCCGCAACTAAGCCTTGCATCTACTAGAGTTTTGCAGCTACATAAAGAAGCTCAAACATCTTCAAATTTACACTTATTTATTTTTGATTGTGAAGCCCCTTTCCCAGTAAGCTATGAGGTGGCTGGCATAGAAGCTGGGAGCGGCTTAAGCCATACCTTACCCGAGGAAAATCTATGCCCTCTTCTACAGAGCTGTTTCAACCGCAACAATACACTACAGAATTAGAACGATCAACATCAAATTCGTCGCTTTTACTGCCATCGCCACTTTCCGATCCACTTCAGGAAATCACTGGAGTCTTCAACTCAAGTCGTTCTTCCTCTGTTGTGCCTCCATCCTCTAGCAGTACCCTCGCTTCTGATACCCCTCCGACCATTAGCGGCACGATGTGGGATGACTGGAATGGAAACGGTGTTCTAGATGCTGGTGAACCCGGTTTGACAAGTTGGACGATTTACTTAGACCAAAACCTCAACGGACAACTCGATACTGGGGAGACATCGACTACAACCGATGCAAACGGCAATTATACCTTTACAAATTTAGCGCTAGGAATTTACACCGTTGCTGTAGTGCCACAGTCTGGCTGGACAAACACATCTCCAAGCCCCAATAACTCATCGCCCAGTACTTTAATCCCGGTTACAGACCGTCGAGACTTGATTTT
>CBKWLJ010000213.1:0-14893 GCA_966675205.1 uncultured bacterium
ATAAAAAAATAATTCCGACTTAGAAAAAAATTATTTCTCCTCTCTATTCTCCACTTCAGACTTTGTTAAACATCGGTTTTAATCCCTTTAAATCTCTTGTAAATAACTTAAAATACTGGTTACTATACAACAACAATCAACTGAAATTCAACCCCAAAACTCTGCGTTTTTTTGCGAAAAAAATCCGCGCCTCTCTGCGTTAAAAACGCTAACATTCTGCGATTCGGCTAGGTTCAAGTTCGGTAAAATCTTTAGATTCCAATAATAGCAAAATTGAACCCGCTTCATATCCGAGCATCACAGGAGCCATAATATGTACTCCATAGCCGAACGATGCTACAACTTGGGGAAAAAAGCGCGAATTGGCACTTTCTATCGCCACCCGACCTCCAGCAGCATGAGTTTTAGCTGAGAAATGTCTGGAAAAATTCTGATGTCTGCCAAACGAAAATCTACGGAAACTGGAGACTAATATCGTGTCCGGTTGAATACCCCTAGTTAGGGCTGACGCGGGGACGTGGGGACGCGGGGACGCGGAGAAATCTTCATTATGGGCAATTAGCCGGACTTGATATAACGCCAAAATCAGGGATTGTAATTCCCCATTTAACGTTAAATTGATACTTTCCTCTACTAGGAGTGATGGAAGGGAGAGAAAGGTAAATTACCATGACTAAATAACTAACCCTAGGCAAGCAGTTCTTTGGGTGATACCAAATCCGCTTTGATAACTCCCCTTTCAATACAAGGGATGTTTCTCCCCCAGCATCCCCAACTCCCCCAGCTTTCTGACAAAGGGGTATTTAAACCGGATTTGGTATGAGTTGGGCGAGACCCTGTCCGTAGCCAGCTCAGCGTCATGCTCGCCGAAAGCTGCTAAACGCTACCTTACAACCATCGCTCTGCACAGCATCACGCATCATCAAGGACTAAATATGCTGAATGTACCGCGCTCTTTAATCCTACGTTACATTGTTGCTGTCTTGGCTATAGCGTTAGCACTGGGGCTGACATCCTGGCTCTGGCCAGTACTTAAACCCAGCACTTCCTTGCTGTTTTTCGCGGCAGTGATGTTCAGTGCGTGGTATGGCGGTTTGGGGGCAGGACTCCTGAGTACGGTTTTAGCGACATTGGTCATTATTTACTGGTTTGAATCTCCTACCTATGCATTCGAGGTTGATTTCGCTGACATTATACGACTGGGTATTTTCGTGCTGGTGTCATTGCTGATTAGTTCCCTCAATGGTTTGCGCCAGCAGACGGAGAGAGCGCTGCGGAAAAGAGAAGAGCAAATTCGCCTCATCACGGACTCTGTGCCAACACTGATTTCTTATGTTGATGCAGGACAGCGTTATCGTTACAATAATCGAACTTATCAAGAGTGGTTTGGACACCCCCCTACAGAAATTCTCGGCAAGCACCTCAAGGAGGTTTTGGGGGAGTCGGCTTATCAGGAAATTCAAACATACGTTGAAGCCGCATTGTCAGGGCAGGAAGTCACTTATGAAACAGCCATTACCTATGAAAATGCAGACCGACGTTATATCCGTGCCACTTACGTTCCAGATTTTGGGAAACAGCAACAACCTAAAGGATTTGTTGCCTTAGTTGACGATATCACCGAACGCAAACAAGCGGAGGAGGCGCTGAAAAAAGAACGCGACTTTTCCAACGCAGTCCTGACTACAGTTGGCAGTTTGGTCGTGGTACTCGACCAACAGGGACGAATTGCCCAGTTCAACAAAGCTTGTGAGAAAACAATGGGTTACTCCCTCGATGAAGTCAGAGGTAAGTATGTCTGGGATTTGTTCTTGATTCCAGAAGAGGTAGAGCCAGTCAAAGCGGTATTTGAAAACCTGAGAACCAACCAGTTACCGAGCGAGTACGAAAACTATTGGTTAACGAAAGAGGGAAGTCGCCGATTAATTGCTTGGTCAAACACAACGCTGAAAGATAGCGAAGGGTTGGTTCAATATGTTATCGGTACTGGCATTGATATTACAGAACGCAAGCAAGCAGAAGAGGCACTACGGCAGAGTGAAGAACGATTGCGGTTAGCCTTAGATGCTGCTCAAATGGGTACCTGGGATTGGAACTTACTCACGGGCCAAGTCAAATGGTCTGAGCATCACGAACAGCTTTTTGGTATGGCTCCTGGCACATTTGAAGGAACTGATGAAGCTTTTGTGCGCCGTGTTCATCCTGAAGACCGCGAAGCTGTAATCCAATTACTCAATCGTGTTCGCTTAGAACGGGGAATTTATGACCAAGAATTTCGCGTTGTTTGGGATGATGGCAGCATTCATTGGGTTGCAGGAAAAGGTCAGTTTTATTACGACTCAATCGGTCAGCCTGTGCGTATGATTGGGGTGGTTTTGGGTATTACCAAGCGCAAACAAGCTGAAGAGTTACTGCAAAGATTTGCCTTGGAATTAGAGAGGCAAGTTGAAGCACGAACGGAGGAACTCGCATCAACCAATGCTGCATTAGAAGCAGAAATCGCGGAGCGTCAACGAGCACAAGAAGCATTATCCCAAAGTCAGCAATCCATGCAAAATCTCTATGAAATTGTTGCTGCACCGTATGTTGATTTTAAAGAAAAAATCCAGAAATTGCTGGCGATGGGATGCGATCGCTTCGGTCTTGATGTGGGGATCTTGGCTCAAATTCGCGGAGAACGTTACGAAGTTGTTGAGGTGCAATTTTCAGAAAACTTAAGCAGCGACAACAATCTTTTTCCCCTTTGTACAGGCGACATTTTTGAACTCGGCAATACCTATTGTAATGAAACACTCAAAGCCAAGGAACCTGTTAGTTTTGAACACGCTGGGGGCTCAGAGCAATGGAAAGGCCATCCTTGTTATAGCGCGACTCAACTTGAATCTTATATTGCCACACCAATTATTGTTACTGGTGAAGTCTACGGTACCCTCAATTTTTCTAGCCCCACACCCCGGCTAACTCCGTTCCAATCAACCGATAGGGAATTCTTAAAACTCATGGCTTTGTGGATTGGGGGTGAGATTGCTCGTCAGCAGGCAGAAGAAGAACTGTACCAGCGTGAGCAACAATTCAAAGCTGTTGTGGAAAATACACCTGATGTGATTATCCGTTGTGACAGAGAGCTGCGTTACGCCTATGTTAATCCCGCAGTGGAGCGGAACACAGGAATGCTAGCCGCTCAATTCATCGGTAAAACTCCCGAAGAAACAGGGGCACCGTCCCATTTATGCCAACTTTGGAACGAAACGCTCCTGAGGGTTTTCCAAACGGGTACTGAACAAATCATTGAATACCAAGCCCTTTCGGTGTCGGGAATGCGAACCTACCAATCTCGTGTCGTTCCGGAATTGGACAAAGAGGGTACAGCCCAATATTCGTTGGTTGTAGCTCGTGACATCACTGAACTCAAGCAAGCTGAGGAAGAACGAACTCAATTAATTCGCGAACAGACAGCACGACTGCAAGCGGAAACAGCACAGAAGCGCTCTGCGTTTTTGGTTGAGGTGAGTACTGTGTTGGCTTCCTCCCTGGACTACGAAACTACACTTAAAAGCGTGGCCCGTCTTGCTGTTCCTTACATGGCTGACTGGTGTAGTGTTGACTTAGTCAGTGAAGAAGGCAAGATTCGTCGTGTAGAGGTAGCTCATCTCGATCCCGCTAAGGTGGAGATAGTTAAAGAGTTACTGCACCGCTATCCCTCCGAACAAAATCCTAACAGCCCAATTATGAAGGTGGTACGGACTGGGCAGTCGGAGTTGGTTGCTGAGGTTCCCGACTCGCTACTCTCCAATGTTGCACGGGATTCGGAGTATCTCAGAATTTTGCGTGAACTCAACCCTAGATCTTACATGGTGGTGCCGTTGCGAATACGCGGACGAACGCTGGGTGTTTTATCTTTTGCGATCGCAGAATCAAACCGTCGTTACACCCCCGATGATCTAGACTTAGCAGAAGAACTTGCCTATCGTGCTGCTGTAGCTGTTGATAATGCACTTCTCTATCGGGATAGTGAAGTCGCTCGAAGAACCGCTCAACAGGCAAAAACCATCGCGGAAAGGGCAGCAGAACGTACAGCACGATTGCAAACCATCACAGCAGCACTTTCTGAGTCTCTAACTCCTGCTCAAGTTGCCGAGGTGATTATCGATCAAGGAGTCATGGCTTCGGGTGCAGATAGCGCGTTTATTGCTCTATTAACCCAAAACGGGACTGAACTTGAAGTCTTGGACGCCCCTGGTCACGATACCACTTTATTGGAGGAGTGGCGTCGTTTTTCGATCCATACACCCGTCCCTTTAGCAGAAACAGTCCGAACGAGAAAGCCCATTTGGCTAGAATCTACAGCCGCTCGAATTGAACGCTATCCCCATCTCGCCAACGAGTATAGTCAGGCTAACTATGGAGCTTGGCTTTCCATTCCGCTAATGGTCGAGGGACGTGCTGTAGGGGGGATGTCCCTGAGCTTTAGTGAGGCTCACCCATTGAGTGAGGATGACCGCGCCTTTATCCTAGCTTTAGGTCAGCAGTGTGCTCAAGCGATCGAACGTGCTCGGTTGTATGAGGCCCAACTTAGTGCTCGCACGGCAGCAGAAGCGGCGAATCGGACTAAAGATGAGTTCCTTGCCACCCTTTCTCACGAACTCCGCACACCCCTGAATGCCATGCTGGGGTGGACTAAGTTGCTGCGTACCCGCAAGTTTGATGAATCGACGGCAGCTCGTGCTCTCGAAACGATTGATCGCAATACAAAATCCTTAGCCACATTGATCGAGGATATTTTAGATGTCTCGCGCATCATCCGGGGCAAACTCCACCTCCACATTCGCCCCATTGAATTGACTCCGGTGATTGAAGCAGCTATTGATGCGGTACAGTCGGCGGCTGATGCCAAAGCCATTCAAATTGAATTTATTCTCGACCCATCGGCGGGAATTGTTTCAGGCGACCCAGACCGCTTGCAACAAGTAGTTTGGAATTTACTTTCCAACGCTATCAAGTTTACCCCGAAAGGTGGGCGAGTTGAAGTTGAACTCAGTCGGATTGACTCCTTTGTCCAAATTCGGGTGAGTGACACGGGTAAAGGCATTTCTCCTGAGTTTTTACCGTTTGTATTCGATCGCTTCCGCCAAGCCGATAGCTCGATTACCCGTTCCTATGGCGGACTAGGACTAGGACTTGCCATTGTTCGCCATTTGATAGAAATGCACGGAGGAACGGTTCGAGCCGAAAGTCCGGGGGAGGAACAGGGAGCAACCTTCATTGTGCATCTTCCCGTTAGAGTTCTCTCAACAGAAGCCAAAACGCCTCAACGAAATGCTTCGGCTGTTGAAAGTGAAGAATCGGTTGATCACTCAAAAGTGCTGGAGAATTTGCGCCTCCTGGTTGTCGATGATGAAGCAGATGCACGGGAGTTGCTGACAACGCTGCTCAACTTCCATGGTGCTGACGTTAAAGCAGCCGCTTCGGCAGGCGAGGCACTGGAAATGCTTCAGAGTTGGAAACCCGATTTGCTCATCAGCGATATTGGGATGCCTCTTGAGGATGGCTATACGCTACTTGGCAAAGTAAGAGCGCTGGAATCATCAGCTCTGAGCCAGATTCCTGCCATCGCGCTAACTGCTTACGCTAGAGAAGAAGATCGCATCCATGCATTCGAGGTTGGTTTTCAGCAACACTTGTCCAAGCCTATAGAGCCGAATGAATTGGTGAATGCCATTGCTCAATTGGTGGGAAGGGGGAGAGGGTAAAGGGGAAGGGGTAAAGGGGGATGGGGAAAGGGTAAAGGGAAATGGGGGACGGGGAGAAAATAGGTGAAAACATTTTCAGGAGGTTGATGAGGGGAATGGGGTATCCGTAATTAAAGTATGAAGATGAATATGAAGATATGGAGGGGTGCCTCACTGAAAATTGAAAAGTTGAGACAGTTAAACATAGAAAAGAGTAACGCTCAACAAGAAAGCTATGTCAGCCTTAGAGTTTCTGCGTAAAAACTCAAAACGCCATCGATTTAGGCGGATTTTCCGACTCCGAATGGCAACGCTGGTGATGCTGAGTGTCGTTGTTGCTTCAGGTGCGATCGCAGCGGCTTGGTTTGTAGGGGAAGGCACAATTAGTCAACTGTTTGCTCAACTTCAAGTCTTACAAGACAATCCACCCCTTTGGTTAACAGCTCCGAAGGTTCCTCATCACAAATATCTGTTGCTGCCCACGATCGCTTTATTAGTGGGAGTCTTCGCTGTTATGAAGATTTCTCCTCACCCTCGTCCTTGGTCGCGGTGGTTGGTGGTGGGAGTGTTATTGCTATTAATGGGGCGATATGCAGTTTGGCGATCGCTTTCCACGCTCAATCTTTCTAACCCCCTTAATGGTGTCTTTAGCTTATGGTTATTTTTCCTAGAAATGACCCTGCTGTTAAACAACACCATCCAGCTTGTTTTGATGCTCAATATTAAAAACCGCACGCATCAAGCCACCCGATTCGCATCTGCTGTCCTCTCCGGTCATTTTACTCCCTCTGTTGATATTCTCATTCCGACTTATAATGAACCTATTTTTATTTTGCGCCGAACAATTATTGGTTGTCAGGCGATCGATTATCCTGAAAAAAAGATTTATGTCCTTGATGATACCCAGCGACCAGAAGTTCGGCAATTAGCTGCTGAACTCGGCTGTGAATATATAATACGTCCTGATCATCGTCATGCTAAAGCGGGGAATTTAAATCACGCCCTGACTAAAACCCGTGGGGAGTTCATTGCTGTATTCGATGCTGATTTTATTCCTACTAAAAATTTCCTGACTCGTACAGTTGGCTTTTTTCAAAATCCCGCGATCGGTTTAGTCCAAACGCCTCAAAGTTTTTATAACACAGACCCGATTGCTCATAACTTAGGTTTAGAAAATGTCTTAACGCCGGAAGAAGAAGTATTTTATCGACAAATTCAGCCGATTCGGGATGGAGTGGGTGGCGTTGTCTGTTCAGGAACCTCTTTTGTCGTGCGGCGGAGTGCGCTTGAACAAGTGGGAGGATTTGTTACAGGTACCTTGAGTGAAGATTACTTTACCGGAATTCGCATCACTGCTCTTGGCTATCAATTAATTTATTTAGATGAAAAACTCAGCGCAGGTTTAGCCGCTGAAACCATTGCTGATCATGCAACTCAACGTCTGCGATGGGCGAGGGGAACATTGCAAGCTTTTTTTATCAAAGAAAATCCCCTGACTATTCCTGGTTTGCGTCCCATTCAACGATTGGCTCATTTTGAAGGCTTACTGCATTGGTTCACAAGCTTTTCACAGGTAGGATTTCTGCTCATGCCTTTGGCTTATTCATTTTTGGGCGTGATTCCTTTAAAAGCGAATGTCGGCGAATTATTGTATTTTTTTCTGCCTTACTATGGAATTCAAATTGCCGTCTTTACTTGGTTAAACTATCGATCGCGCTCGGCAATGCTTTCTGATATTTATTCGCTTGCCTTGTGTTTTCCTCTAGCGTTGACGGTAACAAAAGTGATGTTAAATCCATTTTCCAAAAGATTTAAGGTAACGCCTAAAGGAGTACCACGCGATCGTTTAGCGTTTAATTGGAATTTGGCATGGCCTTTGATTATCTTATTTATTGCTACAGCCGTGAGTTTATGGCGAAATTTAGGAATGGCACTCATGCATTCCTTTTGGCAAAGTGATGCAGAGTTATTTGAAGGTATTGGTTTAAGTTGGATTTGGAGTGCCTATAACTTGCTGCTGCTGGGTATCTCTTTACTTATCCTTGTTGATGTCCCGAAACCTGATTTATATGAGTGGTTTGAGTTAGCGCGAGTGGTGCGGTTGGAGACGGCACAAAAAACATTTTGGGGGGTTACGAGCATGGTTTCAGAAGTTGGTGCTCTCATCACTTTGACGGAAGCTGTTGAGTTTACTGGAGATAGTCCGATTACGGTGAAACTAGAAATGATGGAGGACCAATTCCAGTTAAGCGGATTGATTGCAGATGTAACTGATAACGGTGAGTATCCCATTCTCAAAATTGTATTTGACGAACTTAATCTCGCTCAGCAGCGCTGTATCATCGAATTACTGTATTGCCGTCCTGGCCAATGGCGACGCCGGGAGACTCCGGGAGAATTGCGATCGCTACTGCTGCTGTTTCAGATTTTACTGAAGCCACGCATCCTATTTGACCGCAAGTACAGCAGTGCTACTCCATCACCTGCAATTTCTAGCCGTAAACCTTTTTTTTGACATCCTCCCCGGCGTGTAGCTTGCTTCCCGCCGGGTACGCACGGGGATTCCAGAAATCACTTTCTGGGTTTCCTCTTTCCGCGACTCGACTTACTCGGAGGAGTTTCCTCTCCCAAGCAGAGATCGATGTCTCCAGAGGCGTTTAACGTTCCCGTGTGCCCTACGGTACGGAGTCCTAACTCAAGTATGGTCAACAGGGAGACGTTCCTCACAGTCCTATCCTGTCGTCTCTCTTCTCAGGTTTCAGTGTTACAAGACACTTGGCTATTGATGCAGAGTAGGTATACTTACTGGATAAAGCATCGAATCCAGGCAAACTAGGTTTGTCGTTTGATGCTGACCCTGTCATCTTAGGTGAGCAAAGCTCTATTTTAGAACAATGCAGAATCTTTTGTTAAATCGGATGACAAGTCGTATCCGTCAATCGTTGGAACTGCAAGAGATTCTGTCAGTAACTGCAGCTGAAGTGCGATCATTTTTAGAAACCGACCGAGTGAAGATTTACCGCTTTGCCCCTGATGGTTCGGGGCAAGTTATCGCTGAATCAGTTGACCAAAATCGCTTACCCTCACTCCTCAATCTACATTTTCCGGCAGGAGACATTCCTGCTGCGGCTCGCGAGATGTTTGTAAAAGCACGTCAGCGCTCGATTGTCGATGTTCCCGCTCAACGAATCACCTTCACCCACTGTAATTATCTCGAAACCATTCAAGATTTAACCGTAGAAGAGGTGCGCTCTCGTCCGATTGAAGAGATTCTACAGCGTCCTGTTGACCCTTGTCATGTCGATTATTTAACGGCAATGGGGGTGCAGTCTTCTTTGGTGATTCCGATTTTGTATCATGAGAACCTTTGGGGGTTGTTGGTGTCTCATCACACTCAACCGAAAGCCTTCTCCGAAGAAGATTTGCAAATTGTTCAGATGGTAACAGAGCAAGTATCGATCGCGATCGCACAATCTGAACTGCTCACTCAATCTCGCGAAACAGCACGCCGGGAAGCCTTTATCAATCGCATTTCCACTCTGCTGCACTCTTCTTTGAAAATTGAACAAATTCTGCAAATTGTCTTAGAAGCAATCGTCAATGCCGTTCAAGGTTCTGGCGGACGACTTTATCTAACTCCAAGCGGCAGTGCTGCGACTCAACTTTATACCTGTGGTGTTCAACCGACGCTATCCGGTGGCAGTCAGCCTCAGAAGCTAGAAGATTTCCCTTTTTGGCAAAAACTACTGGCTGAAGAAAGTGAAAAGCAACAAGTGGAGTGGGAAGTTGATTTTTCTGCCGATATGGGACTGGAACTGATCAATAAGCGACTACCGACGATTAAAGCGATCGCAGATATCTACCAAGAGGCGAAACTAGAAACCCTTGCCCCTTTTTTTAAACCAACCCCAATTCGCAGCCTCTTAGTGCTGCCCCTGCAATATGGTAGACAAACGCTAGGATGCTTGAGTATTTTTCGCAACGAGATCGATACAGATATTCTTTGGGCAGGGCGATTCGATCCAGACGAGCGGAATAATAAGGTAAGGGATTCTTTTGAAGCTTGGCGAGAACTAAAGCGAGGCCAAGCTTGTGAATGGACGAAGGAAGACATTGAACTGATTTGGTCGAGTGGTACTCATCTCACCATTGCGGTGATGCAAAACCGTCTGTACCAGTACGAATATTCCCAACGCCTCCTGGTAGAACAGCGAAATCGAGAACTGGATGTTGCTCGTACTATTGCTGAACAAGCGAGGTATGAACTCGAACAAGAAAACCAGGAACGCCGACGAGTTGAGGAAGCGCTGCGGAGGCTTACCCTTGAAGAACAGGAGAAAGCCAAGCAACTCGAACTTGCCTTGCAAGAACTCCAACGTACTCAAGCGCACTTGGTACAAAATGAAAAGATGGCAAGTTTAGGTCAGCTTGTTGCTGGAGTTGCTCACGAAATCAATAATCCTGTTAGCTTTATCTACGGCAATGTTCACCCAGCTAGAGAGTATGCCCAAGAACTGCTACACCTACTTCAGCTCTATGAGAAACACTATCCCAATCCAGTAGACGAAATAGCCCAACAACTCGAAAGCTTAGACCTAAATTTCATCGCAGAAGATTTTCTCAAACTCCTAGCATCGATGAAAGAAGGGGCTGACCGAATTTGCCAGATTGTGGTATCTTTACGCAACTTCTCCCGCCTAGATGGAGAAGAACTCAAAGTCGTAAATATTCATGATGGGATTGAGAATACTTTACTCATCCTCGAACATCGGCTCAAAGAACAACTCAACCATCCTGAGATTCAAATTATTAAAGAGTATGGTCAAGTGCCATTGGTAGAGTGTTATCCCGGTCAACTCAATCAAGTTTTAATGAATCTTTTGAGTAATGCAATTGATGCGTTGGAAGCCGTTGAAAACTGGGAATGTTGGAATGTAAAAATGTGGGAATCCAACTCGTCTTCTACCCAGTCAACCTGCAATCTGCCACCTGCAACGCCTTGGATTCGGATTCACACCCAGATTGTGGGAGGGAATTGGGTCGTGATTCGTATTGGTGATAACGGTCCTGGTATATCACCAAACGTTAGACAAAGAATTTTTGACCCCTTCTTTACGACAAAACCACCAGGCAAAGGCACGGGATTAGGGTTGTCTATTAGCTACCGAATTGTGGCGGACAGGCATGGTGGCAAGCTTTGGTGTCATTCCCTTCCAGGGGAGGGGGCAGAATTTGTCATTGAGTTGCCGTTAACCCAGACTGTACACCCAAAAATCTCAGCTCAGATGGAAAAAAGTAGGCTACCGATAAATTGGAGGAATGGGGAACAGGAAAATTCCCATTTGTAGTCATTTAGCGATTTGATAGTACCCCGCAACTTGTTATGACATTCCCTTAGCGCTTCTCTAGTTGTCAGAGTCAATTACGTCTATCGAATGATGAATGATTGAGTCAGGAAAGAAACAATGTAGGGGAAACCATTTAAATAACTTCAGAGGATATCTGTCAAGTTTTTGGCAAAATAAGAAACCGATTTTTCTGTAGTGGAGAAGTCAGGTCATAAAGTCGGCTCATTCCGCACAAATTCGGCTTCAGCGGATATTTATGGTATCCATTCAACTTGCCAGACCCTCTTTTGATACTCACTGATGAACTCAAACAGACAGGAGGAAAAATGCCTTTAGGAAATTATCGGCGTGCTGTTGGCGTATTTTCAAAACGTCGTGATGCCGAGTATGCTCTTGATGAACTCAGAGACTCTGGCTTTCCGATGGACAGGGTTTCGGTTGTTGCTAAAGATCCAGGACACGATAACCTTAGTGGTGTTGATGTTAAAGAGCGCACAGGCAATGAGGCGGATACTGGTGCAGCAGTGGGAGCTGTAACAGGCACCGCTGCTGGAATGTTAGGCGGTTTAATGGCAGGGATAGGAGCTTTGGTTATTCCCGGACTTGGCCCAGTGATTGCGGCTGGGACGATAGGAGCTACTATTGCCAGTACACTAGCAGGCGGTGGCATCGGAGCTGTAGCCGGTGGTTTAATTGGAGCACTAGCAGGATTAGGCATTCCCGAAGAGCGGGCGCGGATTTACTCTGACCGCCTTGCTCGTGGTGACTATCTGATCATTGTCGATGGTCGTCCTGATGAAATTGCCCGTGCTGAAGCAATCCTCCTCCACAATCGAGGTATTGAAGAGTGGGGCATTTATGATGCAAGCAGTGATACGACTCCAGGTGTCAGAATTTAGATATAGCAAAAGGCTGGGTGGATTGAACCAAGTGCATTCCTGCTGAAGCAAATCGCTGGAATGCTTCATTTGCTTGCTCTGTATAGTCCACGACTCCCGGAATCACAACGGGTGAGGTGCAATCTTCTAAGAGGTACACCTTCTTCGCTAAACTGGCATCTTTCGCCTGAATTTCTGTTAGTAAATCGGCAATAGTCCAGGCAACACAGTGACTCTTAGCCTGCCCTGCGATAATGACAGCGTCAAATTCTAGCAAATACTGAATCAAGCTAGTATTCTTTTGGGCAATAGCATTGCCACTGACATCTTCTAATATTTCAGGGCGCAGGATGGAATAGTTTTCGGTTAAAGGATTATTGCCTTTAATTTCAAATCGAGTTTGGCTATTGCGCGCGATGCAATGGAAGAACAGTGCCTCCTCAACAGCAGAAACCAAGGCGTGACCGATGCCTCCTAACATGGAATGATAGGGCCACACGGTGAGGGGGTATTTTCCGAAATCGGCTAGCTGCTTGACATAATGCTGAGCGTGTGCATTGAGCTTGGAGGAGTCCCCATTCGTCAAGCTATGAACAATAGCTGGGTTAACGCTCCATTTCCCCTGTTGGATATCTTCTGGAGTGATGGTAGAAGCAGGTGTGGGGTGTTCACCCGCCTCATTCACCCAAAAGATAGGATGAAAGATTTGCATCGCGGTATGAGTGTCCATTGTCGGTGCGATCGCACTAATCACCCCTAAATTGCGGTATATAAATTCACACAACCGCACATTGTCTTCCACTGCACCCATTCCTGACTTGCCACCCACAAAGAGTTCAAACTCAGGAAGGCAAAAGGTATTTTGCACATCAATCAGTAACAGACAGACACGAGTTTTGTCCTGAACCGCCGATGAAATCTCATACTTTTTCGCCCACTCCCTCGCTTGTACAGCTCTTTCCTGATAGGGAACTCGCCAAACTTCCCCGACCTTAGCAGCATCGAAGTGAGGGGGAATGGGTAATTGCTGGCTGGTTTGGGTACTCATGATTTATTCCAGATTACTGGGTATTGTTTTAAATTGATCCACAGAACCGAGTGAGTAATCATCAATCTGGAAATCACCAAAGGGTTTCTGGATTAAACGCGATCGCAACGCTTCATCAAGAACGACACCAGGCGTTTCTTGTTTCACCCCAATAATAATCACACTCCTTTGATAAGAGGTTTCATCCTGATTAGAATTACAGTTTTCTCCTCTAAATTGCCCTAGATTTAATAAACGATAATTTTTCACACTCGAAACATCACGAAATAGCTTTTTCCCTAATAATTGAATTTGCTTAGCTCGCTCAAATGCTCTGCGTTCTTCCTGTGCTGTAGCCCCTTCACAAGACGCTGTCCCTACTGAAATAATTTGGCTAGGGTTGTTCATTATCCTCTGAATTCCTTCAGATTCGAGGTTGGATTGGAGGGCATCAAGAGGAATCAGTTGATCATTATGTTTAACTTGATACGAACTGCCAAATTGCCATTTATATTCCCGAGAAAGAACCGCAACGTTAAACTCAGCCGTTCTCCCTTGGCTATCCGTCCCTTCTACATAGGGGAAGTAATCGACATCTCCTTTTTCTTGCGGAATCTGAGCATTTTTCGGCCAAGAACGTCGGACAGAGGTAGAGTTTGAAGTGTAAAGGGCAAAGGCTCCTAAACTAATTAATCCTAATAGCACGAGTAGGAATGCCAAGGGAGCGAGAAAGCGGATTTTATCGTCCTGATTTTGTTGGGATGGCACCTGTTGAGTACCAGGAAGACCGATTTTATCTATGAGAAATGCAAAAAAAGCAATCAGAGGCCATCGGTCATCTCGCTGATTTTGCTGCGGCGGCAACGTTGTTGTTTGTTGCGGTGGTAACTGTTGCGTGCGAGGACTACCCACTACGTTGACGGTTGCAACAGCACTCAATCCCGGTTGGCCTTCAAGTTCTGCCAGACGATCCAAAATCGCTTGAGCATTAGCAGGACGCTGATTGGAGGCACGCGCCATCAACCAATCGATCAAATTTAACAGTCCAGGTGAAATTCCGGTTGCATGATTGCGCCAGTTCAACGTATCAGTTCGGACATCATACATGGTATTGGGATGCTGTCCGGTTAAGAGAAAGACAAAAGTGCGTCCCAAGGCAAAGAAATCGGATTGCGCCCGTGCTTCACCATTCATTTGTTCGGGTGCAGTGTAGCCTGTAGAGACAATCGCCGTAATTCCTTGTCCTGCACCGAGTTTAGCGAGATAGGTTCTTGTTACTTCCCTCGCCGTACCAAAATCAATTAACACCAACTGCCCATCGGGTCTGAGCATGATGTTTGAAGGCTTTATATCGCGATGCAGATAATTTTTGTCATGCACCAGCTTTAACAGTACAGCAAGCTGCTTCATCCATGCGATCGCTTGCTGTTCAGAAATGGGGCGATTCCCCTGTGCTGCCAGCCACTCATCTAAATTCGAGCCTTCGATTTTTTCCATCCCGATGCAGTGCAATGCAGGCCCATTTCTGGGCTGGTACTGGAAGTAGCCATCCACATCAGGAATACCAGGATGAGGCAGTTGTCCCAACACATCAGCTTCTTGCTTGAAGAGTTCTACCGCTTTATCGTCGTTGTTGAGATTTTCTTTGAGTACCTTCAGTATTTTGGGCTTACCCTGTTCTTGGGCTTCATAAATTTTGCCAAAGCCACTTTTGTCACTCAAAAGGCGCGTCACCCGGTAACGCCCATGTAAGAGTAAATCAGAACCACAATTTTCACAAAAGCGGTTACGAACATTATCGGGGTCGTCTGGTTGGGGGCAACTGGGGTTAATGCAGAGTGACATGGAGGGGGAGATGATTGATACTTTTCCAACTATAGATAAAGAACAGCCAAGACTCTACTCTATGAC
>CBKWLJ010000214.1:0-14879 GCA_966675205.1 uncultured bacterium
GAAGACTTAGCTCAAGAACCATTCGTCGGTTCTGTAGTTCCTGTGGAAAGGTAAAGGGGGAAAGGAATCGAGGGAAATTTTATGTCAGGATTTACGCACAAACACCACATATTGTAGGGGCGAATGGCCATTCACCCCTACGCATGGCGGTTCAATGGGAAATTTGCGTAAGTCCTGATGTTTTTTCCTTTCTTGTTTCCTTCTCTTTCACTGTAGGGTGGGCAAAGTCAAAACGATAACATAAGCTTTTTCAGTTCTATAGCTCTTGCCCACCCTACCAGGTGTAGTCATAATTACGAATTCTTCGGTCAGTTATAACCAATTTCCAACTAAAACATAAGTACTCCAGATATGAGGAGTTGTATATCCGTACTCGTTTAACAAAGCTAGTTGAGCCTGACGCACGGCTTGAGCTTTAGTTATTCCAGGTTTTGCTAACTCTTCATAGAACCGCACCATAAATTCAGTATTCGGTGCATCCTTTGCTACCCATAAGGTTGATAAAACGCTGCGTGCTCCTGTCCGTACAGCAATTCCGGCTAAGCCTAAAACCGCTCGATCATCTCCTTGTGCAGTTTCGCAGGCGCTGAGTACCATTAATTCCAAGGGCTGGGTTCTGCCTTGGCTGCCTGTTTGAATGAGACTGTTCAAATCCTGAGCTTTGATGCGTTCTTTGTAAGCAACAATATAGGTTTGTTCTGGATCAGAACTGAATACCCCGTGAGTTTTCCAGTGAATAGCGCTGAATCTACCGGCTTGGAGTTGCTGTTGAATGTTGGTTTTTGTAAAGTCTGCATTCAATAAGGGTTTGCTAGTAGTCGTTTTCTCGGCAATTCGTTCTAGTTCTTCCTGCAATTTGGCAATCTCTGGAAATGGGGTGTCTCCGATCTTTTGGGGAATACCCACTCCTCCTGAAAATACGTTGAGTTTTTGCTCTGAAGCTTTGGGACTAAACAGTTTAACGCGAGGAGCAACAGCTAGTGCATATTGTTTTTCAACTAAATACTGTTCGCCGTCATAAAGAACTGCCATGGGAATGTTCCGCAAAGGCCCATCTAATACAAACACTAAGGTTTCAAGCTGAGAACTCTGTTGGAGGAAAGGTTCGAGAGGTTTGATAATCCACTCATATACTTTTTGCGCCTCTTCAAGTGCCTCTGGTGTATTACCTGGAACAGATAAATTGTCTCGTAATGACCTAAGAGTTTGTTCGACTTCACCTTGGGAAATACGAGTTTCTTGATAACCCAATTGTTGAGAACCGGGTAACTCGAAAATAATGGCGATACGGTCTTCTAGAATGATGGGATAGATAATCGCTGCTTTAGAGTCGGGTACTTGGTCAAGGGATGCGATCGCAGATAAGTTACAGCCAAGGAAGTTTTCCAATTCCGCCAGTTGCAGCGAATCTGTAGCTCGGATTGCTTTTTTGAGATTTTCTGGACTTGGTTGAGCATTCCCCTCGGTTGTTAAAAGTAAATTGACCAGCCCTCGATAGATAGGTTTGACGTTATCCCGGAAAGAAAACTGAACGTCTGAATTAATGGCAAGCAAATCGGAGCGAATAGATTCAAGGGACTCAACCGCTCTCGTATAGGCAGCCGTTGCTCCTTTAATATCTCCTTGTTTTTCCAACAAGCGCCCTAGCTGCCATTCCCAACGGTAGCGAATATCAGGAGCTTGCAACGTTTCCACGAGGAAAAGGGCTTGTTGGGTTAAGTTTTGAGCCTCCGACCATTGCCCAGTTAGCTCATAAAGTTCCCCCAATTGACCAAGGGCATAGGATTCGGCTCTATTGTCTTGCAAAGTCTGGGCTTGTTGGCGGGCTGTGGCTACAATTTGAGCAATTTCTTGCCAGGAGGGGAGTGCTATACCAAGGCTGGGTTCGGGACGTTGCTGTTCATTGTTGTGGCACAAAAAAGAATTTTTGTCAAGATTAGGTCGAAGACAAGTCAGACTTCGAGCTAAGTTGAGTTGAGTATAGATGGCGGTGCGACTAGGAGGCAAATTTGCGATCGCTTGTTGAATTTTAGGCAACAATTCTCCCGTTGCTGATGCTTGTCCAGTTTCTACTAAGAGACTCAGGTGATTAAGTTGAGCTTGGAGTTGCCCATCGAGGAATGAAGTTGCCTCCGTGCGGTCCTCAACATTGGCTGCCTGTTGATAAAACTGAATAGCTGACTGAGTATAAGTTTTAGCCTCTTGCTCCTTCCCAATGGCTAGGGTGCGATCGGCTAAAGCGCGTGCGGTATTACCTAACTCCAACCAAGCTAAACTCTTAGCTTTTGGCAGTTGTGTTAGTGCCAAACTTTCTTCTAAAACTTGCTGAGACTGTTCTAAGTTACCAACTCGCCTGAATGCTTTACCCAGGTAACGTAAACCTGTAGCTTTTAGATTTGAGTCGGGTTGTTGTTGCAAATTTTGGTAGACTTGCTGTAATATTTCTTCCGCTTCAAGGCTCAACCCCAGAGCTTGCAGTGCCTTAGATTGATTAATTTTAGTAATAATAATGCCCTCGTTATGACCTACTGCGGCATAGTGACGAGTGGCTTCTTTCCAGGTATGAATTGCCTGCTCTAACTGTCCTCGTTCCCATTGCAAGCTACCTTGAGCGTTCAAGGCTTTGGCGAGAATTTCTTGATAAGTTTGAGAATTAGTATCTTTTGCCGATTGCAACAGATTGAGGCTTTGTTCGATGTATTTTTGGGCTTCCTCCCACTGTCCTAAGTTCAGATAAGTTAAGGACAGGTTACTGAGTATTAGTGCTTGACCCAGGTTATCATTTTGAGCGAAAAAGGCAGAATTTGCCTGTTGCCAAATTGCGGCTGCTTCTGAAAAACGTTCGGCTTCGTAGAGTTCTATGCCTTGTTGCAGTAAGGATTGAGCATTGGCAGTTTGAATAATGGTTGGAGACTGTTTTTCAATAGATTGAGCAGATAGGGTGGGAATACTCAGTGTAGTTGTTAGTCCCAATAAGGCAAGCAGAATGAGTCCAAAAATTCGACGAAAGACCTTAAGTTGTGTGTGCTGAATCATAGACTTTTTATCTCAATACTCGAAACCCCTCCCCAACCCTCCCCGTAACGGAGAGGGAGCCAGATTTGTTTTACTTGCATTGGGGTTGAGGGAAGTTAATTGGACTTTTGCAAGAAATTTAAGGAAATTGAAATTTTGAACTCAGGTTCAAGCAATCGTCTGTGATCAAGTCAAGCAGCTAGCGTAGGACGCAACCCGACTGAGATGCGGTTGATGGGACTTCAGCGATGAGAACGACTTCTCCATTTTCGTTAATGATCCACCCTTGGGCTTCAATAATTCGGTTACGGGTCGTTGTTGAGGTAGTAGACGAACTGCCAGATGCCTGTGACTTCAGTCGCCACTCCGTCGGAGGTTGCACATCTGCCAATATTTCACTGCTAGTTAGAGGTTCATAAGGATTGCTGGGCAAACCCCCCCGTCCGGTGATGATAAATGCATTTTGTGCCACTTGTCCTCCATCGGTCGTGCAAGTTTGAGCAATCTGATTGGAGGCATCCGTCACATCAGTGGGAAGATTGGTTAAGCCTCGCGTCGGGTCAACTTCTGGCGAATTCAGTTGGAACTCCCCAGTTAAGCCGAACACAGAACTTACGGTAATATCGTTTTCGGGCGTTAATTCGGGTCGGAATTCGATACCAAACAATCCTTGAGTGGTGATGTTCACTCTCCCACCATTCCCCCGGACGGCATTTGCAGTAATGTCGCTTCCCTTTGAACCTGTGGGCGGCGTGGCAACAACCAAGGTAGAGTCAATCGTAACGTTGCCGCCATTCGCCTGTTCTAAAGCATTAGCAGAAATCCGGCTTTCGTTATCCATCCGGAGCAAGTCTAAGCCAGATAGGGTGATGTCCGCGCCATCTTCAGCACCACTCTTAGCAGTTTCCGCAAAAAGTCTGCCTTGGTTAAGCGCTAGAGAATTGGCTTGAATGAACATATTACCTGCTTGTCCTGTAGGACTACTCACCGTCACTTCAGCCCCGTTAGAAACAGACATTTGCCCAGTTTCAACAGTTAAGTTCCCGGCAGTACTGCCAGAGGTAGCGTTAACAAACAATCCACTGCCTGTGCCACTCAGTTGCACTGAGTCAGTTGCCTTAACAGTCAAGCTACCCCCATTACCCAAACCCAAGCTACGAGCACTGACTTGGCCTCCATCCTGAACTACCAATTGTCCAGCCGTAATATTGAGGTTTCCTCCCTGACCCGTACCGACTATAGTACCCACATCTCGTGTATTTAAGAGACGCCCTGTGTCAGCGACAATTTGGCTGGGTAGTTCACCATCACTGGTTGTTAAGCTGCCAATTACTTGCACTGACTCGGAGGCATTGACAATGACATCTCCTCCCCCTCCTGCGCCAAAAGTAGAAGCGGAAACTTCTGCCCCATCTCGAACCAGCAATCGCCCTGTATTAATAGTTAAGCTGCCATCTTGTCCAATCCCACGAGTCTGAACCGTCAAAGCACTGGGACGTTGTCGTTGACTTGAGGCACCACTCACTTCTACTGACTCCGAGGCATTCACAGTTAAGCTGCCTCCACCACTCCTATCAATGGTGGAGGCTGATATTCGCGCCCCATCCCGAACCACTAATCGCCTGGTGTTAACCAACAAGTCTCCAGCTTTTCCCGCACCTTGAGCATCACTTGCCAATTTACTGGGCTTTTCATTATCTCCGGAATCGCCCCCACCACCATTACCAGAGCCACCTCCGCCCCCATTCCCTGAATTGCCTCCCTGATTTCCGCTTGAGGTGCCAATCAGTTCTACTGACTCTGAGACATTCACTGTAATACCACCACTGTCTCCCTGACTTCCTTCTAAAGCAGAAGATGATATCTGCGAACCATCCCGGACAACAAGCTGAGTGGCTTGAATCAAAATGCCTTTGCCGTTTTGGTTGCCCTCAGTTTCTGCTAAGATTTCTGAGGCATCAGCTACTGTAATGCGATCGCCTTTTACTTGGATAAAGCCACCGCCTTCACCATTGACATTCACTCTTGCTGCATTGGTGAGCGATATATCAGCTCGTGCAAGATTGTCAGGAATATTTAAACTCAACTCATTGCCATCAACATTCAATCCTACTGTTCCCGTTCCTGCAACTCCTGCCAATTCCACTCGACCATCTGGAGCATTCAATCTTCCTCCATTGATAACGACATCTCCGCCTACCAATATTAAGCTCCGACTCTCTGGAACTTGTAGACGTGCTTGATTAGTAATCGGTTGAGCAGTGATTTGATTGAAGAAAAAGGCAGCAGGATTGATACTCAGTAACGAGGAACTTTCAGGCGTTGAAGCACTGAAAAAGCCTTGATTACCCAATTGAATAGCATTCGCTGTCGTTGCGACAAATGAACCCCTAATATCCAATCTGGCATTCCTACCGAAGATAATGCCGTTGGGGTTAATGAAAAATAAATTGGCATTGCCACCCGTGACACCGAGTGTTCCTAGAATATTGGAGACATTATTGCCTGTTACTCGCGTCAGAATGTTTTCAATTCCTGCGGGATTCAAGAAATAGACTCTTTGTCCATCTCCAATATTAAATTCTAGAAAGCTGTGGAACAGATTAGTGCCTCTGATTACCCCTCCGTCAATTCGATCCGCTATAGCACGATTGATATTGACATCAGGAGTAACGACAGAACGTTGTGTTCTCAAAGTGTCATCGGGAGTAATTTGAGCAAGAGTACTACTTCCCAATAAGATGCTCATCAAACATCCTGTACTGAGGATGGTCTCACATAATTTTAAGCAACGAGTTACCCTGAATGCTTTTCTTGGCATAGTTCCCCGCTTAAAACAGCTACATTTCACTCTAAGCGATCGCTAAACTCTCTTTAGTTTTCCTCAACAAGTCATTCGACGCAAGGATTTTAGATTTTGGACACGAGGATTTTGGATTATCTCCAATGCTCGAAGCTAGGGGCTTGAGACCTTTTTAGTCAGTGAGCCTTTGCACCTCCCTTCATAATTTATGAACGATCCACGCCTCGAATCAAGCTAGCTGACTCAAAAAGAAACAGGAGGATTTCATCAAATTCTCAGTTCAAGTTAGCTTGAAAATCAGCTATAGATATAACAGACGCGCTGCTGCTTCACGCAATCTTTGAGAGCAATTTGTTGTAATGGGGCTACCGTGTGCAACACAAATCACACGCAAGTCAGACACGCTATCGGCTAACCATTCCAACCACTGCCGATAGGCATCCCGATTGTTCATAAAAAACCATTTCCCAAACCGCGTAATTCCAAAGAATCCACTTGCTCCCAGCCAACCAAAAATAAACCCTTGTTTCGGGATATGTTGCTGGAGGTATGATTCAGTCAGGTTAAACAAGATATCGGTAAAGACTAAAGCTTTCCCTGTGGGTAGCGGGAGTTCGTAAACCAGTTCTTGCTCTTGAATCCCTGCTGGTTGATGGCAAATAATTCCATAATCCGCTAAAACGTCCTCTGCGCTTGCATCTACCTGCACAACTTCTTCAACATAAGGCTTTGCCACAGATGGACAGACGACTAAAAGCTGTGGATAGCGCTGTTTGTAGACAACAGCATCTAATCGATGCATTCGATTAGGCACGACCAAAATTTTGGGTGTACCCAGAGACTCCAGTTGTGCCATCCCCTGTTCGTTCAATGCGATCGCACTATGAATCAGCAACGTAGAATCGGGTAACCGATACACCACCATCTCACGCGGGGGAACGACATCCGTCAAAATTCCGGTAACGTGCCAGAGGTGGGGAGCCAATTCTTCAATGGAACTATGAGGCAGCACATGAGAGTGCCATGCATCGCCAGTGGTATTAGACTGGCGCGGCTTAACCGTTGATAGGAAAGAAAAAAATAAAGAGCGAGCAATTCCTTTGACTGATTGCACCATTCAAAATCCTCTTTATCAAAGATTTCGTGTTGGACATCTAGCATAAGAAAGAGCTTGATGTTTTTTCTGTGAAATTATCTTAAAAACCTTTTCTGCCTTGTTACGAGCCATTCGTGTCAATACAGTGTCGGGTTGGAATATCACATGGTATCTATTTGCTCATATTGGGATGCTCTCCCTTTGTCAGCAGGAAGAGTGGGGTGGGGGAAAAGCTGGTTAGAAGAGCTGAATGTACCTAAATTTTGGGAAATTTTGCCGTATAAACCTACTTTGTTGAGATTATACGCCTAGCTGGCCATTGACTCTGCCATTAAAGCCGTAAACCTGACGACTTCCCACAAATGGCACTAATACAACTTCTCGCTCGTCTCCTGGTTCAAAGCGAACGGCTGTTCCGGCGGGGATATCAAGACGCATTCCTTTTGCTTGCTCTCGCTCAAAACTCAGCGCTTCATTCACTTCGTAAAAGTGAAAATGGGAACCCACTTGAATGGGACGATCGCCTGTATTCGCCACTCGTACCCGCACAGTAGGGCGATCGGCATTCAGTTCAATTTCTCCGTCTTGAACAAACATCTCCCCTGGAATCATATTAGCCCCTATAACATCTGCTGAAATTGGATTGTTGAGTTATGCCAATTCTTCAATTGTCTACTAAAACGTTTCTACTCGCTATCATTTTCTAAAAATTAGCAACCTAAGCGATTATTATTCCACTATTTATCAATAGTGATCGCTTTTGATTGCGAGTATGAAACAATCACTTTTTCCTCTCTAAAAAGAAATTGATTTGTCCTGATTATTCCGAAATTTTATTCAGGCTAATTGTAGATATTATCTAAGAACACGGATAAAAAATATGGACAGTCAAAAGGGGCGGTACTATCAAGCGATCGCTACCTTGGGTCTGCTTGTGTAATCACACTCATTAGCTTCTTGCTGTTAGGTTAACCAAGATTGCATTTTTATCATTTTTTTCTGGTACTGGGTTGATTTTCCTGGCAAGACTGTCCATAAAACGCTTCACAATAAGTGGCAAAATTAAATCGCATAAACGAGACAGGCTTTTCGTCTTATTCCACGCTAAGTCTATTATTGATGGGCTTAAAAGTGCTGATTTTTTGTTAAAGCTGCTCGATCAAACGGATAACAGGGTTTATCTACTGTTCATTAAATCTTTATCGTCTCTTTTCGGAATTCATTACTTATCATGTGAAGATTTGTATAGTAGTTTATTAAAAATTATTTCATGAGTACTCTTAAAGGCCTTGTTGGAAACTTAGCTGTCGTGCGATATCTAGTCGCCCATGAGAGACAATACAAGCAGTGCAACCTAGAACGACTTTTAGACACAATTGACACACTTCTGGAAAAACCGGAAAACCTCGCATTAGAAGAAATTCAAGCCTTTCAGCAGGATGTAACCGATTGCATTCACTTGTTTGAGCAGATTAGAGATCGACCAGAAACTGCTCTAGACAGGGAGAGGAAAATTGAGTTCCTGCTCGAACGACTGCGTCAAATTAATGTTCGATGTGAACGGCTACAAGAATTAGAGCAGTTCGTCTTAAAAATTCTGCTGGCACTGAAATTAAATCAATAAAAATAGAGGTCAATTAATTTTGGACGCAAGGATTTTAGATTGTCTCCATGACAGAGCCAAAAGTAAAACTCTTTGATCTTCTCCTTTGGAACCCCCTGTATGGAGCCTTCTTGCACTAGCGAATAGGGTTGTGAACCGTTACCAATTTGGTGCCGTCGGGAAATGTTGCTTCTACCTGTACTTCATTTACCATTTCTGAGACACCTTCCATTACCTCATCCCTGGATAACAGAGTTGTTCCGTAACTCATCAGATCTGCTACAGTACGACCCTCTCTTGCACCTTCTAAAATTGCGGCAGAGATGTAAGCAACCGCTTCTGGATAGTTTAGTTTTAGTCCTTTGTTTTTGCGCCGCTCAGCTAGTAGGGCAGCAGTAAAAATCAGTAATTTGTCTTTTTCTTGGGGTGTTAGTTGCATAGGAGTTGAAGGTTTGAAGGTTGAAGGTTGAAAGTTGCGAAATGGCTTGCCATCTTTTAACTCTTTTGCCAAACTCGCGGTGGACAACTAAGGCGTTTTAAGAAAGATAAGCGCAAGAGTTGCCAAACCTCTGTAAACCAGTTTCTCACCTCAGAAGTTGAAGAACCCCGATATCGGCACAATATTCCTGATATGAGCTGAGTAACGCCTGCTTCTCCTGTACGTTCTTGGGTATTCCACAGCATTCTGGCTTGCTCTACTATCTCTGGTGATACAGTTTGTCCTACCCAAGCAAGACTGGCGACAACGGGTTTTCCTGCCAAACCATGAGGACTGTTAAACGTTTGTTCACTACCCGGAAGCCATTGTCTGTCAATCCATAAGGGGCGTCCTTGCTGCCAAACTTCAGTATGCGATCGCCACTCTCCCTGCAAGAACTTTTCTCCCCTAGCACTGCGCCCGAACCGGGTAATTTCCCAACCTAACCAAGAAGCTCCCGGTGCTAATTCTATCCGTAAGTCCTGCCGATAAATCGCACCATTGAACACAATGGTTTCCTGAGGGAACCACTCTAAGCAAGCATCGGTATCGATTTGAATCTCAATCGTTTGTCTCGCTTCTTGACCATTGCTACGATAGACCTTACCCGCAGCAGCCGTTGTGATTAAGGCATGAGCATGGGGAGAGAGGTGGATGCCTTGAGATAAGCGATCGCCCCCCACAATCCCTCCAGCCGTATGCAACACCACACTATGACAAACACTTTGCCCTTCTGGATAAAACGGGCGTTGTACTTTTAAAGGGGCTTGGGCTTGATTGTAAATTAACTGGGTGGCACCCTGATGACTGGCAAACTTTAAATTCAGGGTGCCATGCCAACCCAATCGGTTGGCATTTTCTGCTGGCACATTCGGGACTGGCATGGCTACAACTACTTAATTTGAAGCCATTTTATTTGCACCTCAATGACTCACGGGTCGCTACACCCGTTTTGGAGTTAACTCCCTTTGCCCGTTGGCAGAGGTTTTTCGCTTCGATACCATCTAAAACAGCGTCACTAAAGTCAGCGCCCGTAATATCAGCATTATCAAAGCGAGTACGGAGCATAATCGCTTCGGTAAAAAGGGCATCAGTCAAATCAGCGTTTGTGAAGTCAGTTAGATGAGCAATGCCATTGGAAAAATCTGCTCCATGCAAAGACGCGCCTTGTAGGGTAGAACCATTAAAAACCGCACCTTGTAAATTAGCGTTGCTAAAGTTGGTTTTCTCCAGAATGAGGCTAGTAAATTCAGATCCAGGAAAGCTTCGACCCGAAAAATCCTGACCACTGAAGTTAATCTTTTTAACGAGGGAAGAACTCGAAGAAATCTCAGCGGCTTGTGCGGATAGGGGAAACAACAGCAGGATGAGTGCCAACACGAAGGCCGCTAGTCGTGGAAAATATCTCATGATGACTAAGTTATGGATCAGTTAGTTTTAGGTATTTTTCAGGAATCCTCAGCTTTTTAGCTTATCGTATTGGACGCTTGAGTAGGAGAGTCGCCCATCGGCTGGCAACTCTCACTTGTTTGAAAAATGGGGAATGGGGAAGAAAGATTTTCATCGCAATGTTCGGGTGCGATAAGCTGTTGTGTACTTAATTTGGGAGTTTGGTTGGGGTCTTGTTCTTCTTTGCTTGTGAGATGGGCATCTTGAGGAGTCCCAGCTATGCAATGTTTTATGGCGATTCGCTTAGGACACGGGCATCTGACTCATCTTGAGCTGCCATGAGAGCGTCAGCCTCAATAAGACGACTGTCTATACACCCTCTACCGCAGGGATTGAAGCCATTTTCACTTGAATAAAGTAAAAACGAAAATCATTATCTTTACAGACGTTACTTTAATTAAAAAAACTCTAGATCTATTTGTATCAAAAACTACGGTCAACTAATCTCTTTTCGCTTTGAATAAGTCCTGTTTGCTACAATTTTACTCAATTTAAATAGAGGATTTCAAAATTTCAAACGCTGTTTCTAGCAATTTTAATATTGCTGAGGTACAGCAATTTTATTCCCTGTTGCCCGTTAAGGAGTTCCCTGTTCCCTAAAGTCTAAGAATTTGTGTATCTCACCTATTTGAGAAACACTATCTTGTCTTCTATTGGTACTGAATCATCTAGTTAAATCCGATTGGATTTTCTAAGTAAAATTGTTGCAATCATTAGACAATAAGTAGGTAGGTACAAATAAACGTAGGTATGTAAACAAATGTTGAGGGCCTAAAACCCTCTTCCCTTTTGCCTTTTGCCTTCTACCCTCTGCCTTGCCTCAACGACAAATATTAATGCCCACCTACTTAATCCCAAAACCCTAAGAGATATTTTCCCTCATCTTCTCAAACGAAGTAGGAGATTTTCATGCCAGTCGCAGGCAGTTTGCGTAGCATGGCCGCTAGGGCATAGGTGAAGAGGGTTTCAGTATCTTTACATTTGTTTACACACCTGCATCTATTTGTGCCTACCTGCTTAGAGCGTTGGTTAATTAATAGTAGGGCTAATCCCACCGTGCTTTCCTCACCAAGGGTTAGGGGCTTTTCGGGATAGACTCTGCTCGGAATCTAAGCCTCAGGATAGGGTTTTCCTCTGATTCGATGAGTCTAAGCTGAAGTGAGTTTAGATAGTCGAATTGAGGAAAAACTCATGCCTGGTGGTCATGCTAGCCATAAAGGTCATTCAGTAAAACCTAACACCAACACAGACGGCCGCATTGATGATGCGGCTGACTTGTCAACAGATCCAGGGGAGTTACTGGGAGAAGGTGCTGATGCACTTAGAGCACAAGAAGCTCCTGAAAATCAGGCAGCTACTCAACGTCCAGAGCAAAAGCCACAAAAGTAGGCAATAAGCTGTTCCACATTTAGGCAAGCACTATCGTTATTTTTAGAGTTCTTGTGGGATGGGCATCCTGCCCGTCCAAACGAGAGCTAGTTAAATAGGGAATAGCTTAGAAACATTAAGTAATTGATCATCAACGGCGTACATCAAGACGCCTGATAATTTGTCTTCCCCTGCTATTTTCAATTTTTCCTGATGCAGGCCAAGCAATAGTGAAAAAGCTAAGTAGATGTACCCTGATGACTGCTCCCCAGCAACTGCTGGGGTTTTTTCTTACCTATTTATAAAGGACTTACGCAGCTATGCCATATATAGCGGCATTGGGGCGTTATGTGCCCGTCACGTACCCTACACATAGACGCTGTGCGTAAGTCCTGTATAGTTAATGCTCAGCTCCAACGGCTTGAACTCAGTGCCCAACTTGGATAGGTCTGAGGAGAAAGCTTAAACCTTTATAAAATTTAGCTTTTTTACGTCTTTGGATGATGGGCGACTCCCAGGTTTAACAAATACTCTGCTAGCGTTAGTACATTTTTTTTGGAGTGAGGTGTAGCTCTATGTCCTCTGAAATGCCAGATAGAAGTAAAGCTGATTTAAGCCAGTTATGGGGAGGAGGAAAAGTTCCTTCCCTATCTTCTGAAGAAATAGATTTGTCACTCAAGCTGTGGCAGAAAATCAAGACTCGGAAGCAACGAGAACAAAAGCTAAGCGGTGAGAAGAAAATGCATGAGTCCTGATTAACACCTCAAAAGTGAGGAGTACAGGAAGAATCTCATCTTACTGGATATCACTTTAATACAGCTCATATTTGAGAAACGTGCAGGGTATAGAACCGTTATATACAGGGATGCGGCGAGCGGCTTTAAGTCCCACTCGCTTCGCCAATTCCTTATTGCCAGTTAGGATAAACGCCGTCCAACCTTTGAAGCGCTGTTTGAAGACATCGCCTAGCAGTTTGTAAAAATCACCGAGTTCTCTTGCATCTCCTAAACGCTCTCCATAGGGAGGATTGCAGATAATCACACCACTGTCAGCAGGGGCTTCAATCTGGGAGAATTCAGCTTGGATGAATTTTACTTGATCTGCCACACCGCATTGTTCGGCATTCATCTGTGCTTGCTGGAGAATCTCAGAGTCCTTGTCACTTCCGATTATCGGGGCTTTAAGCTCAAGTAAGCTGTTATTTTCAGCTTCTGCGAGTAACTGCTGCCACAGCTTTTCGTCGAAATCGCGCCATTTTTCAAAGGCAAACTGCTCGCGAAACAATCCAGGTGCAATATTCATGGATTTTAAACTTGCTTCTAAAGGTAGGGTGCCAGAACCACACAATGGATCTAAAAAGGGCATATCTGGCTCCCACTGGGCCATATCCAAAAGTGCGGCGGCTAGCGTTTCCTTAAGCGGTGCCAGTCCCACTGCGGGACGATATCCCCGTCTATGCAAACTCGTACCGGAACTATCCAAACTTAAAATGCAACGGTTTTGATAGATGTGAGCGTTAATTTGTAAATCAGGATTTTCGGTATCAACGCTAGAACGTTGTCCGAATTGACGGCGCTGTTGGTCTACGATCGCATTTTTCACCTGTAGCGCTGTAAAGTGGGTGTGGTTGAGTTGGCGATTACCTCCTGTTGCATTCACCGCTAAAGTATTGTGAGGCTTGAGGTACTGCTGCCATTCAACTTTTTGCACCTCCTGGTAAAGCCTCTGTGCATCTGGACAAGGGAATTCTCGTAACGTTACCAGTACCCGAAAGATGGTTCTCGCCCACAGATTCACTCGATACAGTAAGGCAATGTCGCCTGTAAAATGCACACCAGTAAAATCAGGACGAACTTCTTTTGCACCCAAATGTTCCAATTCTTGGGCGGCAATTGGCTCTAAGCCACGAGCAACTGTAGCAAAATAGTGGTTCATTGTTCATGGTTCATTGTTCATGGTTCATTGTTCATGGATTATGAACGATAAACTATAGTACAGCGGACGGCTATTCCTCCCACCCCAGTGCTCTTCGGTGGGCTTACTGCCGCTTTTTGTGAAGCGTAAAATGATTTGGGGTTCAGAACAACCTTGCCAAGATTAAGGTATCATCCTATTAATTGGGTCAGTAAACCCAATTTTTCGCCAACCAAAGCGAGGGCAAATTTCCGGGGAGGTTTGCGAAAAACGCCAGAACCTTGACAAATAAATAATTTGAGCGTTTTCAGTCGCTCAGTAACTGCTAATGAGTGTCAATAAGCGGAGCTGAAATGAGGTCAAAAAAGAGGCTTGCGAAAACTCTCTTTTCAACCCTTTGTCCGTCAAGGTTTCAGATGGTGGACTTTCCGCTTAACTAATCCCCGTAAGGGGACTGAAACGCTGAAACCTTAGAGCAGGAGGCTGAGGCATCAGCCAGGATGCTTTCCGCTTAACTAATCCCCGTAAGGGGACTGAAACACAAAAACCGCCTCTGGGCTGAGCCAGAAGCGGAGCGGCCTTTCCGCTTAACTAATCCCCGTAAGGGGACTGAAACACCATTAATTTAGACTTCAGCGAACAACAAGAGGAAACTTTCCGCTTAACTAATCCCCGTAAGGGGACTGAAACATGCAGATTCTCAGGGCCCTGAACGAGGGGGGATGTGCTTTCCGCTTAACTAATCCCCGTAAGGGGACTGAAACTTAACCTGGATGGAATTGAGCAACATCAATTCTCTAAACTTTCCGCTTAACTAATCCCCGTAAGGGGACTGAAACGACAGCGACTACCACCAGAACAAAAACAAAGCTTGCTTTCCGCTTAACTAATCCCCGTAAGGGGACTGAAACATCGCCTCAACTCACACTCACACCCAGCTTGAACTTTCCGCTTAACTAATCCCCGTAAGGGGACTGAAACCGATCGCTGAATTTCGGCTTGGACATCTCACTAGCCTTTCCGCTTAACTAATCCCCGTAAGGGGACTGAAACTCACCAGACTTTTCACCAGGCTTAGAACTAGAACTAAGGAACTTTCCGCTTAACTAATCCCCGTAAGGGGACTGAAACCAAAATGCCAGATTCAAGAGCG
>CBKWLJ010000215.1:0-14803 GCA_966675205.1 uncultured bacterium
AGTCCCATCACGTTAACGGTGAGGGGGACGGCTTTGCCTCGATTTTCTGGGGAAGCTCCCAAACCTAAAGCAATCGAGCCTTTACTGGGCGCAAGGGCGATGAGATTTTGATCCAGATCTTGAGGTGATATCTCATGAGCGTGAGCAACTTTCGCACCATAATGGTCATGAGAAGCCATGGGATCAAGTCCACCCATGGAGTTATAAATCTCAAAGCTGTAGATGGAGATGATCAAGACAGTGATTGCAGGAATTGCTGTCCAAACAATCTCTAGAGGGACATTCCCATGAATCGGCGGCCCATCGGTGTTGTCATCTTTGCGACGGCGAAATCTAATTGCTGCGAGGATCAGTGTGCCCTCTACCAGTAGGAACAGACCTGTAGCAATAGTCATCATCATGTTGAATAATGCGTCCACTTGGGATGCTTCATCTGATGCGGCCACTGGTAGTAGACCGTGGTTTTGACCGTACCACAAACTGATCAGCGTTAGGACGATACCCGCTAGCAGGGTTGCAATTTGACTTGGAATGTTCACAGTGTTCGCTAGTGTAGGACTTTAGTGCATTACTTGGTGTTCAAAGCAGTGGAATCAAAGCCCGTGTTGATTTGGCTTTTCATCTGAAAACTCCCAATCCATTACAGGCGATGGGAGCTTGGGCTGAGATCACCCCTACTTTCCAGGACAGTTCAAGAATTCCACTGTAACGTGGTTAGCCTTAGCTTAGCTTGCGCGTAGCGCATAGCAGAACACAGTCGGGCATTAACCTAGTGCTTGATGCTTCCTTATCCACTGGTACTATTGCTCCTCTGTGCCTTAAGGTACTCTCTCCTCTTTAAATTTCAATCTCTCGAAAGGGATAAGTAATTTCTACAAGTCTTCTGTTACCTACATCATTTGTCAATTGGGAGTTTGAAGCTATAGCTTCTTCATTATTGACTACGATAAGACAGTTCATTAGTAACCGCTGCTACAGGTGATTCTCCTTTAGAAAGTATTTAATATTTTTCGATAAATCTTTCCAAAATCCCATAAACTCTTTACAAAGTATAGGAGCCGATAATCACTGAAAATAACAAAAAGTAAAGTTGTATCTAGTGTTCATGGTACAGATCACAATGTGAAAAATCTCTAAAACTATATCAGCTCCAACGAGAGCGTCATTAGAGTGGTAAGGAGAGTCCGGTATTCTTCATCAAGCCAGATGTTAGGTTGAAAATGAGCCGCTACTCTCATTCTTGTGTTCATTTTAGATAAATTTGCAATTGGTGCTATGGCTGAATCAGTTCTCTATCGGTCGGCTACCAGGCAGGAGCCATCCCAGCCGAAAGATCGCATTCGCCGCTTCGTATGGAAAATCGCGATCGCAACGCTGCTGTTGATGGCTGTAGGCAGTGCAACACGAGTGATGAATGCGGGTCTCGCCTGTCCGGATTGGCCGCTATGCTATGGTCAGTTGGTGCCCAGCCAACAGATGAACCTCCAAGTTTTTCTGGAGTGGTTTCACCGTCTGGATGCAGCCTTGATTGGCATCAGCACGATCGCACTGGCGGGTTTATCGTGGTGGTATCGGCGTTCTTTACCCAACTGGCTTCCTTGGGCTGCAACATTCGCCTTCGGTCTGATTATTTTCCAAGGCGTCTTGGGCGGCCTCACCGTAACAGAATTGCTTCGGTTTGATATCGTTACCGCCCACCTGGGAACCGCGCTGCTATTTTTCTCGACCTTGCTCGTCATAGGTACAGCACTTTTGCCCTACAAAGGTACGGGGGTTGTCGGTAAGTTGCCTTGGGTCGGTTTAACAGCCGCAATTCTGGTTTACCTGCAAAGTCTCTTGGGGGGATTAGTGGCATCCCGTTGGGCGCTGCACCAATGCTTCGGCTTATCTCAACTGTGTACCGTAATGAATAGCCATATTGCTGGTGTAGTTCCAGCAACGGTTGCTACATTAGCGGTCGTATTTATGGCATGGCGCACACCTGCACTCCACCCCACTCTCCGGCAATTAGCTAATATGGCTGGTGGATTGGTGGTTTTGCAAATCCTTTTGGGTGTTGCTACCTTCCGATTACACCTGCAAGTCGAACCCCTGACGGTTACCCATCAAGCCGTGGGAGCCGCTTTACTGGGAGTGCTGGTTGCCTTCACCGTTTTAGCATGGCGAGACTGTGCGACGACAAGTGAAGTGAAGCCTTTGACTGGAGAGGTTTCTACGACCTAAACCTCTTAAAGAGGTGAATGCGTCATTGTTCCTGATGAGTAGGACAGTGCGCGTATTGTTTCAAGAAGAAGTAAGGAATTGGTGAAGTAATGATTGGGACAACTGTCTCCCGTCAACATGAAAATTTCCTGCAAGTTATTCAAAGCTACTATCAACTGACCAAACCTCGGATTATCCCACTGCTACTCATCGTGACGGCAGCGGCGATGTGGTTGGCATCGGATGGACAAGTAGACCCTTGGCTGCTTTTAGTCACCCTGGTAGGGGGAACCTTAGCGGCGGCTTCTGCCCAAGTGCTTAATTGTATTTATGACCGTGACATTGATTACGAAATGCTGCGAACGCGCCATCGCCCGATTCCTTCGGGTAAGGTGCAATCTCGTGATGCCTTGATTTTTGCGATCGCTTTAGCGATTATTTCGTTTACTGTACTCACCCTATTCGCTAACGTATTGGCAGCGCTTTTAGCATTGTCAGGCATCATCTTTTATATGGGGATTTATACCCATTTCCTTAAACGCCATACCACTCAAAATATTGTGATTGGCGGTGCAGCAGGTGCGATCCCAGCACTAGTGGGTTGGGCTGCCGTAACGGGTGAATTAAGTTGGACAGCATGGTTACTGTTTGCACTTGTCTTTTTGTGGACACCTCCCCACTTCTGGGCATTAGCCTTAATGATTCGCGATGACTACGCTAAAGTTGGCGTGCCGATGCTGCCAGTGGTTGCGGGGGAAGAATCCACAACCCGCCAGATTTGGGTTTACACCCTGTTAGTTGTACCTGCTTCTCTGTTGCTCATTTACCCCTTGGGAGCATCGGGTGTAGTATATGGTGCGATCGCGTTAGTGTTAGGCAGCATTTTTCTCCAAAAAGCATGGCAGCTATTGCACAATTCCCATGACAAGCAAGTAGCTCGCTCCATGTTTAAATATTCCATCCTCTACATGATGCTTCTATGTACTGGAATCGTTGTAGATAGCTTGCCCATAACCCATCAGCTAATGACCGCATTTGCTGACAACTGGCAAACGTTGGTTAGTGCTATTGGTATTTCTTAAGGTAGGGAAAAGGGAAAAGGGATGAAAAAAGTTTTTCCCCTTTCCCAATCTCACATTGAAGACTTGAATGCCGATTAGCTTATTCTTCTTTTGGGCTAACCGCTTTTGGGGGCACGGGATCGTAACCCCCTGGGTGAAAGGGGTGACAGCGCGAGATTCGTCGAATCGCCAACCAACCACCGCGCAATGCCCCAAATCGTCCAATGGCCTCGATAGCGTAGCTTGAACAAGTTGGCTGAAAGCGGCATACGGGTGGAAACAGGGGAGAAATAAACTTTCGATAGCCCCGAATCAACCAAATTAAGAATATCTTCATTTTTTGAGCAAAATATAGATACAGTGATAGATGAGGTTTTAATTGCTGCTTCAATAAGTCCTTGTTTCAATCTATACCCTGGCTAGAATCAACTCGAGATTTATGGCTCCAAATGACCGTTGTTGGACTGGCATTGGGAGCCATTGTGCTGTTGGCAGAAACCCTACATCGACGTACTGCCACCAACTCAGAATTAGCGCGTAAGATTGTTCACATTGGTGCAGGTAATGTCATTTTGGTAGCTTGGTGGCTGCAAATCCCAGCTTGGGTGGGTATCTCGGCTTCTATCATTGCTAGTATCATTGCGCTTTTGTCCTATTACATCCCTTTTCTACCTGGAATTAACAGTGTGGGGCGCAAAAGCTTAGGTACATTCTTCTATGCCGTTAGTATTGGCGTTCTCATTGCCTGGTTTTGGCCAATTCAACAATTCCACTACGCCGCTATTGGTATTTTAGTGATGACCTGGGGCGATGGGCTAGCTGGACTTATCGGTCAGAAATTTGGTCAACATCGCTACGAACTCTGGGGCATGAAAAAAAGCTGGGAAGGTTCTTTAACGATGGCTTTGACTAGCTATATCGTTAGCAGCATGGTTCTATTGGTTGTTCAGGGAAACGTTTGGCAAACTTGGCTCATACCCGTAGCGATCGCTTTAGTCGCTACAGGCTTAGAAGCCTTCTCTAAACTGGGTATCGATAATCTGACTGTTCCTTTGGGCAGCGCAATGCTGGGATTTTATTTAAATCAACTGTTTCCTTTTCGTTAGATATCAGGAATCGTTATTGTGTCTTAAACACTAGCATGGGTTGAAATGCAACTGCTGATATCCTAGGCATTGTTCGTTTTCAGCCAAATGTACTGAATAATTGAGTAAAATTTCAGCAATTGTGCTGAAGTTTTGTGAGTTTAAGCGGAGCTATACTTACCCGCATAGTTTTACAACAATCTATATATTTCTCATGACGCCTGGGAAGTAACGGTGTGATTCCCTCAGATCGCAGCTTGTTTCAGCTTTAAATGAAGTGCTACAAGCTACGAACCTATTATTATTGAAAATTTTATATAAAGAAATAAAAAATTTTATTAAGATAGGTAAATATATCAAGCTAACGACTGATATACCGCCACAGTACTGATTCTCGTAGATGCACCTGATGACTTTCTTCAATCCCACAGAGCCAATTCTCCGGACTAAGCAAGAATCGCTCGATTTTCAAGACCGTCAAGGGTTGTTACGCATTCACATCGAAATTGGGAATAAAACGCTAATTTCCGCTTTTTATACCCGAATTGACCAAGTTTTTATTCTTTGGGGTTTAATTTCAGCGATTATTTTTATTACAGCTCAATTTGCTCCTATTAGCTGGTTGATTCAAGCGTTTTGTTGGACTGTTCTCACCTTTATCGGCACAGTCTTGATGGCTTGCTTAACTTACTTTTGGGTCAGAGTAGAGCGGCTGCAATGGATACTCTATAAGTGGATCATCCTGATGCTAGGGGGGGTTATCCTCACAGACCTAAGTATCTTCTTTAGCTGGGGAGAAGTGTTAATGCATCTATGTCCCATGTGGTTAGGGTTGAGCGCTTTTGGCTACTTTTGCACGGGGGTAGGAATGCGATCGCGTGCTTTTATCTTTGCGAGTCTCATTCACCTTGCTGGGATTGCCGTTTTGCCTTACACAGGGAATTTACAGTTTTTCAGCACAGGTCTGGTTATGGCAGCAAGTCTTCTGATTTTTGCCGAAGTCCAGTGGGATATGCGACCGCCGATTAATTACAACTTATTAACACTAGAACAAAAAGAGTTTAACCAAAAGCAATATAAACTTCGACAACTTCCTTTGTAAGTAGGTGGAGATGAGAGGGGTCTGAAAATGATCCCTTTTGGGATTCTTCTATTGCTCAGACCGCCAACCCGAGATTCATCTAGCCTCAGAGAGATTTAACTGTTACAGGAGTGTTTCATTTTTACCCTTAAATCCTAAAAATACTTTATATCTTTTAAAGAACGAACATTCTTTTTCATGGCATTATCTTTAGAGGAGTCAAAAGGGATGAGCCCAGCAGACTCAAAATCGTTGATGCTCATTGATGCCTGTAAGGCAAAAGAGTAGACATGATTGAGTGAGTCTGAAGTGATGAATAAAAACTGTACCGGATGGGAGTTATACCGCTGTGACCCATAGTTGTACATCGAAGGAGAGCGACGGCAGATGTACAGACGGTGCAAATAACCAACAGTGGACTAAAACGGTGTGAAGTTTTTGTCGCTTCCTTCACCTTGTTACTACCAAAGGGAGACTAAACTCTCCATCAGAGCGGTCAGAGGTAGTAGACGTTAGTAAGTCTAACTGAAACATTAGAATATAATATAAAAGCCCTGGCTTTCACAGAAGTTGGGGTTTTATATTTATTATTATGACTATGTTTTCTAATCAATCATAAAACCTAAGTTTAAAAAAAGTGATGGAGAACTTGTTGAAAATTCGTAATTCGTAATTGATAATTCGTAATTAACGTTTTCGCCGAGGATCTAAACCCTACCTGAACGTGGACGACCTTTTAGGTCGGGGTCTCTAACCCATCTTTAATTACGAATTACGTAGCTTGTTCGCCGCGATAGCGAGTATTAATAATTACGAATTGTCGATGAAATCTCCATCACTTTATTGAGAATTGACTGATGGAATATGGCAAAAAAGACTTATTGTTAATGGCTACCAATCTGTTCTTTTAGTTTCGTGAAAAGGCTCACCGCTAAAGGGTTGCACTCCAGTGACAGGATAAGCATCGTCACTCGGACCAAAAATCCTGACTACCGCTTCAGAAATGTACTGGGTTACACTGTTAAACAGGTTGTAAATCCCCATAAAACTACTCTCCTGATATGTTGAGTGATGACCTGAATAGATAAGCAGTGATTTTTTTATCAGGTCTATTTAGATTATGAGGAAGCTTTCGATAATTGGAGCGAAGTCGCAATATATTTTTGCTTGGGTTTGCAATACTTTTCTTAGCAACGAGTAAAAAACATAATTTTTGGGCAAATCGATAATTTTTTTTAAGTTTGTTGTCTCTTGCGTAAACAATGTTGGAATTAGATCGGTACGGGGAGCAAGCTTTACTTGTATTTAAGTGGTAGAAAACTTGTGTTGCGTTGCACCATAAAGCCGCTCCAGACAGCGTTTTCTTCCCTTGTGCCTCCTGCCCCCTACCATCTACCTTCTAAATTAAACAACCCTGAATTTGGCGATCGCTGTCCGAAGCTGGTTTTTTAGTCAAAAAACTATTAAGATTTTTGTACAATCTCAAAAATTATGAGTAAATCTTTCTAGTGCAAAAGCTACACTCTCTATCCAGACTTATTTTTGACGGCGGCTCTGAAGAGATTAACCTGGGCAAACGTCAGTTATTTTTGGTAAATTTTACTATAATTAATTCAATAAATTCCTTCCAGGCTAATGAAAGTTTGCCTTGACAGGGTCGATTAGCACCAAACGAACCTTCCTGCAACGATGAACCTCGAAGACCAGGAACTCACCATCAGCGCTGAAGACTACAGCCTCTTGACTGACCTTTACCAACTGACCATGGCAGCTTGCTATACAGGTGAAGGTTTAGCGTCACAATTAGCCTCCTTTGAGCTATTTGTGCGGCATTTACCCCAAGGTTTTGGCTACCTGATTGCCATGGGGCTAGCGCAGGCATTAGACTACCTGGAAAAATTTCATTTCACAGAACGCCAGTTAAAAGCTTTGCAGGCAACGGGAATTTTTGAGGGCGCACCCCAGCAATTTTGGTCGCTGCTTGCACAAGGGCGTTTTACAGGTGATGTGTGGGCGGTACCAGAAGGAACAGCGATTTTTGCCAATGAGCCACTGTTGCGGGTGGACGCTCCTCTGTGGCAGGCGCAAATCGTGGAAACTTATATTTTGAATACCATTAACTATCAAACTTTGGTAGCCACACGGGCAGCCCGAATGCGAGATGTGGCGGGAACAGATGCTAAATTACTAGAGTTTGGGACAAGGCGGGCCTTTAGTCCCCAAGCGTCTGTTTGGGCAGCACGCGCGGCTTTAGCGGCAGGGCTGGACTCGACCTCAAATGTGCTGGCAGCACTGAAACTGGGGCGTAAACCCAGTGGTACGATGGCTCATGCGTTGGTAATGGCGATCGCAGCGATCGAAGGCAGTGAACAAGATGCTTTTAGTGCGTTTTATCGCTATTTTCCCCAATCCGCCTTATTAATCGATACCTACGATACCGTCGCAGCAGCCCAACGATTGGCACAACGAGAAAAAGCTGGAGAAATCCAAGTTTGTGGGGTACGCCTAGATTCTGGAGATTTAGCAACTTTATCTAAAAAAGTGCGATCGCTTCTTCCCCATACTCCCATCTTTGCCAGTGGAGATTTGGATGAATATCAAATTGCCCAACTCAAAAAAGCTGAAGCCTGCATCGACGGCTATGGACTGGGAACACAACTCGTTACTGGTACACCAGTGAATGGAGTGTATAAACTAGTCGAAATTGATGGCATTGCCACCATGAAGCAGTCCAGTAGCAAAGTGACTTATCCGGGACGAAAGCAAATTTATCGCCAAATTGTTGAGGGAAAAATCATTCAAGATCGATTGGCACTGGCATCCGAATCATCTCCAGAAAATGATCAACCTTTGTTGCAATTGGTCATGAAACAAGGTCAACGAGTCAATCCACCAGAGCCTTTAGACGACATCAAAAAACGAACAACTACTTCTGTTGCAATGCTTCCTAGTAAAACGCGCCAACTCGAAGCCCCAACGCCCCTACCCGTGACAATCTCTCAAGGTTTACAGCAACTCACTGAGAAAACGCAGCGAAGACAAGCAGAGTTAGAAGCCTCCTGAACGGATGAATGTTGCTAACAGGTTAATGATTAAACCTTTCAACCTAGGCTAAGCTCCGCTACGCTAACAATTTGGTAACCTTCAACTCCTATAACCAATGACTAATGACGAGTGACTCATCACTAATGACCAATAACTAATTACTAATTACTATGGTTAACATCGCTTTATTTGGTACTAGCGCCGATCCACCTACTGCCGCCCACCAAGCCATTCTCAAATGGTTATCTCATCGCTTTGACCATGTAGCAGTTTGGGCTTCAGATAACCCTTTTAAGTCTCACCAAACCCCCTTAGAACATCGCTCGACGATGTTACGGTTACTGATAGAGGAAATCGAACCCCCTTTACAGAACATCAGTTTATATCAATCCCTCAGCAGTCCCAGAACCTTGGAAACGGTTGAAAAAGCGCGATCGCATTGGGGATCACAAGTAACCTTTACACTCGTTATTGGGTCTGATTTGGTCAGTCAGATGCCGCGTTGGTATCAAATCGATCAGTTGTTAAAACAAGTAGAGTTGTTGATAGTACCGCGTCCCGGATATTTTATAGACGACGTGGGTATAGAGGAGTTGAGGAGACTAGGAGCCAAAATTGCGATCGCAGACCTTCAAGCACCAGCCGTTTCCTCTACAGCGTATCGTGAGAATGGAGACACAAAAGCTGTAACGCCTCCCATTGAGGACTACATTCACCGAGAACAGTTGTACGCATGCCAGGACGCGGCACCAAGCAGGTAAAGAAAAAACCACTAGCCGACTTTAAAGTCGGAGTCGATAACGTTATTTTTTCTGTCGATACTCAGCAAAACCGTTTACTGGTGCTGTTAGTCATGCGTCAGGATGAGCCTTTTTTGGGGCAGTGGAGTTTGCCAGGGACACTAGTACGCAACGGAGAATCGCTAGAAGATGCCGCTAACAGGATTTTGGCAGAAAAAATCCGAGTCAGGAACTTGTACTTGGAGCAACTCTACACCTTTGGAGGCCCAGGTCGCGATCCCCGCGAATCCCCCACCAGTTTTGGTGTCCGTTACCTATCCGTGAGTTACTTTGCTCTAGTGCGGTTTGAAGAAGCAGAATTAATTGCTGATGGCGTTAGTGGTATTGCCTGGTATCCGATTGCACAAGTGCCGCCACTGGCTTTTGACCATCATGAAATTTTGAAGTATGGTTATCGGCGTTTGCGTAACAAGTTGGAGTACAGCCCTATTGCCTTTGATGTACTGCCGGAATTGTTTACGTTAAGTGACCTGTATCAGCTCTATACAACGGTTTTAGGCGAAAACTTTGCCGATTATTCCAATTTTCGGGCTCGTCTTTTGAAACTGGGTTTCCTTGCTGACACAGGTCTTAAAGTATCGCGGAAAGCTGGACGTCCGGCAAGTTTGTACCGTTTTGATGCTGAGGCGTTTGCCCCATTGAAGGATAAACCGTTGGTCTTTATCTAGCTGTAGGTGGCGACAGCTTCTCCACAGTTTCTCAAAATCGATTACAAGCTGACTCTCCTGCGCTGAGAACTCCTCTGATTTTAGCGATCGCTTTTTTCAGTCAGTTTATACTCATTTATTCTAATTGAGATTAACTATTAAAAAGCTTATATCTTGCTTTTGTCCCAACTATCAATAATAATCATCTTTATAGGATTACTCAATAATTTTTGATTAACACAATAGTAGACTTAGACCGAACCGCTCATGCATCTTGATTCCTATTTCTAGGCTTTTCGTTTAGGACACGAATCTCCTCCTAACTACTTCTTACTCGCTCTGAGTCTCTCTTACCATTCAGCGTGCTACGATTTCCTCCCTACTATCCGAACACTTAACTAATAACAAAGCAAAAAGTTTTTTGTGCTGATCAGCACAATTTAGACCATATTGGAACACACCTTAGATGGAAGTTTTATAGAGCATCTAGCTTTATGCTTTTACGAAACAGGACTGATATCAAATCTTCATGACTGTTGAAGATTTGATAAAACATTTTGTCGGCAAAATCTTTATTATTGTCTTCATTAAGGTACGGATCTACAAGGCTTTTCGATCATGCGTAGTTCTTTCTTGCTGAGCCTCACGACACTCACAGTTGTTTTGAGTGGGTTGCCAGCTCAAGCTGAGACTATAGAGTTTACCTATCCTGAAGCTGCTATAGATGCTCAGAAGGTAAGCGCTCCAGTAACTTCATCTCAATTCAATGAGGCGTCATCGGTGGTTCCCATTGCCACTCCAACTCGCGTTGAGCAGATGAATGGCATACCTATCCCAGAAGTCACTGAGACTTATGAGTTCAAAACTTTAGAATCCACTCATGCTGAGGCAAACACTGCCACAGATGCTCAAAGGATTAATGTTCCAGAAACTGCATCTCAATCCAATGAGGCGACAACGACAGCTCAACTCACTAGCCCAATTCCCGTTGATTCCACAAACACGCCTACCCCAGGAACGTCTCTAACTTCTGCTTCTATTCTGAAAAATCAGCCCTCTGAAACTATAGATCCTGCTGTAGCTCAAGCAGATAGGACTACATCAGTTACAACAGCACAAAACGAAACCGCACCGAGAACTGTTGCACAAGAACTTGATGTTTCGCCCGGTAGAGCGACTCGTTCTGGTTCTAGTTATATCGGAATTGCTGGCAACATTGGTTTAGGTGAAGGTGATACGGCGGTTGGTGAAGGGAGCTTTGCTGCTATTAGCAAAATTGGGTTAACACGATCTTTTTCAGTGCGACCCAGTGTATTTATTAATGACGATCCCACGATTCTGCTTCCGTTAACGGTCGATTTTGTACCGCGAGCAGTAGAGGACGTGGAGGAATTTAGATTGAGTGTGGCTCCTTATATTGGAGCAGGAGCAGCTATCTCTATCGGTGATGATAGTGCTGTTGATTTCCTCGCGACTGCAGGCGTAGATGTTCCTTTGAGCCCCCAATTTACGGCAACGGCTGCCATAAATTTGACGGCTTTTGATAACACCGCTGTGGGACTATTAATCGGTGTTGGTTACAACTTTGTAGGATTTTAGGAGAAGTCAAAAAGCACAAAAGCCTGGCTGTCCACTAACCAGAAATCCCACGTACTGAGCGTCGTGGGATAATTTAGGTAGTGGGTAAAATTCCAATTCCTACCTTCCAATTGAGTAGGGAGAATGCAACGGCGGTGTTAACGGGAAGATGAGTGTGAAGCAAGGATGTAGGGTGAGTGAAACATCTTTAAAACCTTTGCAGTCATGTCAAAATATTCAGGCCGTTCATAAACTCCGACTGCCCCGTTACCTCACAATGCATTATCACTCTGCGTCTTGTACCCATCACACCGTTCCTACCAGTTCATTGCCCCAACAAGGGAAAAAAGTGAAGTTACTCATCATCGCACTCGCTCTGATTGGCAGCTTCGCTGTGGCAGAGCTAGCGGTTGGGCTATTTAGTCACAGTCTGGCTCTTTTGGCTGATTCAGGCCATCTAGCATCAGACTGTTTGGCGTTGGTTTTGGCATTGCTGGCAAGTTGGATAGCTCAGAGGCGCAATTCTGGTGGTAACTTAGTGTCAGGAAATCATTGGGTTGAAGTACTGGCAGCCCTGGTTAATGGAGTAGGATTATTAGCGATCGCACTTTGGATTGGTTGGGAAGCCATTGACCGTCTTCAGTCTCCCCCAGTGGAAATTCTCAGTTTGCCCATGTTAGCCACAGCGAGTGTGGGGTTTGGGGTCAACAGTGTCAATCTGGTCTTACTACATAAGGATAGCCATCATGACCTGAATATTAAGGGAGCTTTTCTACACGTTCTTGCTGATGCGGTAAGTTCAATAGGAGTAATTTTAGCTGCGATCGCGGTTTGGGCGCTGAATTGGATCTGGGTCGATGGCGTAATTAGCCTATTCGTGTCAGGGTTGATTATCCTCAGTGCCACTCCCTTAGTTATCCAAAGTCTCAACAACCTGTTTGCAAACCGTATCAAGGAGAAAAACGGCTGTTGCTAGTAAATTGTCCCAATAAAGCTTAAAATTTTCTCAGGGTTATAAACAAGGAAACCCCAGCGCTCTCTCACGCTAGGGCAAACGATAGAGGGCTAATTGACGCAGTGATTAGTAGAGCGTCAATTAGTTGCTCTAGCATTATGGCAGACACAATCGCAATCAGCGATTAAGCTTTGTCTACTGCCTCTCATTTTTGACACTGCCTGCACCAGAGCCTGACAAGCGTTATAGAAGCGCGATCACAAGAATTTTGGGCTAAATGCGACAATTCCTGCTATTTTCACTGCTGTTTCCGTTGGGATTATGTGTGGTGTTTGCGATCGCTTCCTTTCCGACTTCGAGCCAAACGCCATCCACTACCTACTGGCTACCAGTGGTACGTTTGGAAAAGCAGTAGCGAACGCGCCTTAAATCCCCCTTTATTGAGCTGCCATAACTGTTTTGGCTAATATGCCCCTACAGGAAGGAATCAATACGGCCATTGGTACTATCAATGCTAGTAATTTTCTACCAGCTAATAGGTCTTACTACGGCTATGAAGGTTCTCTAACAACCCCACCTTGTAGTGAAGGAGTCAAGTGGATTGTTTTAAGGAATCCCATTACAGCCTCTCAAGCACAGATTGACGCTTTTACAAACCTGTATCAAGTCAATTCCAGACCTCTTCAAGACCTTAACTTGAGAACAATTCAATTGAGAAACCAGTAGATTTATCCAAAAGTCCTGCTTAGGATAGCGTCTTTATTAAACCAAGCAACATATCTTTACAATCCCACGTCCTTTTAGACGTGGGATTTCGTTTCTGGCTGCGCCGGGATTATTAAGCTCCAGCAACCTTAAGAAGATTTTTTTAGTTTGAGTGCTTGCTCTAAACTCTTCGCAATTCCACGAAAATCGGCAAATGATCAGAGCCCATATTGGAGCCAGTTGCACGATTGACGGTGGTAATTGACTGACTATGCAAACAATGGTCGATCGCAATCATGAGTGGAGGGGGTAAAATAGCGTGCCAAGTCGGTTGAAGCCCAAACCCTCGTTGTGAGTTGCGAAGATGAGTCTGATGTAGAAACTCGCGAAACCGACCTGACCACGGGGTACTATTAAAATCACCGATCGCTATTACCTCACGCTTACCTTCTTTTTGCTGACGAATGCTCCAATCAGCAACAGCATCGAATTCCACCTTTTGAAAGGCTGAGGTGCCGACATTCTGGGGACGAGTTAGTTGTATGCTCAAAATTGCAACTTCTTTTCCTCCCCATTGGATTGTTGCTTCGAGCATGGGACGTTCTGAACCCTCTGGCAGATTAACGATTTGCGTTGCTAGTACCTTAATTGGCTTTGAGGGTTGAATCGGCACAAGCATCGCACTACCATGGGAGTTCTCTCGCGGTTCAGATGCCACCACCCGGTAACGGGAGAGAGAGGATTTTAGGTTATTCAGCGATTTTGGCTTGACTTCCAGTAACAGAATTAGATCGACATCTTGGGATTCTATGTACTTTATAGCGGGAGTTGTGTCAGGATTCTCGTTATCTAGGGTGACGTGTATAATCCGCAATGTATCACCTTCTGAGGGGAAAGCCTGAGCCATGCGGGTACCTTGAGCAGATGTAAAAAACAGTGGCACGATCAGAGCAAGATTAAGCAGTAACGGCAAACACCACGCAAAACTCCAAGCTTGCCGAGAAATGCCGCCAACGACGATCGCAATCACTAAAATGAGACAGTATTGGGGTCTAGGATGCTCCAAAAGCTCGAAAACCCACCACAGACTTCCAGCAAAACCGAGAATCGTAGCGATTGATGCACCCCCAGCCGCAACATTCAGTAGAAATTTAGCTGAATCAACAGCTTGGTTTAATGTCACTTTGGGCTGATGCATCTATCTAAAGAATGGAAAATTTATGGGATGAGTCAGTCCAAGCTAGCACAGGACAGATATCTACCCAGATAGGTTTAAATCTTCATTCTCGAAACCCTTCGGGTGGGCACACAAACGATGAAATGAGCGTTTCAAGTTGTGACAGACAGTACCCACCCTACTAAAAAGCTCTCTCATATCAAATCTGCTGGATTGCACATCATATCTGTAGGGGCTAAAGCCTTGCTGTGCCCTCACCCGTTGTGTGTTCATTTCAACTGATTCGGTATAGTCACCCTTCACGGCAACCAACGCGGGTGAAAACCCTGTACAGATAGCTCTTGAGGTGACACGGAATTATTGGTAGCTTTCGAGGGGCTGTGGACTAAAGGCAGTAGCATTAAACGACTCGTTGCGATCGCAGACCCTGTATCTGTAGTTAAATCATCTTTAGATGCGAGTGTTTC
>CBKWLJ010000216.1:0-14801 GCA_966675205.1 uncultured bacterium
AAAGTTTTTTATACTTCATAATTCATAATTCATAATTGGTGATGATTCTTTTTTGCGGAGACCCCCATGGTGATTTTAAAGCGGTAATTAGCGCTGTGGAGATTTATGCACCTCAAGCGGTAGTTTTGCTAGGAGATTGCGATTTAGAGCAGCCTCTGGAGCAAGTGCTCTCAACCATCATCGACAAAACGGAAGTTTGGTTTATTCCTGGAAATCACGATGCCGATCACGATTGTTGGTATGATCATTTGTTCAAATCCCAATTGCGCGATCGTAATTTGCACGGCCGTGTTGTAGAAATTGATGGCAAACGCATCGCTGGATTGGGAGGTGTATTCCGCGAAAAAATCTGGATGCCACCCGCTCAACCCAAATTCCGCACCCCAAAAGATCTATTACGCACTTGCAGGAAACAACAGCTTTGGCGTGATGGCATCCCTCGCAAGCATCATGTGAGCATCTTTTGGCAAACCTATGAAACCCTCTGGAACAAACAGGCTGATATTTTAGTCACTCATGAAGCGCCTTCCTGTCATCGCTATGGATTCAGGGAACTCGATGATTTAGCTCAAGCGCTGAGTGTTTCTACTGTTGTCCATGGGCATCATCACGAACAATATAGCCGAACCATCTGCGGCAACAAGATTACCGTTCATGGCGTCAGTAAAGCCGGAGTGTGTGATGAGCAGGGAAACGTCCTGATTGTTGGCAAGCAGGAAGAGGAACGGCGGAGGCGATGGTATCGTTAGTCATTGGTCATTAGTCATGGGTTATTGACATTAGACCTGTCTTGAAAATAGAAGTCAGGAGTCAGGAGGCAGAATTCAGGAGAGATTGATTTTCATCGCAAGGTTCGTGAACGCCAGTTCATGGGGGTCTCTTGCAAAAGTAACAAAGCGTTCAAAAATGATGACGATCAAGTCAAATATAATCCCTTTCCCCTTACCCTGACTTGGAGCAAGAAGTCTATTAGTTATTAAGTAGGTAGGCACCAATAAATGCAGGTATGTAAGCAAATATCAATAGCCTAAAGCCCTCTTTTCTATGCCCTAGCGGCTATGCTACGCCAACTGCCTTTTGCCTTCTGCCTTTGAGCCTTTTTCTATATCAAGAAAGTTTCGTTTTCAGTAAATCATCATTCATTTTTCCCCAGCAATCTGCTTGTAATTTATGGTGCATCAATTTTGCACTCGCTCGGTAAGAGACAAAGGGAAAAGGAAAAATAGGGAAGGTTTGATTATTGACCTTTTCTACTTCCGTCTGCCCCTTTCCTCACAGATAAAAATCCTTCTTCTCTTCTTCCCCTTTTCTCCGTTCAGGAGTTCTCTATTTTAAAATTAGTTATCTTTACGGAATCGAGGGTCATTCTACTGTAGGACAGCAAAGGAATCAGCAACAGTAGCAACACAGTTGAGTTGGTGTAAACATTCAGAGGAGTTAATAAAATTTACTGGCAATCCAGGGGAGAAGTGCTATAGCAGAAGAGAATTGAACAATCATCTTTATTTCTCCTGGTTATTATATTACATGAATACTACAATAGTAAAAGAATAATTTCAATAACGGCGAAAGGACGCTGTGAAACAACAAAAAAATTGGCAATGGGCATTACATCAAATGGCTGAATGGTTATCTCATTCTCAAGAATTTGGTGAGAAACCAGTCAAGCAACAAGTGATTTATGAGCGAGACATTAGTTGGCCTTGTGAAGGCTATCCCATTAAAATTTTCCTGGTTAAGTACAGGATGAAGAATGGCTTTGAAGGGATTGGAATTACTGGCCCTAAAACCTGGAGTTTTGTTGCTGTTGATGATTGGAAGGCGTTAACTCCGGAAGACTTAATTTATTGTTATGTTGGCTGGTATATCCAGTTTTTTTTTATAGATTATAAAGAAACCTACGGACAGGTAAATAATCAGAAAGCTGAAGCCTTTGTGGCTCATTTGGTTCATCGAGGAATGATTGAATCAAATTTTTATAAAGTTTGTGATATTTTTCAGTTAGGAGAAGACCTGACTTACTACGCTATAGAGGTCATCAAAAATGGAGAACCAGCTTATTTAGTGGGAACTAAAAACAATTACATCTTTTATAAAAAAGATTTTCCGCCTATGCAGCTTCCTCCCTTGTTTTATTTTCTAGGTAAGACCTTTAATCCGTTTAGATCTATATAATTCCACTCTCTACTTGTTACAACGGATTGGGTATAAGTTGGGTTGATTCACTTACGAAGGGGGACGCATTGGAATACTGAGGCACTGAATCTCACGCACAGTTGCCGCCGCTGCATAGTTCCGTCGTGCCGTTGTATCCGGTGCAAACTTGGTTCCAGTTTCGTTTAAAAACGTTGCCACCCGTCCTGTTTGACAGTTCGCCGACATTTGCCGAATTGTTTCGCGTGCCCAATGTCCTTGAATGTCGGAAAAGGGCAGTGGTTCAGGGAGTGAAAACTGTTCGCGCCCATCCCAGTTGCCTCGCAACTGAATCAGGTAACGATCAACTGCTTGCAGTATCACCACCAATTCAGCACGAGTTACAGGCCGCGTTGGGCGAAAGGTGCCATCGGTGTAGCCACGAATTAGCCCTAAATTCCGCGCATACTGAATTTTGCTAGCACTCCACCGTGCTTTATCAACATCAGGAAATGGATTGGTTGTTACTTGCGCTGGTATTGCGGGTAATGTAGGTTTCGTACCCTGATTGCCTCGATTCACATCTTCTAAAGGCACTTGAGGCATAGCCTCTACAACAATCGACAGCAGTTGTTCGCGGGTGAGGGGATCTTGAGGACGAAATTGGCTATTGGGAAAACCAGCCACAATCCCCATTTTCACTGCCTGCTCAATTTCTTTGACATAAATATCGTTGGCGATATCCACAAATTTAATCGGTGAATTCGACTGAGCAAAAACAGAAGAATTTGAGACCAGGGCAATACCCGTTAGCCCCAGCACGAACAATGAAACTAAAAGATTTTGCATTGATCTAATTGTTGCCTTGTTTTCTAAATGCCTGTACGCAACCCTACAGCTATTTTGCTGTGTTTTTCAATTTGCGTCATCACCTGCTTTGCCCGTTGAATCACAGGTGCAGGTAAACCCGCTAAACGCCCTGCTTCAATGCCGTAAGATTTATCTGCACCACCCGGTTGAACTTGGTGCAAAAAGATGATTTGGTCTTCTAACTCTTTGACTGTAACCTGATAATTTGCCACATTGGATAGTAGTGAGGCGAGTTCATTGAGTTCGTGGTAGTGAGTGGCAAAAATTGTTCGCGCCTGAATTTCTGTTGCGAGATATTCCGCCACTGCCCAAGCAATAGAAAGTCCATCAAAGGTTGCCGTACCGCGTCCAATTTCATCAAGGAGTACCAAAGATTTAGCGGTGGCGTGGTTGAGGATATTGGCTGTTTCATTCATCTCTACCATAAATGTAGATTGACCGGTTGCTAAGTCATCTACCGCACCCACCCGAGTAAAAATGCGATCGCAAATTCCTAATGTTGCTGACGACGCTGGCACAAAACTCCCCGTTTGCGCCATCAACTGAATCAACCCCACCTGCCGCAAATAACAACTCTTTCCACTCGCATTGGGGCCGGTCAAAATAATTAAATCCGGGTAGGGAGTGGGGGTTGAAAGTTGCAGGTTTTGAGGTTGCAGGTTTGAAGGTTGAAGGTTGGCAGGTTGTTCGTTATGGGTGTTGCCGAAAGGTAGGTGGTTTTCCGAACTTTCAACCTGGGCTACGCCCCGCTTCGCTAACAACTTTCCAACCTTCAACTCCTCTTCCGCATCTTCAACCTTCAACCCTCCTTGCCCCAAATACGCCGAATTGGGTACAAAAAACCCAGTGGGGATGGATTGTTCTACCACCGGATGACGGCCATCAATAATCGTAATTTCTCGCCCCTCCACCATAGTGGGACGGCAATAACCCTGCTGAACCGCTACCTCGGCTAAACCGCACAAGACATCAATTGCTGCCACCGCCCGCGATACATTGCGAATTTCTTCGGCGAGTGCCCCGACTTGAGTTCGTAACTCCACAAAAATTTCGTATTCCAAGCGGTTCAAATCCTCCCGTGCCGAAAGAATTCGGGCTTCCCGTTCCTTTAATTCGGGTGTAATGTAGCGTTCTTCATTGGTTAAGGTTTGCTTGCGGATGTAATTGAGCGGAACTTGATCAGCTTTACTGCGAGTGATACTAATGTAGTAACCAAAGGTTTTGTTAAACCCGACTTTTAGAGTGGGAATGCCTGTGCGTTCTCGTTCTGTCACTTCCAAGTTGGCAATCCACCGTTGATCTTCCTCTGCCGTTGCTCGCATTTCATCGAGTTGAGGATTGATACCGGCTCGAATCAAGTTCCCCTCCATTAAATGTAAGGGGGGTGATTCAACCAAATGGGCGCGGAGTTTTTGCCCTAACTGTTCCAATTCTGGGGGCACTTTTTGCAAGGCTCGGAGGTAAGGAGTAGAGCCATAAGCTGCTAATTCCGCTAGTTCCGGCAATTTCAACAGGGAGTCGGCAAGGGCAACTAAGTCTCGTGCATTGGCTTTACCCGAACTGGCACGGCCGGTTAATCGATCTAAGTCATACATCCCGCGCAACAGTTGCCGCAAGTCCTCGCGCAGTCCAGGATTTTCTTCTAATTCTTGAATGGTATCGTGACGGGCCCGAATTCCTTTAATATCTAATAGGGGTTGCAACAGCCAGCGACGCAGGGCTCTACCTCCCATCGATGTACTGGTTCTGTCTAAAGCCCACAGCAAGGAGCCAAAAAAGGTATTATCCCGAACTGTAGCTGTAATTTCTAAGTTACGACGGGTTTGATGGTCGAGAATTAGGTAATCGGCAAGGGTATAGGTGCGTAAGGGTTGGAGGGCGACGTAATTTTCTTTTTGAGTGTCTTCGAGATATTCCAACAACCCCCCAGCCGCCCGAACGCCTAGGGATAGGTGCTCGCAACCCATGCCTTCGAGCGATCGCACTTTAAACCGTTCGAGTACTCGCTGTCTCGCTTCTCCTGGTAAAAAGGGAGTTTGGGGACGAAAGGTGTAGCAAAATGAGTTCGGTAAGCATTCGGGTAGATGGGACGACTTTTCCCCCGGCCGCAACATACTGATTAAATCAGGGGCATTGGTGGGAAGCAACACTTCTGCCGGTTGCAAGCGCATCAGTTCTTGGGTGAGGAGTTCTAAATCGGTTGATTGCGTGGTGAGAAATTCACCGGTGGAGATGTCGGCATAAGCCAAACCCCAATGATTTCCCGCCATGACGACAGCCGCAAGGAAGTTGTTACGACGCGCATTGAGCATCCCCTCTTCGAGTAAGGTGCCGGGGGTAAGAATTTGTGTGACTTCACGGCGCACCTGACGCCCTTCTTTGGCAGCGACGGCGGCATCTTCGACTTGGTCACAAATTGCGATCGCAAATCCTTTTTCTACTAACATGGTGCAGTAGCGGTCTAAGGCGTGGTGGGGAACCCCTGTCATCGGCACTCGCCCAACTCCCTTCCCCGACTCCTTGCTGGTTAAAACGAGTTCCAGTTCTTCTGCGAGTCTACGGGCATCCTGAAAGAAGGTTTCGTAAAAGTCCCCGACTCGGTACAGCAGCATAGCATGGGGATACTGCTCCTTCACCTCCACAAAGTGCTGCATCATTGGTGTCAGCTTTTTGCGATCGACTGTCCGATAGTCTGCATTTTCGGCAGCCACTTGCAACGCCTTTTCTGTAGCGCGAAGGGAAGAATTAGCACCGTTGGTGGCATCAGGATAGGTAGATGCGTCTAGGTATCCGCTCATGGACAGTCTGGTGATATGCCTGGTTCTTAATGACTCTAGCGCAAGGGAGCGATGAGAGTCATTTATTATACTGATTTCTTTTGTTTGCGGCGCATAACCCAGACAATTGCAGTAGAGATTAGAGCTTCCCAACCTAGCGGATTGAGGAATAATTTTGTAGGGATACGACAATGTCGTGCCCTGCCATGCTCTTCCATTCATCGTCGAGTATCAAAGCAAGCGATCGCATCGCTCACTCTTAGACAATTGTTTTAAGGTCATAGTTATAGCGGTTCTAAATGGAGTGGAATACACATTTTTGTAGGGGTATGGCAATAAAGTGACACAAATTTGGAGAGAATAAAACCCAATCCTCTAAAATCCCAAATCGCATGACGCGACAGCCTCATGACCAATTCGCCAAGCAATACCTAGAAGAATTATTAGCACCTCTAGGTCAAGTAGAAACCAGTCGCGAAGTCTCACCGGAAGTTCGCCAAGTGGATGTCTGGTTCGTGCCAACACCAACGCCTGCTACAGAACCTCAGAATCTGGGTTTACTCGGTCAAATGGCAGCAACGGCTTGTCTATTGGAGCCTTTCCGAAATGCACCCAGTCCAGTAGAAGTTCTCGACTGCCTCAGCAAGTTGAATTCTCTACAAGCTGAACTGCGGCGTAGAGCCAGAAGAGAAGGAAATTCTTTTCTAGAAGCCGACTGGCCGCGTTTGTGGATTCTAGCACCCTCCTGTTCGGCAAGACTACTGGGTGGATTTGGCGCGAAATTAGACGAGTCTGGAAACTGGGACGACGGGGTTTATTTTTTGCCGGAGTTCTTCAAGACGGCGCTGGTAGCGATTAATCAGTTACCTGTAACGGAAGATACTCTCTGGCTAAGGCTTTTGGGACGTGGTGCAACTCAACAGCAGGCAGTTAATGAATTAGCAGCACTTCCAGAGGGGCATCCTCTACGAGGCAACATTCTAGAGCTTTTAGCGAATTGGCGCATCAATGTGGTAAGGAGCGAAAATTTAAGTGAAGAGGATAGGGAGTTACTTATGAACTTATCACCAGCTTATCAGCGTTGGCGGGAAGAAACGTTACAGGAAGGCAGGCAAGAAGGCAGGCAAGAGGGCAGGCAAGAAGGCAGGTTGGAAGAGCGGCGGCAGATGGTGGAAAGCATTCTTTGTGTGCGCTTTGGCGAACTTGATGAGGAATTATCGGGTGCCGTAGCACCCATGTTACAGTTACCACCAGAGGATTTGACTCGCCTGCTGTTTAACCTTTCTCGTGAGGAATTGTTAGTTTGGTTTGGGGATGTGTCTCGGCGGGAAGAGGCTTTACAAGAAGGTAGGCAAAAAAAGGTTGAAAACTTTCTCAGAGTGCGATTTGGTGAACTTGATGAGGAATTGTCGGGTGCGATCGCACTGATGTTACAGTTAGCCTCAGAAGATTTGACTTACTTACTGCTTACCCTTTCTCGTAAGGAATTGTTGGAACGGTTTGGAGGGTAGTTTAGTTGAACTTCAGTTGTTTTTGAAACAGTAATTAAGCTGCTAGCTCTAATCAAGTCGAGAATAATTTCATCTCTGTTCATAAATCAACTTGGAATTGTCCAATATATTCTTGCGCCGTATAGGGTTATGGCTTTGTTCGATTGCTTGCTTGGTGACGACATCAACAGGGCGATGAAACAGTTGGCTCAGTTGTTGTTCAATTATATCGAGGTCGAAAAATGTGATTCTGGCTGATTCTGAAAATTTCACTAATACATCAATGTCGCTATCGGCATTAAAGTCTTCTCTCAAAATTGAGCCAAAGAGAGAAAGTTCTACGATTTGCCAGTGTTGACATAGTTTTGTGAGAGATTCATCGGAAAGGGTTAGACCATGAGGAAGTAGGATTTGATGATCGACGGTTGATAATCCTGAATCATTCATAATTAAAAGTTAAGAACGGACAGAGAAATGCAAAATGCTGTGGTAGTTAGCATTGTCACGTAGCTAAAATTAGAGGAAATGACCAGTTTGGCTGATTGTTAATACCAAATTTGTGGAACTCAATCCTAAACAGCTTTCCTCTGACCTAGCTGATATCCCTCCAGTAATGCCAGCTTGCTGGACAACAGCCCGTCGAGAAATACGTGCTTGGTTGCACGAACAGTCTCCGTCTTTAGCAGAGTTATATGAGAGTGCAGTGAGTTTAACATTTGAAATCCAGCTTCCCGGTCGGGTTCGACTTGTTGCTCATTGTCTTCGTGAAATCTGCAATCGATTACCTGATCGTGTGGTCGTACTTGATAAAAAGGGTAGTCGAGTGGATTATGTCAAAGAAGTGAACAAAATTGCAGATATTTGGAAGAAAAGTGGTTTTAATTTAGATGGAACACTTCCCAACTCTGGAATTAGTTCTGAGGACAGCCTCCCTTCCTCCTTGCCTGACATTATGATACCCCGTGAGCTTTTTCTTCCCATTGCAGAAATGCTCAAAGAACATATGGAGAAAAGTTCCACACTTGAACGCAGAGCAATTCACTTTTTTGAAAAGTGTATTCCTGACAATCAGCCTTATCCCGACAGGCTGTTTCCCATAGCAAAGCAATGGAAAGATCTCACGAATTGGCTTGCAAAGAAAGCACACGATAATGGTACAGTCGATGCCGACTACGATGAGCAGGAACTCCTGTCTAGATTTGAATTGTTCGAGTCGTTTCTTAGCCCATTGGCTCGAAGTTTCTATAGCACTACAGATGAACTCGATGAAATCTTGGAAGACACCAACTCCTGAACAAGTTGAGAAAGCCATAGCCCTGATTGTTCACCCTCAGCAAAGCTCTTACTTTTTCAACCATCTCCAAAATCCTAAGTGGATTTCCCCATTAAAGAAAAGAGATGTCTTTAAAAATCCTCCCCAAGCCATTCGTGATTCCAGCGAGGGTACTGTCAGCTTCCCAGCTTGGGCTGAGTCGAGTTATCTAGCGCGAATGGCTCAACACGAACCGAAAGCAGTTTTAGAAATTGCCATTCATACAGAAACCGAAAATCCCAGAATTCACAGAGATTTTGTTGAAGCTGCGCTTCAGATGCCTCCTGAAGAAGCGGTGAAAATGGTTGCTAAAGTTAAGACTTGGATCGAGTCCCCTTACTCATCATTTGCTCTTCTGCCAGACAAAGTTGGCGCTCTTATCGTGCATCTTGCTAAGGGAGGTCAAGTTAAGAAAGCACTCGAACTAGCTCGGTCACTACTGGCAGTTATGCCAGACTCTAGTATGCAAAATGGGAAAACGAACGAAGACCAAGTTTATCGTCCCCGTCCTAAACCGCGAACACATTTTGATAACAGGTCATATAACTGGGAATACGAACAGATTCTCAAAAAGTACGTACCGGAGTTGGTGACAATAGTGGGCGAATCCGCGCTAGAGATGCTTGGTTACCTGCTCTCTGATGCAGTTAAGTTTTCTCAATACCCTGGAGAAGGAGAGGAACAACAAGAAGACTCCTCTATCTGGGATGATGGGTCAATTTACTGGCGACCCGTAATTGAGAAGCATCCCCGAAACGACCATCCTTATGAAGTCAAAGAACTTTTGACAATTGCAGTCCGGGATGCAGCAGAGCAGATTGTAGAAAGTGATCGAGCAAAGATGCGAGCGCTAATCCTAATGCTGGAAAAATGGCACTGGCGAATCTTTCATCGCATTGCGCTTTACCTGATTCATAAGTATCCAGACACTAACCGTCATCTTCTCACTGAGAGATTAGTTAATCAGAAGCGTTTTAGCAATTCTAGTCGTCACGAAGATTATGAATATGTTTTCTTAGCTAAAAAGTATTTTGGCGACTTACCAAAAGAAGACCAAGAAAAAATATTGGATTGGATTGAAAGTCCTAATTTTGACTTGTCTTGGTGGGAGAACCAAGAGGAAAGATCGCAATGGGTGAAATATTGGCAGTTAAACAAGTTAACTCCAATAAAAGATAGTCTTCCAGCAAAGTGGCAACAGCGATATCAGCAGCTAGTAAAAGAATGTGGTACTACTGTTGAACTTTCCAATATTGTTTTTGGCGGAGTAGGCGAGACAGGATGGGCAGGGACTGAAAGTCCTAAAACTGACTTGGAATTAGCCTCTATGAGTATTGAGGAGCTAGTCTCCTTCTTAAGAACATGGCAACCTACCTCTAAAGACCCTTTTGAACCTGGGTCATCAATTGCAGAAGTAGGGTTTACACTGTCGAAATTGGTGGAACAAAATCCCGAACGCTTTGCAATGGAAGCAGAACAGTTCCAAGGGCTGCACCCAAGATACGGAAATGGAGTGCTTCGAGGGTTACGCAATGCACTAACTAACAGCAAAGGGCAAGAAGGAATACTGAGAGAATTCTCTTGGCAGTCTGTTCTCAAGCTCTGCCATTGGCTAGTAGACGAATCTATTAAAATTCGGGAACGGACAACGACTGATAGCGATCGCGAACCGAATTGGAGTGAAGCTCGTCGAGCCGTAGCAGACTTGCTTGGAGTCGGTCTTACTATTGACAGTGATACTGGAATTCCGTTTAACTTGCGTAGCGAGGTTTGGAACACACTGAAACCCCTTACTCAAGATCCAGATCCCACATCTGAACGCGAGACGCGCTACGGCGGCTCAAATATGAATCCTAGCGAACTTTCTATTAATACCGTTCGTGGCGAAGCCCTACATACAGTAATACGTTACGCTCTCTGGATTCGACGGCACTTTGAGCAAACTTCTGATGGAGCAAAGGCATTCGTGCGGGGTTTTGACGAGATGCCTGAAGTTCGGCAGGTACTCGATACTCATCTCAACCCAGACCAAGAGTCATCGCTGGCAATCCGCTCAATTTACGGTCGGTGGTTCCCTTGGCTTATCTTACTAGATGCGAACTGGGCGACTCAGAATGTAGCGAAGATTTTTCCACAGGATGAAACTTTGAGCAATCTACGCTTCACTGCTTGGGAAAGCTACATCATCTTTTGTCCTGTGTATGACAACGTTTTCGATGTGCTGCATGAAGAGTATCGTTATGCTATACAGCTAATCAATGCCACTGAGAGTGAGAAGCGAACCCAGAGAGATCCCGCTCATTGCCTCACCCAACACTTAATGACCCTCTACTGGCGCGGAAAGCTTAGCCTTGAGCAACCAAATGGCTTGCTAGCACGCTTCTTTGAGTTAGCTCCTGATGAGCTACGGGGCTACTCTCTTGAATTCATCGGGCGAAGCCTTCGTAACACCAACGAGGAAATAGAACCGCAAATTCTCAATCAGCTCCAATTACTCTGGAAGCAGCGTATTGACACAGCTCACAAGGCAAAGTCACCCATTTCCCATGCCTCCGAGCTTGCTGCTTTTGGCTGGTGGTTCGTCTCCGGAAAGTTCGATGACTCTTGGGCAATTGCACAGCTAAAAGAGGTTCTTGAGCTTGTTGGCAAGATAGAACCAGAACGCTTGGTAGTCAAACGCTTGGCGACACTTGCTGATGCCATGCCAGCACTAAATGTTGAGTTCCTGAAACTTCTTCTGGAAGGAGATAGGGGAATATGGCGCATCTATAGTTGGCCTGATGAGGCTCGAATCATTCTTTCAACTGCTCTTCAAGGGGAAAATGATGAAACAAAGCAGATAGCCAAAACACTCATCAATCGCCTGGGTGAACAAGGTTACTTGGAATTTCGAGAGTTGCTTTCTGTGGGGTAATAGTAGTTTATCAACTACTATCACCGGAACTGGCAGTGTCTCTCACTACTTGCAAAAAGTTTTGCAGGGTCGGATTTGCATGACTTTTTAGCCAAGCGATCGCCAGATCGCAGGCGGAGACGGTTAATACGGTTCAACCCAGCCCGATTCATACACAAATGAATCCAGAACACGACCCATTTGCAGAAACGCTGAGTGCGATGATGGCAATAGGGCGCTATGGCGAGCCGCAGGAAGTGGCAGATTTAGTTACTTTTCTCGCGAGTCCAAAAGCTGTAAACATTACTGGGGCAACGTTGAATGTGGATGGTGGTATGACGGCTTGAAATCTAAGTCATTTATCATACTGATTTCTTTTGCTTGCGGCGCATAACCCAGAGAATTCCGTAAATCACTAGGGCAACTAGGACAATCAGGGAGGCTGGCCCCAGGTACTTCTCTACCCTTTCATAATTCTCGCCCAACTTATAGCCTGCGATCGCCAACACCGCGACCCAAAACCCTGCTCCTAAGGCAGTGTAGATCAGGAATTTGACCAAATTCATCTGATGAATCCCAGCAGGCATGGAGATTAAGGTGCGAATTCCCGGTACGAGGTGACAAATCATGACTGCTTTACTGCTGTGCTTGCTGAACCATTGAGATGACTTTTCTAGATCTTTCCTTCTTAGTGTCAACCACTTGCCATATTGATCTGCCCAATCTTTCAATCGTTCCTCACCCAAATATCGAGCTGCATAGTACCAAGGTAATCCTCCTAACACCGACCCTATAGTTCCCGCCACAATGACAAAAGCAATATTCAACTTATCTAGGCTTGCTGTAAATCCTGCCAGCGGCATCACCAGTTCTGAAGGAATGGGAGGAAAGATATTTTCCAAAAACATCAGCAGTACGATTCCCAGATAGCCCCAAGAATCCATGATGTTCGTAATCCAATCCAGCATTTGATAAATATCCTTTTGCCTAGTGTTTCAAAAATCGTGTCATAGCGTTTCAAGGAGTAACGACTATCATTAGGTACACATTTCAACAAAAGAATGATGAATGGATTAACAGTTTTTTGATTTTAAGGCAAAAAGCAACAGGCAAAAATTCACTCTGCTCACTGGAAAATTTCTGTAATGCATCTGAATTCAGGTAATATCGAACAGCAGTAGAGATTGGATCTTCTAAACCTAGCGGATTAACAAATAATGTAGCATTAGATAGATGACTAAAAAATCAACACTCAATTTTGTAGAGCAGGCATCTTGCCCATTAAATCAGGAGGAGCAAGATGTCCTCCTCATTTATAGGTAGTTGATTCCTTTTTAATTAAACAATCTCTTATTTTTCAATCGAGACGTTGGGCAAGCGGCTCCATTGATTCCATGAACCGTCATAGTTCCGAACATTAGGATAACCCAGCAAATATTTCAAAACAAACCACGTATAGGCAGATCGTCCACCAATTGCACAGTAGGGAAACACCTCTTTATCAGGCGTTACGCCTTGACTACTGTAGAGTGCCTGCAATTCCTCAAATGACTTGAAGGTTCCATCTTCGTTCAATGTGAGAATATGTTCAATATGAACTGAGCCTGGAATATGCCCTGCTCGTTCCGTTTCTTGGGGTGGCTTCATTAGGAAGTGTTCACCTCGATATTCCTGAAGGGTACGAACATCAAGGACTACCTTTTCTGGATGATCTAAGGATGCTTGAATCTCCTCATGCAGTACCCGCAGACTCATATCAAGTGGCTTGGTACGGTATTGGGTTGGTGCAAAAGTTGATAATTCTGCTGTCACTGGACGACCTTGTGCCATCCACTGCTGATGTCCACCGTTGAGAACTCTTACATCTTGATGCCCAAACAATTTTAATAGCCAGAAAATCCAAGCTCCTGTTCCAGGATAGCTGCCATAAGCAACTACTGTTGTTTCAGGGGTAATGCCAGACTTTGAAAGTAGTTTTTCTATAGCAGTTGCGTCAAGGTTCATGCTAAGTTCTGGTCGAAGCAAGTCAGTAAAAATATTCCAAAAAACTGCACCAGGAATGTGGGCATCTTTATATGGCTCTGAACTCATATCCACTTCCACCACACGGAGATTGGAATCATTAAGATGATCGGCAAGCCATTGGGTATCAACTAAAACTTCAGGATGAGCAGAATGAGTCATGTCGAGAAAGTTCCAATTGTGAATTGTGTTAGCGCAGCGGGATAAAATCCATTTGGAAGCAAGGAATGAGTACCCTATCAACAATAATTCGTAATTATGAATACTCGCTGTCGCGAGAAGCAAGCTACGTAATTTGTAATTAAAAGACGGGTTAGAGTCCGGAGACTTCTCAAGTCGTTCACGTAATGACGGTGTCTAAATCCTCGTCTAAACGTCAATTACGTTAGCGTAGCGGGGCGTTAGCCCATTACGAATTACGAACTACGAATTGTTAATCAAGTTTCTTCCCGTTCAACAATGCTGAAGCTAGATTAAAGTTGACCACTGCCTTCGGTACAGACCTCGATCGAGTACACTTTGCTTGAGTAGCGGTAGCCAGTCTGAATAGCAAAGATGATAGAAACTACTCTGCAAACCATATTTCAAGCGATCGCCCAAGCGCAGGACGAACAAGAACTGAGGCGGCCGATTATGGCAAAAGTAGGCGAGTATTTTGCGGCGAAACGTTGGAAACTCAGTTTTCTAGACCAGCTTCCTGCCATTGATGAAAATACTCCAAGCCTAGTTAAACTGGCTGTGTCGCTCGATCATAATCCCGTTTTACGCTATGTCGTTCAACGCCATGCTGTTGTACATGACGAAGTGATTTTGCCTCCTGGAGTTTGGCAGACGCTTTGTCCTCGTATGGATCATGGGCACGTGATGTTGGGGCCGATCATCAGTAACGGTCAGCTTATAGGTGGCATTGCTTGTACGCGCCATCGAGATGACCCTGCTTTTAATGCAGACAATCTGGCAGATCTAGGTGCATTATGCCTCCATTTTTCCACACGACTTGCAGCGCTGCGTTCAAAACCTGTTGCTTTTGGGTTGAATTGCGATCGCCTCACGCCACGCGAAGCACAAATTGCCGAACTAGTGGCACAGGGACTCACAAATGCGGAAATTGGAGCAGTTCTATGGATTACGGAAAACTCGGTCAAACAGGCTTTGAAGCGAATGTTTCGCAAACTAGAAGTTTCGTCACGCGCTGAGATGGTGGCACAACTTGCTTTCTATACAAACAACGCCCCAACGACTCAATAGATTAGCGGGACTTAAACGAAAATCGAGAAGTAATAAAGGTATAATCCAGGCATGGC
>CBKWLJ010000217.1:0-14769 GCA_966675205.1 uncultured bacterium
GGAACTGAAGAAGACGGAGACAATTGAATGCGATCAGTACGGAACATGCGATCGCGCATTTTCTTAAATCCTTCAGGATTAATTAACCACTGAGCGGTCATTAAAGCTGCACCAGCAGAAACTAGCACCAACAAGACTCCCACAACCCCAATCACGACCTTGACCCATTCTCCACTTGAAGATGAGGCTACTGGTTCAACTTCCTCAGGCATTTCGGGTTCACTCGATTCATAGTCTGAATCCAACCCAGAAAATGTAGTGTCTAGATTGAAGGTGTATTCCTTTGTCCCAATTGGGAGTTCTCCAAGATTGAGAACCACTGGATATTGAGGAGCAACCGCACAGTAAGTCAAAACAACCGAGATGTTGTCTTGACCATTTTTTTGATTGGCTAAGTCAATTAACGATTGAATCGCCGCTTCTACCGAAAGCTTGCCGCTAAAAATGTCTCGTGGGTAGTCAGCACAAAATTGCTCAATTACGTGATTGTCACTCAATCCATCGGAACAAAGTAACAAAATGCCATCTTCTTCTAAAATGAATCGCCGTACTGTCGGACGCAGTAATTCAGCATCCTTGGTTCCCACTGCTTGAGTCAGGGCCCCAGCATCAGGGCGCTGCAATGCTTTGCGGTACAAACTGCGTCCCATCCGGACTTCCCTGGTTGCCACATCATCATCCACAGTGAGTTTTTGGCAGTAGCGGGGTGTTAGCCAGTAGGCAGGACTATCTCCAACACTAGCAATATAAAGTTCGTGAGCATTGCCCTGACCATCAGGCATTTTCATAATTTGTGGCAGTTGCAGTGCTAGTGTTAGCGTCGTTGCCATGCGACGCCGGGACTCTCGTGCTTGCTCATCATTGCGAGAGGCAATCATATTATTCGCCACTCGGATAATTGCCGATAGTTGCTGAGCGACTAAGTCGGGCGTCATGAGTTGTGGATCTTCGGCTAATTCAGCCAATAGTGCCCGAATTTGGAGTTTGATAGACTGTACCGCCAACTGGCTGGCAACTTCTCCACCTTCATGTCCGCCAATGCCATCACAAATGATCGACAAATGGGGAACTAGAGGATCACGGGGCAAACTGAGGTCTGATGGCAAGTCTGCCATTGTGGGATAGCAGCTATCTTCGTTGTGGCTGGGGAGAGTGCCAACATCCGTAGCTCCGGCTATTTTCAAGCGTAGTGGTTGTCGGGCAGCTTGCTCTAGTAATAGTTGATTGAGGTCGGCTGCGATCGCTTTTAAGGACGCTTCTTCACTTTGCAGGGCTTGAGCAATCATTTGTAGCCGAGAGGCTACAGGAGTAGCAGCTCTAGAACACAAAGAAGCCCAACACTCCCCTAGCTGTTGCAGGCTAGCTTTTTTAGCGCGTCTCAGGAGTGCAGAACCCACACCGGAAGATTGAGCCGTTTCTAGGGCCTGAACAGAAGAACTTACCCCACTTCCCGGAGATGATGTCATCCATTCGTCAGAATTTTGATCATCAGCCGTGTCACTGTAGAGTTCCCGCAGCCGCACCCGCCAACCTTCAACCCGCAGATTGTCGAGTACTAAAAGACTGGAGGCTACACCCATTTTTTCTAAGGGCGTCCACAGCTCCAAGATTTGCCAAAGCCAATAAACCTGACGTACTGTTGGCACCTGTGCCCACATTGATTTAATTGAAGGATACTGCTGACCACTAGCATCAATAGGGACGTTCTCCAGCAACATGACAGTGGATTGTCCCAACTGGCATACAGCATATAGCTCAGGAACGTGGAGACGATGAGGATACAAACGGAGGTAAGTGAGAATCTCCTCACTCAATTGATCGGGAATTTCTGGGAGCAGTTCCGGCTGAGTATCCCGCCAAATTTGGGGGGCAATGACTTGGTATCTGTCTTTGACGAGTTCTCCAGCAGGAATTTGCATGGCAGTTGCACCAACTGCCCAAAGATAGCGATTAATCAGCGGATTGGAACTGCTCATAATAGTACGGCTTAAAAACAACGACTCAGGAATTGGCGGTGGCGCGACTGCACAAGAGTGAGGGACACAGGGTTAACGGGCATTGGGGTTATCCCAGAAAAGATTGTAGGGAAATCTTCGGCTCTGCCAAGCGTAGGGGCACCTTCCTTACCCTCTCTTGTGCGGTCAAATCCCAGACGACTAAGATACATTGAAGCTAGGGTTAACGAATTTTTTAATAGTTTCCCCCTTATCGCACCCAATTGTGCTGAAAAGCAAATAAAAGAATAAAGGAAAACCTGGTTCTGTGTTCAGGAAACCTATACTAAATACGACAGACTTGTCAATCGGCAAAATTTGAATTGGAGCGCTGCTCGCAATTGATTTTGAGGCTATGACTGGAATTTACATATCAACCCTTGAATCTAACTTATATAAACGCTTGCTCGCATAGGATACAGATATGCCTTTGCTAAGTCCTGCACTGCTCTGGCTGATAGCAGGATTGATTCTTTGTTCAATAGAGCTGTTTGTGCCAACAGCGTTTGTCGCCTTCATGATGGGGCTTAGCGCCTGTGCGATCGCTCTGGTCGCGTGGTTGTTGCCTACTGCGTTTCCGTTGCATGTGGTACTGTGGCTTCTACTCTCGACAGCACTTGTATTTTTATCCCGTCGTTTCCTACCGCATCCGAGCGTATCTAAAAGGATGGATGCCACGGAAGCCCAAACGTTGACAGAAATCCTACCAGGGCAAACCGGGCGAGTCCTTTACGAAGGGAATTCCTGGAGTGCTCGGTGTGAGTATGACATGGAAGCGATCGCGCCCAATCAAAAAGTCTTCGTCGTCAGACGGGAAGGCAACATCCTATTTGTGGTACCGCAAAATCTGTTGCACCAGTGACGCGGAAACAAAGCTGTGGTGCTTACAACTTGCATCGCGTGAGCAAGGGGAAAGGCAAAAGGGAAAAGGAAAAAGGTAGATCAATCAAGCCTTTTACTTGTTTACCCGCACTCGCTCAAGTGCAAGTGCGATTAAATCTGTGGCATACTACAGCCCTCTTATCCATAAAACAGGAGCAAACGTTTAGTCCACAAATTTTAGAAATTGCAGTCACTGCAAGCTGTAGAAGACTACCAAAAACCTTAGGAAACTTCAGATGGAAACTTTTTTTGGTTTTATAATCGCTTTGGCTCTTGGCGGAGGACTCGCCAGTTCTGTCAAAATTGTCAATCAAGGGAATGAAGCACTGGTTGAACGATTGGGGAAATATAGCGGCAAGAAACTGGAACCTGGTATAAACTTTCTTGTCCCTGTCTTCGATCGCGTAGTCTACCAAGAAACGATTCGGGAAAAAGTTCTGGATGTCCCCCCTCAGCAATGTATTACTCGCGATAACGTTGCCATCAGCGTTGACGCAGTGGTTTACTGGCGGATTATGGATATGGAGAAAGCCTATTACAAGGTAGAAAATCTCCGTTTAGCCATGCAGAACTTAGTACTAACCCAAATTCGCTCAGAAATGGGCAAATTAGAGCTCGATCAAACCTTTACCGCCCGTTCTGAAATCAATGAAATCCTGCTACGGGAATTGGATATTGCCACCGATCCTTGGGGTGTTAAAGTAACGCGGGTGGAACTGCGCGATATTGTCCCCTCTAAAGCTGTGCAGGACTCGATGGAGTTACAAATGTCCGCAGAACGCCGCAAGCGGGCAGCAATTCTTACATCTGAAGGGGAACGGGAATCTGCTGTGAACTCGGCTAGGGGTAAGGCAGAGGCGCAAGTCCTTGATGCTGAAGCGCGCCAGAAGGCAGCAATTTTAGATGCGGAAGCGCAACAAAAAGCGATTGTCCTCAAAGCGCAAGCCGAACGGCAGCAGCAAGTCCTCAAAGCTCAAGCTACGGCTGAGGCACTGCAAATTGTTACGAAGGCACTTAAGGGTGATTCTAACGCTCGTGAAGCGCTCCAGTTTTTACTCGCTCAGAATTATTTAGAGATGGGGATGAAGATTGGTAGTAGCGATAGCAGCAAGGTCATGTTTATGGACCCTCGCAGTATTCCGGCAACGCTTGAGGGGATGCGATCGATTGTTGGCGATGGCAATCAAAACAATTCTCAGTCATTGAGTTTCGATTTGGATAAGTTCGAGCATTGACACTCTCATGCTTCGTCATTAGTAATTCGTAATTAAAGATGGGTTTACAGATCAGGCTTTTTAGGAAGCTCACGTAGTCTATACCTCGCTTGACACAGGCTAGATGAGGTTAATCCCTATCTAAACTTGATTACGAATTACTAATTTTTTGGGTAGTATAGCAGTCGCCATAGTTTAAATAATTAGTTTTAGTAAAACTCTGTACTAACAGCAGAACTAATGCTTTTTAAAAAGGTCAAAAATCAGCAATTTATAGTGACAATCAATTAGGAATAAGGTTAAAGTTTAGAGGTAACAAAAGAAGCAAAAAGTAAGGCAACTCTATCAGCTTGCCACTAATTCATCATGGAAAAAATTAAAAACTTAACTCAATCTTTATTATCCATTCCCCTAATATCACTCTCTATGATGGGTCTCAACCTGGCTACGGCTGCTGTTGCAACTCCAGGAATACCCAAACCTAACAGTGCTAAGACCACAATCATAGCTCAACGATTGACTTGCAATGTAGTGAATATTCAAAGCGGCCAACTGGCTCTGCGCTCCTCACCCAACGGAAAATCAAGAGCTGGGCTTAATAATGGCAACAGAGTAGCCTTGCTTAGGGAAGGTTCTGCACCTTGGGTGTTCGTTCGTGTTATCAATGGCCCAAACAGAGCAGTCAATGGCTTAGAAGGTTGGGTGAATTCAAAGTACCTATCCTGTAACGAAACCAGTGAAACTCCTCAGATATCTTGCGAGGTCGTTAATATTCAGACAGGTCAACTAGCGCTGCGTTTTACGCCCAATGGTAAATCAAAAGCGGGTTTAAATAATGGCAATATTGTGAGATTGATTAAAGATGGAGCTGCACCCTGGGTTTACGTCCGTGTCTTAGACGGTCCAAACAGTCGTGTCAATGGATTGGAGGGCTGGGTTAATTCTAATTACTTATCTTGTTATGACTAATTTCAGCGATTCTATAGTTTCTTAAACCCAAGTTTATTGCCGCGCTACCTCTAGCAAATTCTCAATTAATTCTTGTTCGTCCTCAGTTAAAAGCCCCCTTTCCTCAAGGAGTTTTTTCCATTCCAGGATTCTTGTTAATTGGAGTTGCTTACAGCTTTCTTGGTCAAGTTTTTGCTCTTGAACAAAAGGTACCTCAAAAGCACTGTTGCAATAATCAGTTTTTATGCTTTCTCGAGCAATGACTAACATAAGTGTAAAAATTGAACTCTCTACCTCTAAATATGTCGCTCAACACTTTTTCTTTAGGTGATTAAGCGTTACTATCACCTGTGACAATGATCAACTTTACAGATGATTGTAGACCTATGCTCTCAGTGACAAGAGATAGCGAATAAATGTGATTTGAATTACAGACAATTTCAAGACCCAATAATTTATCTCGCTCTTACCCGCTCATCTTTGCTTTTTGTTTGGCTATTTTATAGAAGTTGCTATTTGCTCGTTGAGGATTTTGGCTCTTTGCGCGATCGCTTTCCAATCTTGGGCTGTAATTAAGTCTTTAGGAAACAATTCTCCTGCCAAACCCACAGCAATGGCTCCTGCTGCAATCAACTCCTTGGCATTTTCCAGGGTGACACCTCCCGTTGGAATCAAAGGAATGTGGCTTAGAGGGCCTTGCAACGCTTTTATGTAACTTGCTCCACCAACAGCCTGGATGGGAAACACTTTAACACCGCTTGCACCAGCATCCCAGGCGGTAACAATTTCCGTTGGAGTCATGGCTCCAGGTACAATGGGAACCCCTGCTTCTACAGCAGCGGTAATGAGCGTGAGATTTAGGTGAGGCGTAAAGAGAAACTGTGCGCCTGCATCAATTGCTTGGCGTAACTGTTCTAGATTTAACAATGTACCAGCGCCAATAATACAACTGGGGAGTTCCCAGCGGAGCTGAGTGATCAATTCAGGAGCGCGCTCGCTATTCCAGGTAATCTCAATCAGATGCATCCCACCCATCACTACGGCTTGAGCCATCTGATGCCCTAGAGAGTGCCGAGGTGATCGAATTACTGCAATGGAGCGATATTGCTGCAACAGAGTTAACCAAGAGCGATCGGGCATCTTTACTCTGTAACCTCTGCTAGAGGAATAAAGACCCTTTTCTGGTCAGTACTTGTCAAGTTACGTAATCTTTCTAAAGATTTCGTAAACTTCGGAACTCCAGTCAACGTTCCATTCTCTGTGTCTCTTACGGGAACCTTCAATATTTATCCTTCCTCTGCCAACCGATCCATATTTTCCTACATAAAGATCAATCTTGAGAGAGATGACCTAAAGTTAATGTCTTAAAAGACATTTGAGCAAAAATCGCCTTATCTTCTTTAACTTCTGGCAGTCTATAAGACTCAACCTAATTGCGAAAAATATCATGATCTCAATAGAATTTTACAACAAATTGGGGCAAAAGATAGAGAGAGTCAAAATCAGCTTATCTGCCTTGGGTATGATGAGAGCAAAGGTATTGTTTTTTAAACTACAAAGTAAGTGTTAAAACAAACAAAAATTAGGAGAACAATCTTATGGCTCTTATAAAACTCAAGGACGCTTATCCTAATTACAAACAAGAAATTTTTGGTGGAGAAGACATCAAGCACTACGATGTGTACAGTGAAAATGATGAAAAAATCGGTAGTGTTTATGATGCATTGCTCGATGAATCTGGCTACTTTCGTTACCTTGTAGTAGATACCGGGTTTTGGGTTTTCGGGAAGAAAGTTATAGTCCCTATCGGACGTATCCAGATGGACTATAATCGTCATCGGGCTTATGTCAGAGGGATGACTAAAGAGCAAGCCGAAGCTTTGCCAGAATACAATGATGATATGACCGTTGACTACGACTACGAAGAGCGAGTCAGAACGGTTTTCCGACCCATGACGACCAGCGCTGCTACTCCAGTTGCTCGTCCTACTTACAATCGTGACACCTACAACTATGATTATGATCGCTCCCTCTACGATACCAACGAGGGGAATCACCAGAGAATCAAGTTGTATGAAGAGCGCTTGTTTACCAATAAAGAGCGTCATAAGACGGGTGAAGTTGCAGTAGGTAAGCACGTTGAAACTGAAACAGCTAGGGTTTCTGTTCCGGTAGAAAAAGAGCGAGTAATTATTGAACGCACTACTCCTACCAATGAAAGAGAAGTGACACCCGGCACTGCTGATTTCCATGAAGGAGAAGTTGCTCGCATGGAAGTCTATGAAGAAACAGCGGACATTCAAAAGAAAGCCTATGTTCGTGAAGAAGTCAGTATCCGAAAAGAAGTTGAGCGTGACACGGTAGATGCTACAGAGACAGTTCGCCGTGAAGAGTTAGATATTGATGTTGATGGAAATCCAGTGATTAACAGAAATCGGTAATCCTGAAATATCAATCTTGATTCATAGTCTCTCAGTTATTCCGGTCAGTCGGAGCTGATTATATCTTTGAGTCGCATCATTGAGAGCATCGGCAAGATGCAGAGCCGAAAAGAGCTAATTTCAATTTAGCTGATCAGCCTGCTCTTTTAAGAAGGCGGGTAAGGTAGTTCATGCAACTGCCTCTACCTGCCTAAAAAGGTTTTTTATAAAGAAGAATCCGATAGGAGGCAAATATGAATACTCATGATATTAAACCCATAAAAAGCAAAGCCAAAATTCAAGATTTATTAGGAAGACTCAGGAACAAACTAAAAGGCTTTGTTGTCATTAATATGCAAGGTCAAGTCATAGGACGTGTGGTTAATCTTTGTTTAGACAAAAAAACTCATCTTAATATAGTGATTTCTAAATCAGGGAATTCCGATGATTCTACTCTATTTTTATTAAGTAGCAAATATATTCAGAAAGTGGATAGTCCAAATTATTCACTTTTTGTCGATCTTACCCCATCCGAATATACACAACTTCCTGTATACTCACAACCTAATGACCAGAGGATAAATAATATGAACTCTGATGAAGCAAAAGTCAATCCTGAAACTCACTCTTTAGACACTCAGCTAGAGAATATAGAAACGCCTGAGGTTTTAGGGAATCAAGATTTAAGCGAATCAGAGGACAATTCAAACATAGTCGAAGAAGAAATTGTTCGCTTACTAGAAGAACGGCTGGTGGTTAACCGCAGTAAGCGTAAAGTTGGCGAAGTTGTGGTTCGTAAAGAAATTGAAACTCAAATTGTTGAAGTACCTATTCAGCGAGAAAAACTAATTATTGAACAAGTCGGGGCCGAACCTAGGCAGCTTGCAGAAATTGACTTAGGGAAAGGAGAAATTACAGGTGTTGAACTCCTGAATGTTTCAAGTTCTGAAAGTCATCCCAGAAGAGATAGGGAAGTCAATCAGTTTGATAACTCTTATACAGTTACAGGAGAGTTCCTTTCCCCTAAAACAGCAAGTAATCTTTTGGAAGCGATTGCGTATCAAAAGCAGCACGGCTGTAGGAAGATTCGTGTGGAACTGCTTGTAGACAATTCCGAGCTTCAGGAAAATTATCAAAGTATGTTTGACCGTTGCTCCATAAGCTAAAAATAAAGTACAGTCAATTATGAATTATGAATTATAAATTATGAATTAAGCCTTCATGAATTAAAAATTCGTAATGCGTAATTCGCAATTTACTTAGCCTACGGCTCGCTGTGCTCTCCAGATGGGGATTTGACCTCAACTGAACGTGAGTGACTTGAGAAGTCGAGGCTCTAACCCGCATTTTAATTACGAATTATTGTTGAAAAGGAGATTTTGGTTCCTCTTCAATGTAGGTAGACTACTAAAATATTTTATTGAAGGCTTCTTTCCCTCTGCGAATTATAAATTATTCATAATTCATGATTTTTTGTGGGCATTCCTAAGTGCTTAGCTTTAAGGATAGCAAGTGCATACAATTGGCTGGTGACTACCGTTCAAAATGAAGCGCTGCATACTTTTTTTGTCTTTTTATCCAAGTATAATGTCTTTATTGAATAATCTAATTTTCATGCGATCGCTATAAGCTTTTGCTTTTCTTGAGTGTAAGAATCAATATATATATTTAATAATTCTCACAAGAAATAATAAATATGGTAGTCGATACTACATTCACTGAAGATATTTACTTTTAATATCTAAATCGAGTAAATTTGGTTGACTATAATTCTGTTTGAAATCCTTGGAAAATGAGACTCTATTGTTATTTAAAATTCTGCCACCACTAAAAAAAGACAAAGATTGCCAAAACTTCCTGATAGGAACCTGAAGTGAAAATATTGCGTCTCTCATGAAAGAGACATGCTATACAATAAAAACAACAATCATAATTTTCCCTCCAATTAATGATTGTTTTAAGGGTGCGTAAAATAAGTTATTTACAGGTTCTCTGCATCTATCAAAAGTAAGAGAAACTAGGAAGGGTTAGTCAGAGTGAATCAATACTGATTTGCAGCTCATATCCAATTGCACTAACTTATGAAAGTTAGTTCAGAACCATAAGTTTTTGCTTGAATATACCGCCAGTTCAAAGCCTGAGGAGACCTCTCTATGCAACGTTTACGAGTAGGATTTTTGTCTATTCAAGATTATTTAGATAGAAATGCTTGGTCGGGTACTCTGTACTCGATGCAGAAAGCTTTAAAAGCAAGAGAAATAGAAGTAGTGTATCTGGGGGAACTGAAAAAATATTCTTTGGCAGAGAAGGTGGTGAGACGCATTTGGAAAAAAGATAATTCTCCTAAAATAGGCTCAATTTCTTACGCCAAAAAGTATAAGGATTTTGCCAATACAGCCCAAGCAAAGCTTGATCAAACCCCCTGTGATGTTATTTTTGCTCCTGTTGCTTCAGCAGAGCTGACTTACTTTGAGACTGACATTCCGATCATTTACTTGTCGGATACAACGTTTAAGTTGTATTTTCAGCATTACTCCTTGAATTTAAATGAGCAAGAAGCTGAAGCCTCCCACAAGCAGGAAGTCATCGCTATTTCCAAGGCGAGTAAAATCATTTATTCTTCACAATGGGCAGCTCATTCTGCAATTGCCGATTATGGTGCCGATGCTGATCAAGTCGCCATTTTTCCCTTTGGTGCTAACTTAGAGGCTCCTCCTGTTGCTCAGGATGTGTTCTTGCAAAAGGATAGTTCAACTTGTCGCTTGTTATTCGTAGGTAAAAATTGGGAGAGAAAAGGCGGAAATATTGCCTTTCAAACCTTGGTTTCCTTATGCAATAGAGGAATTAATGCCGAACTCACTGTGATTGGTTGTGTCCCCCCAGAGGATGTGAAACATGATAAACTCACAGTCATTCCTTATTTGAATAAAAATAACCCTGAACAACGAAGGCAGCTTGACAAGCTATTTTTGCAATCAAACTTCTTCATTCTGCCTACCCGTGCTGATTGTTCACCAATCGTACTTTGCGAAGCTAATGCTTTTGGTCTTCCCGTACTCACCTCTAATATCGGTGGCATCCCTACAATTGTGAAAAAGGGAAAAAATGGCTATATGCTTCCACTGTCTGCTTCGGGCGATGATTACGCAGATGTCATTGTAGATATCATTTCTGAGAGTACCCGCTACGAAAACCTAGTTTACTCCTCCAGAAAAGAATATGACACCCGTCTAAACTGGAATAAATGGGCAGAGTCGTTCGAGCAGCTAATTTTGGAGCTAGTTGATCGCAAGCAGCGGCAAAAGCGAGCTTCTGTGCAAAAAAGTGCTGCTCAAGAAGCGATGCTTAAGTTCTGAGTTCTTGAGCGCTAAGTAAATTCTTGAGCAAAAAGGCTGCGATCGCTCTTTTTGATTCCGCTCAATCGGGAGAGCGATCATACATAAAAGTGCTAAACACCTCTACATTACCGACGAACAGGTTTAGGAGTGGCTTCTTGAAGCTGATTACCAGGATTGAGATTTCTATTTCTAGCCGTTTTTTTTGATTTCGAGGTTTGGGGTAACTGGGTAATCTTAATTTCTGCTTTGGGAAGTTTTTTATCTAACTTAACTTGCCGTTCAATTTCTTCCTGAAACACTTGCTTTCGAGCATACTCTGCCATCTTAGACTGCGCTTTCTCGTAGGTGGGCGTTTCTTCAGGAACTTGCGATAAGTACTTTAAGGCAGCGTTGAAATCTCTCTGTGCTGCCAACTGATAGGCTTTTTGTAAAAAGTGTTCAGCTTTAATCTGCTGTTTTCGGCTATATTCTGCTAACTTGGGTTGAATTTTAGATCCAGTGGGGGTTTCGGGAGGAATTTGCTTGAGCAGGACAAGTGCTCCGGTAAAATCCTTCTGGGCGGCTCGTTGGTAGGCTTGTTTTACTAGTTGTTGAGCTTGAACCTCGACTTCGAGTTTGGCTTTCTCAACAAAAGGTTCAACTTGATAAAGCCAATAGGAAATTTGGGGAAGGTTGCGAGCTTCTTCTAGTACCTCTTGCCATCGCGCCTCGTGAAAAGCTTGCTCAACCACTTGAAATTGTTCAGTTGCTTGATTCCATTGAGAGCGCCACTTTTGGATCGTACTAACGGACTCTTGATAAACGGCACTATCACTGGGAATGGCTTTGGCTAGAGCAATTGCTTCCTCTATGTTTCCGGCTTGATATTGTTCAGTGGCTCTTTGTAACAAATCCAGTGCAGGATTAGACGGTGCTGTATGCAGCAACGTATACAGCCCAAAAGAAATCGCCAAAGCATTAGACGTAGCCATCCCCGCCCCCATTCCCGTTACTACCGGTGGAAGTTTAGGCCAGCAAGCGATCGCTAATTCACGGGCATAATCCCATTTATTACTGGTGCTACTCGCTTTATCTGTTTTCAGGGCACCCCGATTCGCTTGGTTTCCCTCAAAGATAGATGGGGAAGAGCTGTTTTTGGGTAAGTGCGAAACGTGATGAAAGCACGAAGCCAAATCTTGGGCGTCTATCGGCTCGATAGGTAGTGGTAAACTTGAAGGAGAGCCTGAATCCCATTGCTGAGATAGCGCCTCTGTTCTTACATATTGCTCCTCACTCATAATCGCTAACCTCTTGAGTACGCTTCGGATATCAGTAGCAGATTGGTAGCGCGGTGTTGAAGTCATAACGCACTCTTTCAAGAAGACGAAGCAAGAATTTCTCTCGCCCTTATCTTCCGAAGAGGCTGCAAAACCGTCTAACAATTAACGAAGCATTCTCCGTCAGAACTTCCTTTCTGCTACATCTCTTTTTTCAACCACTCACTACTCTTTCCGGAATCAATAGACAGGAGCGAATCTACTGAAACCTTCAAAAAATAGTGGCTTGAGCAAAAATCTGTTCTGCTGAATATCCTTGCAAGGAATAATCGCTCACATGAGCAATACCAATACGATGTTCTTTAATACGAATGTTATCTCAGTCGAAAAACTCAAAATAATCTTCTAGTTGCATAAATTTACCTCTCTACAGTCTCTGCATCCAGTTGAAGGCAATCTGCTTCCTGTGCTTGCCCTCTACGGCAACATGAGATGCTTATCTAGTACAAGCTGGCTCCAAATACCCACCACTAACATTCTTCTCCAGCTTCCGGGAGTTCTCCCAGTGCTCGTTACTAGTAGAAAACTTCTGCCGAGCTGATCTAGGGGCAGTTCTCGTGAGGTTGCCCCCTGTATCCTGTAACTGGGGTGTTATTTTTGCGCTGCGGAATCCGCTTTCTCGCTATCATTAGCAGTAGAACAGCGATCGCATATTCCAAAAAACTCTAGAGTGTGGTAATAGATCTTGAATTGGTGAGAATTTTGCAATTGTGACTCTAGCTGATGTACAGGGCATTCATCAATGGCAATGGATGTTCCACAATTGAGACAAGTGAGGTGGTGTTGGTCACTTTGTACGGAACTGTAGAGGGATTCCCCATTAGCAAGGGTTCGCACTTGTACCACTCCTTCGAGTTTCAACGATTCGAGAGAGCGGTAGACGGTTGCCAAACCCATACTTTGGTCACGATTGCGTAATTCAATATAAAGATCTTGAGCAGAGATGGCGCGATTTAAGGATTTGAGCACATCCAAAATTCGCTCTTGAGAACGGGTACGCTGAACTTTCATGGGTTTTTTAGTCAACTCCTAAAAATTTTTTAGAGACTTGGAACCTTGATGGTTCAAACTTTAAAATGGGCTTTCTTATCATTTGGGGGACTTTGCAGTGATTCACAAGTATCAGGCTCGCATTTATGTTACCCTTCGACCTTCGGTATTAGATCCAGCCGGTGTCGCAGTCGAGTCGGGACTGAAGCAAATGGGGTACGACAACGTAGAACAGGTGCGGATTGGCAAGTATATTGAGCTGATGATAACAGCAGGTAACGAAGATAAAGCACGGGAACAACTTGACACCATCTGCGACCAACTTCTGGCGAATCCGGTAATTGAAAATTATCGCTTTGAATTGGTGGAAGTGGCTGTACTGATGGGGGCGTCATGAAATTTGGGGTTGTAGTCTTTCCGGGTTCAAACTGCGATCGCGACGTGGCGTATGTGACTCAGAGTTTACTCAATCAGCCAACGCGGATGGTTTGGCACCAGGAAACGGATATTTCTGACTTAGATGTCGTGGTGATTCCAGGGGGTTTCAGTTACGGAGACTACCTACGCTGTGGGGCAATTGCACAATTTTCGCCAGTGATGCGGCAAGTGGTGGAACATGTCAAACAGGGGAAGTATGTTTTGGGCATCTGTAACGGTTTCCAGGTGTTGACTGAGATGGGATTGTTACCTGGTGCATTAGTACGCAATCGGGACTTACATTTTATTTGCGATCGCGTCCCGTTGAAAGTAGAACGCACTGACTTGCCTTGGACATCAGCTTACACGACCAGACAAGTGATTACCTTGCCCATTGCTCACGGAGAAGGTCGCTACTACGCCAATGATCACACTTTAAGAGCTTTGGAAGATAACGGTCAAGTTCTGTTTCGCTACTGTACGGCTACGGGTGAGACGGACGACAGGAGTAATCCCAATGGCTCATTAAACAACATTGCCGGAATTTGCGATCGTACAGGTAAGGTGTTGGGAATGATGCCTCACCCAGAACGAGCTGCCGATTCCGTGTTAGGTAGCACGGATGGTATGCCCTTGTTCCAAGGATTATTGAGCGCACTAACCAGTGAAACCCTACCTACCCTTAGTTTAGCCAAGTGAGCGAAGCTGGCAGCCAAACATAACATGTATTTTGTAGGGTGCTTGTCTAAGCACCCTATTTTTTTGTTAGGAGCCTCGCCTAGTCGCTCAAATCCATGATATTCCTTTGAAAAATCCTAAAAACTCTACAGTTAAACCCTACATTCAGAGTATATTGAAAAAAGACTAACTAGAGAAAATCTCTAAGATAACCTCTCTTTTCACTGAATGTCAGCCGTTCTTGTAGATAGGCGAATTTGCCAACCCATTGCTAGGGAATGGAGTAAAGCATGGTTTTGGCGGAGGTTAAACGGGATAAAAAGTCCGATCAACCATGTAGAGATGATGAAGGGTACTAATCATGCCAGTAACTGCAAACACTTCTGAGGCTAGCTTGCAGATGAAGCCACTGCGATATCGGGGTTGGTTGATTAGCACAAAGGTCATTGCTGGACACTTATGGTTGCGGTGGCAGCACCCCAGAGATAGCTTCCCTCGATATGGCTATCCTGTGACTGAAAGAGGTTTAGCTGATACCATTCATTATGCTCGATTTCTGATTGATCAGACTA
>CBKWLJ010000218.1:0-14715 GCA_966675205.1 uncultured bacterium
GGTTTGGATACCCGTTCTCTCGCCTTTTGTTCCAGAATCTGATTGAGCTGTTCTATAGTAACCGCAGTTGTTGAAGCTGCCGCCTCTTTCGCTTGCTCCCTAGCTTGCTGCGTCGCTGCATCAGCTTGCTGGAGTTGAGCCATGTATCCTTCGATGTCTTGCTTAATCATCGCTTCTACGCGACTGGCAAACTCGACGTAGGCAGCCGAATGAGAACGGTAGCCGCTATATTGTCCGGCAAGCTGAAAATACTGCCACCCTTCTACCTTCATCCCCTCCGCTGTATTTCTGAAGGTGCGGTAGCGTCCGCTAAAGCCAAAAAGCTCTTCTACGGCGGCAGAGATGGCAACGGCTTGAGACATTCCGAAGGCACTCCACAAGAATACCTCCCTCAATGGCGCAAAATTGAAAGAAACAAGAGCTGGAGTAATGACTCCACCAACAATGGTTACTAATCTGAGAGTGTAGAATCTTTTTTTTGCCTTGCCTGCGTTACTCTCTAGCCACAGGAGTTGGTCGAGCCATCGGGATTTCAATGCATCCTTGCGAAACTCGTCTATATCAAGGCGATCGATCATCCCGACTAGGGTGGCTTTGAGAAATTTCTGGTAGGAATCTTTCGCCATATCACTAAATAACTAATAAGCTTAATTTAATGGAACAAATACAAATAAACACCTGCAAAATAACAAGCAGGGCTTTATATGAGATGCAATCAAAAAAAACTCCCCTCAAGAAAAAATGCTCATACAATATAGTTTACTAACTCTGAAGTATCTGATGTAGGAGCCAGCAAGTGCCAGCCAAAAATTAATAAGAAGCACTGAAGGCGTTGACTTAGCGGCATGATTCTGGTTGAACCCTGCATCAGCCCTAGCGTGCTTAATGATTGACTCCGCTTGCCTTTTCTATTTACTTTTAAAAAATGACCTTAGTCATTTTTTCTGGCACATGAGGTGGATGGTGACACTTGATAGTAAACAACTCTCCCAAGAGTTGTAAAGCTTTCTCAAGAATATTATTTTAAATAGCCTTTTAATGGACTGGTCAGTCGTTAGGATAACGTAAATCTCTCTAACCCGTGCAAATGCCTCTGTAAGTAGCAGGAACAACGACTCTCTTCTTTAAAGCTTGTTATCTCTCCTTTCCCTGAAAAAATCGAAGTTAAAAAACCCACAGTTTTAAAGCTAGTAGTGAGTTTTAACATAATTATTCTCCCATAATCTAGAAAAAGAAGCATTAAGTTCACAAAAATTTTAATTTTGTTGACGAATTTTGCAAAATTGATTAAGCTCCTTGAAATACGAGAGCAGGTTACAGTAAAAATAATCACTGGAATGAACTCGCTAGCGATGAGCGAAGGAGAACCAAACTCTTCTTTTTAGTAGAGTCCTCGCATAGTCAAAGTTTGAATTCCATTATTGAGAACTGCTCAATAGAACGATTGCCTCTAGCACTTCCCAAAGAGCGATCGCATTTTAGTTTGTTTGTCCAAGGTTTACCCACCAGTCGTTACGCTGTAGTACAGAAATTGTAATACTGCCTGTGGCGATCGATTTATCAGTCAACATTCTTTCTACACGATTTTTACACCTGAGATTGATATAGAAGAGAGTAAGCGAACAAGGGCGTCTCTTCTTGTTCAAAGTCCATTTAGGGTTAACTACCATTCATTATGACTATACAATCACTGGAATTTCCTAAGCTCAGTAAATTGACTGGTACCATTCAGCTTCAAGATATTAATGACAGAGAATTGGCACGGGAAATACAAATACTCCTGGTTAAAGGTGGATTTCTCAAGCCTGGAAAGCTCTCATTTGAGGAAACCAAGCGGGCGTTTGACGAGTTTAAGCAGAAATTTCACTTGGGTTTTCCCGATTTGATCGGTGAGTCTACCATTCATATGCTGCTAGAACTCGATGACGAAGTCGATGAAGACAGCCATCGCAATCAGCCGCAAGACATTGTTGTCAAGCCAGAAACGAAAATCAGCGAACCTGATCGGGGTAGACCGATTACTGTTCCCAAGCTAGGGGTCGTATACTTAGGTGAACCCATACTTCCTGGCGGACACTTTAGTTGGGCTGAAGCAACAAAAAATGGAACCAGGATTCCTGTATCAGGCGATATTGTAGAAGGGTTTAAAAAGGTTGCCGATGCCATGGAGAAAGTCCGGGACTTAATGGGCGGAAGACCCATCACTATCAACTCCTGGTACAGAGATCCAGTAAGTAATCGGAAAGCTGGGGGAGCGTCGAGATCGCGCCACTTATCCGGTGATGCCGTTGATTTTGTGGTACAAGGAATACACCCGAAGGAAACCCATCGTAAATTAGAATCCTGGTGGGGCGATCGAGGGGGTATCGCATCAGCCTCCTGTTTCACTCACATTGACTGCCGAGGATATCGTGCTCGCTGGAGTTATGGATTTTAACGACAGGGAAAAAAGGCGTTAAAGTTTAGGGGGATTAACTCATCCCCCGCTAATAAGACAAGGGATTTCATATCATTTTTAACTTCCCCATAACTGCATTGTGAAAAGCCATACTAAAGAAGACAATCTTGAAGAATGGCAGGTAACAGATGTCAGGCATCGGGCAAAAGTTTAAACAATGGCGAGAGAGCCTGCTGGCTTTTTTTAGAAAACCACCCAATAACGACTTAAATCAAGAAGCAGCACGACAACGTCGCAATGACGCCTTAGCCCAATTTATTCAAGCGGTGGGTACACTCTTGATTGGCTTATGGATTGCACCTGTTTTCTTTGCACAAGGACCTGTAGTCATTGCTGTTGCGATCGCTTGTTCACTGCCATTTTTCATACAAGGATTTAAAACATGGACTTCTGATAGTCCTTCACTTCCCTTGCAAACTACTTCCAAATCTTCGAGTGTAGCGAGTCAGGCTTCTAGAGCTTACACATCTTCCCGTCTAGTAGCTCGAAAGGATAGAACAAATAGCTCAGTGAACCAAACCCGTCAAATTTCTCGAACGCAACAGTCTTCTCATCCAGTCGTGAAAGGCACTCAAGAACAAGAAACGATTGCAATTTTTTTCAGAGAATTGCAGGAACAGGGATGGAAGATTACTTATAATTTACCGACTCCTGACTTCGGGAATGTAGATGCTTTTTTGCAATCTCCAAAAAACAACTCTTTTATTGTTAATGTGCAATCTTATCAAGGAGAGGTTTACTTTGATGAGGGTATATTAAAACGCCGCGATTGGAAACAAGTCTCTAACTTTGAGCAAGACTTACTACAGCAAGTAACAGACCAAGCTTTGGCCGTGAAAAAAATGAAGCGTTTGAGAAACGTCACGCCTGTTCTTTGCTTCACTAGTGCTGTGTTGAGTATTGAAACGGTCAATAATAAAGCACGAGAAGTATATGTGGTTAAGAAGGAATCGTTAGTAAAAAAACTAGTTAGGTTAGATAAAGGCTAATTTGAAAATAGGGGTCAGGGGTCAGGGGTCAGAATTCAGAATTCAGAATTCAGAATTCAGAATTCAGGAGTCAGGAGTCAGGAGTCAGGGGTCAGAATTCAGGAGAGGGAATTTTTCTTTTTTTTGTTGTGGGCTTTTAGCACATGGGCGTCTAATTTGAAAATAAGGCTCCAAGGCAGGGGGCTTCAAGGTAGAAGGGATAAGAATTTTCATTCTGCGAGTTGTGAGCACTGCTCATAGTGCCTAATTTGAAGATAGTTGAAGTTTAGTGAAGAGGTTTGTTGCTCAAGCGCCACGCTACGGAAACGCCAGGGGCGAACGCAAACTGATGGAATGTCTGTGCAAGCTTGTTAGCGCAGTGGGTCGTAAGCCAGGTTAGGAATGTTGATTATGAGCGATTGTGAACTTTCGTCTCATGGTGTCTAACCTGCAATAGCGTTGAATGTTAGAAAATCTCCACGGACGCTTTGTGTTTCCCTTATAGATGAAAGAGATTCAATCGCCTCATGTTTCTACCACTATGCTTAGGTGTACTAGTCACAAAGCAGTAGGGATGAGCAAGATTGTCTGATTTCCCCGTTCGCTTTCGCCGATGGGTAACGTCGGGCAGAAGTAGGTTATGAATGGGAATTTTTGTCACAGATACACTACAGATACATTGATTATGATTTTTGTCAAATTTTTTAATGTTAATTTTTTTGAACAGATATTGTAAGTGATTACTTCAATATTTGTAAAGTAATGTAAAGTAATTTCTCAAAAATCCTATCGAATTGTGTCAGATAAAGGCTCAAACCTCCATCTGGTAAGCATTTTTTGGTAAAAACACTAATGTTGCCAAATACAAACTGAGTTCTTAAAGAGTAAGCCCTTACTCAAGGGATGAATTACTCCTGGGACCTCAGCCGATGAGAAGAGAACGCGCATCATAAGGAGCCTTACCGCATGTTCACTCACGTCAAGTCCACCATTCGCCGCATTATCCCGGATAACCTGAATGGGCGTCATTTGCTTAAGGTGGTCTATGTCGTGCTAGAGCCACAGTATCAGAGTGCATTGTCCGCTGCTGTTCGCTCAATTAACAAAAACCATTCAGATATAGCAATTGAAATTAGCGGTTACTTGATCGAGGAACTCCGCTCCCCTGAAAATTATGAAGAATTTCAGCAAGATCTTGCCCAAGCGAATATATTCATTGCTTCCCTAATCTTTATCGAAGATCTGGCTGATAAGGTGGTGGCGGCAGTCGAACCGCACCGCGATCGCTTAGACGCGGCTATTGTCTTCCCGTCGATGCCTCAAGTGATGCGCCTGAATAAATTGGGTAGCTTCTCGATGGCGCAACTGGGACAATCCAAAAGTGCGATCGCGCAATTCATGCGGAAACGCAAGGAGAAATCCGGTTCTTCCTTCCAAGACGGGATGCTGAAGCTACTGCAAACCTTGCCGAAAGTCCTGAAGTACCTACCGATGGACAAAGCACAGGATGCTCGGAACTTTATGCTTAGCTTCCAGTATTGGCTGGGGGGTTCCTCCGATAACTTGGAGAACTTCCTGCTGATGTTGGCAGATAAGTATGTCTTGAAAGGTCGGAAACTTAATTTTCAGGAACCTGTTGTTTACCCCGATATGGGGATTTGGCACCCTCTCGCACCTGCGATGTATGAGGATGTCAAGGAGTACCTGAATTGGTACAGTAGCCGTAAGGATATTTCTGAGGACTTAAAAGACCCTCTTGCTCCCTGTATTGGGTTGGTGTTGCAACGTACCCACTTAGTTACAGGTGACGATGCTCACTATGTGGCAATGGTGCAAGAACTCGAAGCCATGGGCGCTCGTGTGATTCCTGTGTTTGCGGGGGGTCTGGACTTCTCGAAACCTGTGGATGCCTACTTCTATGAGCCAACCACTAAGACATCGTTGGTTGATGGCGTCGTATCGCTAACGGGATTTGCCTTAGTGGGAGGGCCGGCAAGACAAGACCATCCTAAAGCTATTGAATCATTAAGACGCTTGAACCGCCCCTATATGGTGGCACTACCTTTGGTCTTCCAAACCACAGAGGAGTGGGAAAATAGCGATTTAGGCTTACACCCGATTCAAGTGGCGTTGCAGATTGCCATTCCGGAATTGGATGGAGCGATCGAACCAATTATTCTATCCGGAAGAGATGGAGCAACCGGAAAAGCGATCGCACTACAAGATCGGATAGAAGCGATCGCCCAACGTGCCTTTAAATGGGCCAATCTGCGCCGCAAACCCAAATTAGAAAAAAAAGTTGCAATTACCGTTTTCAGCTTCCCACCAGATAAGGGCAATGTGGGGACTGCCGCTTACTTAGATGTGTTTGGTTCCATCTACAAAGTGATGGAAGCCCTTCAACACAATGGGTATGATGTGCAAGGCTTACCTGAGTCAGCCGAAGCGTTGATGCAAGAGGTCATCCACGACGCCCAAGCGCAGTACAGCAGCCCGGAACTGAATATCGCCTACAAGATGTCTGTGCCGGAGTATGAAGCACTCACCCCCTACTCCACCCGATTGGAAGAAAACTGGGGCCCACCTCCGGGACATTTAAATAGCGATGGACAAAATCTCTTAGTTTACGGCAAGCAATTCGGTAATGTGTTTATCGGGGTTCAACCCACCTTTGGTTACGAAGGCGACCCGATGCGGCTGTTGTTCTCCCGTTCTGCTAGCCCTCACCACGGCTTTGCTGCTTACTACACCTATTTAGAGAAAATCTGGAAAGCGGATGCCGTACTGCACTTCGGCACACATGGTTCTTTGGAATTCATGCCTGGTAAGCAGATGGGAATGTCTGGGGAATGTTACCCGGATAATTTAATTGGTTCAACCCCGAATCTCTACTACTACGCAGCAAATAACCCCAGTGAGGCAACGATTGCCAAGCGCCGCAGCTATGCAGCGACGATTTCCTACCTCACACCCCCCGCTGAAAATGCAGGGTTGTATAAGGGATTGAAGGAACTGAGTGAATTAATCGGTTCTTACCAAACCCTGAAAGATACGGGGCGCGGTATCCCGATTGTGAACACCATTATGGACAAGTGCCGCTTGGTGAATCTGGATAAGGATATCGCCCTGCCGGAAAAAGATGCTAGCGAACTGACGGCAGAGGAACGGGATACGCTCATCGGCTTGGTGTACAAAAAGCTGATGGAGATTGAATCTCGGCTGTTGCCCTGTGGGTTGCATGTGATTGGAAAGCCGCCAACAGCAGAAGAAGCGATCGCAACTCTAGTCAATATCGCCGGACTTGACCGTCCTGAAGAGGAAATCTTGAGTCTACCTCGGATTATCGCTAACAGTATCGGGCGCGATATTGAGGAAATTTACAGCAATAACGACAAAGGCGTTTTAGCCGATGTTCAGTTGCTGCAAGACATCACCCTAGCCACTCGTGCTGCTGTTTCCGCCCTTGTAAAAGCGCAAACCGATGCGGATGGTCGGGTTTCCAAAGTCTCCAAGCTTAACTTCTTCAACATGGGCAAAAAAGAGCCTTGGGTCGAAGCGCTGCATGACTTAGGTTACACCAAGGTCGATGCCCAAGCCCTCAAACCCCTGTTTGAGTACCTGGAATTCTGCCTCCAGCAAGTTGTTGCCGATAACGAACTTGGGGCAATGCTCAAAGCCTTAGAAGGCGAGTACGTCCTCCCCGGCCCTGGTGGCGACCCCATCCGCAACCCCGATGTATTGCCCACAGGTAAGAACATCCACGCCCTCGATCCCCAGTCGATTCCGACAACGGCGGCGGTTCAATCCGCGAAAATCGTTGTAGACCGTCTGCTGGAACGTCAACGCTATGAAAATGGCGGGAAGTATCCCGAAACCATTGCCTGTGTTCTCTGGGGTACGGATAACATCAAAACCTACGGGGAATCGTTGGCACAAATCATGTGGATGGTTGGTGTCAAACCCGTACCGGATGCTTTAGGACGGGTGAACAAGCTGCATCTGATTCCCTTGGAAGAATTGGGGCGTCCTCGGATTGACGTTGTTATCAACTGTTCCGGCGTCTTCCGCGACTTGTTCATCAACCAAATGAACCTCCTCGACCAAGCGGTGAAGATGGCAGCAGAGGCGGATGAACCTGTGGAAATGAACTTTATCCGCAAACACGCCATGCAACAGGCAGAGGAAATGGGGATTAATCTGCGGCAAGCTGCCACTCGCGTCTTCTCCAATGCGTCCGGTTCCTACTCCTCCAACGTCAACCTGGCAGTAGAAAACAGCACTTGGGAAAGCGAGTCTGAGTTACAGGATATGTACCTGGCGCGGAAGTCGTTTGCTTTCACATCCGACAGCCCAGGCACAATGGAACAGAGTCGGAAGATTTTTGAATCCGCCCTCAAAACTGCCGATGCCACGTTCCAAAACCTCGACTCGTCCGAGATTAGCCTCACCGATGTCTCGCACTACTTTGACTCCGACCCCACCAAGGTCGTTGCAACTCTGCGGGACGATGGCAAGATGCCTGCGGCTTACATTGCCGACACCACAACAGCAAACGCCCAAGTCCGCACCCTGTCGGAAACCGTGCGTTTAGATGCCCGGACGAAGCTACTCAATCCCAAGTGGTATGAGGGAATGCTGAGCCACGGCTATGAGGGAGTTCGGGAACTCTCGAAGCGCTTGGTAAATACGATGGGTTGGTCGGCAACTGCTGGTGCTGTCGATAACTGGGTTTACGAGGATACCAATGCCACGTTTATCCAGGATGAAGAAATGCGGAAGCGGTTGATGAACCTGAATCCTCATTCTTTCCGCAAGGTTGTCTCGACGTTGCTGGAAGTGAATGGTCGCGGCTATTGGGAGACGAGTGAGAGCAATTTACAGTTGTTGCGTGAGTTGTATCAGGAGGTTGAGGATCGGATTGAAGGGATTGAGTAAAAATCCTAATTCCGTCTAACCAGCTTGAAACCAGTGGGACAGGGTATTATCCTGTCCCTAAATTTTATGCACTATCTGAACACTTCTCCAGTTGCTCATTCAGACACAGCTAACTAATTGATTAAAAAATTTTTCCTGATTCAGCAGAAAAAGGTCAGAAAAATTCTGATCAGTAAGGCTTGGAAAATCTGAGTTTATAGGGAATAAAAAGCTTACAGACTATAAGTTTCTGGGCTTTTAACAATCTTCTATATCTTAGCAGCTTTCACAAGTTAACTTCTGTCTCTGAATCTGCACTACTCAATCTGGAGAAAGATAATGAAAGATATCGCAACAGATGCCCAAAAGTCCTTAGAGGACATTTTGAATGGCTTAATAGCAATTGAAACGGCTTTAAGGAGCGCTTCTACAGAAGCAACATTTCAAAAAAGTTTTAAGTGTCTACAAGTAGCCAAAAATGAAGTAATTTGCACACTCAATGATTTAAATGAATACACAAACTTCGTGAACCATAAGTATGAAGAGTATGAAAACGAAAAACAGCCTATAAATTGGAGCGATTATGAACAGTCGAGTAATTCAGCTAATTCTGGATGGCTACAATCTATCAGGCGATGGCTTCCTTTACGATAAGATTAAGTTGTTGCACATGTAGTTTGCACTATTGTTGTTGTTAGAACTATTGTAGGATGGGCAAGATGCCCATCCCATCCAAAAAACCAATTATTAAATGTTTAATATCTTACCAATAAATTCACTTTTGCAAGCTTTCTATTAGTCATTGCCAAAAGCTGAAGTTGAAGCTAAAAATATGTGTTTTAGCCAGAAATCACCATTTTTTGTAAATTTGAGTTTAGGGTACCTCTGTCCTTAAAATATTTAGATATAATTTCAATTCACCCACTGCTTGAGAGGATAGTTGCTCTTGTGATTTTGCTTCAATGAATTTGAGTGCTACCAGGTAAGGTTCTGTTACTGGTAGATATCTGCTTTTCTTCCGAAGTATATCTAGTGGCATAGCTTTTAACCCTTCTAAGCTGAACATAATCCAGTCCAAATAGTCGAATATAGTTTGGTACATCGACTCTTTAGCCTCTTGTTGGGACGTGTCGGATACACCATAGTTCTTTAGAGGACACTTCTTCAGAGCAGCAGTCACAGCTTCTATTGCTAAATTTATTCGGAATTTTTCATCGTCTAGCCACTGTTGAGCCTCTTGAGCAAATCGTCTACGCTCTTCAAGACTTCTCTCGCTATCTTCCAAGGCAATCTTTAAGTTTTGTAACTGATCTTTTACCTGGGCTACGCTTGGGTTAGAGGTATAATTTTTGAGGAGTTCTATACAGTTATCTAATAGGGGTATTGCTCCTGTAATAAATTGGGGTGAGCTGGCAAATTCCGATTCCTCCCTATTAACTTCTTTTTCTCCAGATTTTTTTCTTTCCTTTATCCCTTTTTCAACTTCTTTATTTATAAGAAAATTGAAAAATAAGGTGGCTGTACCAGTTGTACCAATAATACCAACTATTCCTTGGACTTGATCGTTAGTAGAGTTATCAGCACCAGTGATAATCCAGCGGATTACCAGTATCAGTGAGAATGTCAAAACAATTATTGAGACAGTCCAAGTTACTCGATAAGGAAAAAAGCCACTGGTTTTCATTGGCGTTATGTGCGTATGCTTGCCCTGCTAGGTGTTGAGTAGGTGAAAGGGAAACCTTTACTCAGCTACTTCTACGGGTTTAACACCTCATATATTTCGTTGTCAAGATTTTTTTGTTCCACTTAACATTCGCAAGAAAAGTCACATCATTAAACTCAGGATACCTCTATTGTTAAATAGAAGAACTTCGCATCATCAATAAACTGCTAGGAGGTGAAGATGATGCTTCGCTATGAAATTAGCCTCTACTGGAGTAAAGAAGACCAAGCATTTATTGCCGAAGTATCAGAGTTACCTGGTTGCGCTGCTGATGGCGAAACTTACCAAGAAGCACTGCAAAATGTAGAAGTTATTATGCAGGAGTGGATTGAAACTGCCGAGGAGCTAGGGCGTCCGATTCGGAGAACCTAAAGGTCGCTTAATGTTCGCTTAGTTGATGAAGACTGAAGTGCGATCGCCTTTATGTGTTGGTGGATGCGATCGCGCCGATCTTGCTCAACTGGCGAGCGCGTTGCTGTGTCGGTGAATGCGCTCACGTCTACTTATAAACATCCCCGCCAAGACCAATGCGAGCCACAATATATAGCTGATTATCTCTATCTACTCGAAACAAAATCCGATAGTTTCCTACCCGCAATCGTAACTCAGGACGCCCTTTGAAGGGTTTAATATCAACTATTGTGAAATCATTTACCAACGCATCCAAGGCACTTACAATACGCTCTTGGTCATCCGGTGGCATTCGCTCCAAATAGCGTAAAGCTGGTTTCAGGACAATATATTGCCAATCAGCCAAGTCTTTCTTCAAACAGTTTTAGTTTTAGTTCTTTTGATGATACTCCTGGGTCGCTACCAGCCAGGTAATCTTGCCAAGCGGCTTCACTTTCCGCTATCTCTGCTGGTGATATAATTTCGTCGTCGCCTTCAACTTCTACAGGGCTATGAACAAGTTCTGTCAAGGCTTCTAGCAGGCGAAATCGATCAGCGAGGGTAAGGCGCTGAACTAGACTTAGTACCTGTTCATAAGTAGGCATTCGCTCTCTCCTAGAATTCTCTTGCCCTAAGTTCAATTTCAATATAGATGGGGAGCAGTACACCTACTCCTTTCCCATTCTAAGAATACCTACATTAAGGAAGTACGAGGAGTCACAGGAAAGTGATCGCCTTTGTAGTGTCAGTAGATGCTTCCCGAAATGCGATCGCCTTTGCAGTGTCAGTGGATGCGATCGCGTCTGTCTTTCCCAAGGTGCGATCGCATTCCTCGCTTAAATTGGTAATGTATCCACTTGTGGTTAAAGCTTGACATGACCACCCTAACCATCAATCTCCAATCCCTAAAACTCACAGATGAGCAATTTTTCCAGCTATGTCAGGATAACCGCGATCTCAAGTTTGAGCGCAATGCCAATGGAGATTTAATCATCATGCCACCCACCGGAGGGGAAACAGGAAATCGCAATGGCAGATTGACACAGCAACTATTTAACTGGACAGATACCGATGGAACTGGCATTGCTTTCGATTCTTCTGTTGGTTTTAAATTGCCTAATGGTGCAGATCGTTCTCCTGATGCTTCCTGGGTAAAACTAGAACGTTGGAATGCTTTGACTCCTGAACAACAAACGAAATTTGTCCCTCTTTGCCCTGATTTTGTAGTGGAGTTACTTTCTCCGAGTGATAGCTTGAAAGAAACTCAGAAAAAAATGAAGGAATATCTAGATAATGGTATCCGTTTAGGTTGGTTAATTAAGCGCAAATCCAGGCAAGTAGAAATTTATCGCCAAGGTCAAGAGGCTGAGGTGCTTGAATCTCCAGCTAATTTATCTGGGGAAGATGTTTTGCCTGGGTTTGTCCTAAATCTTGAGCGCATTTGGTAGTACTCAGTGACTGATGACTCTAGTTATCAAGAAGCACTGCAAAATATAGAGATTATTATGCTTCGAGTGGATTGAGACTGCCAAGGAGCTAGGGCGTCCGATTGATTCCTCAACCCAAAGAGTCGCTTGATGTTTGCCTAGTTGATTAAGACTGAAGTGCGTTAGCGTTTGCGTAGCATGGTGCGATAGCAGCATAGCGGGGCTTTCAGCCCATCGCGTTTGGAGTATCGTGGATGCGATCAGCTCCCTTGTAAAGCCGTAGGCGATCGCTCTGGTGCATCCAATCAAGATTAATCGCAGTACGATCAAGCTAGATTTGCTGTATAAATGCTCCTATGACTTCTGCTGTCAACCCACCAACCGTAACTACAGCTCTACCTGACCATAGCCAATTGCCAGAGTCAGATGGTACATTTGTGAAAAATTTTCAGGAGCATCCGCAAAGCATTCTCTTAACAGATTCGATTGAACCCATACTGCAACAGCGTCATCCTAATGGGCAATATTGTATTGGTCAAGATTGCGGAATCTACTGGCGTTTAACTGACCCACCAGAGCGAGGCGCAGAAGCACCCGATTGGTTTTATGTGCCAAATGTCCCACCCAAAGTTAACAATCAAGTCCGACGTTCTTATGTGTTATGGCAAGAGCTGATTGCACCTTTGATTGTTTTAGAGTTTGTATCAGGAGATGGTTCCGAGGAACGAGACAAGACTCCTCTCTCCCTCACTGACCGAGAAACACAACAAAAGCCAGGGAAATTTTGGATTTACGAGCAAGTGATTCGTCCGGCATTCTACGGAATTTACGAAGTTCAACGCGCCAGTGTTGAGCTGTATCATTTAGTAGATGGCGAGTATCAGTTAATGCCAGCAAATGAGCGAGGGCATTATCCAATTTCTCCTCTAGGAGTTGAGTTGGGAATTTGGCAAGGTTACTATCAAAATTTAGAACTACCTTGGCTACGTTGGTGGGACGCGCAAGGGAATTTATTATTGACAGGTCAGGAAAGAGCAGAACTCGAACGCCAGAGAGCAGAGCAGGCTGAATCACAGTTAGAACAGGAACGTCAAAGAGCAGAGCGATTGGCAGCCCAGTTGCGAGCAGCAGGAATTGAACCGGATGTGTAAGCGATCGCCTTCCTCAGTGGATGCGATCGCGTTTGTTTTGACCAAAGTGCGATCGCGTTTTAGTCAACGGCTGTTTTATTCAATCGAATTGTAGTATCTGTAAAATAGATACTTTGTGTCTACATAATTCACTCTTAGGTAGGCTTCTCTATAGGTTGCCAAAACTGTAACCACTGGAACACCTCTAGCTGAAACAGGTCATCTTAAAAGAGAAAATGCATCAGCCAGTGAGGTAGTGAGATGAATCGGCGAACACTAAGTCGAGTGGGTGCTATGGTGACAGCAGGGATTGTTCTCTCAGGGCTAGTAGGAGGGTTGATGGCTCAGAAAATCAATGCCCTTGACTCCCTCCACAATCCTCAAAAACCTGAGGAGTCACGTTTAATGGCACAGTCGCCTAATCAATCAGTAGATACCAAACTTGTTGATGCTAATACAAAATTTGGCTTTAAGCTGTTCCAAGAAATTCTCAAGCAAGACAGCAAAAAGAACGTTTTTATCTCGCCTTCCAGTGTTGCGATCGCACTTTCGATGACTTATAACGGTGCTAGTGGCGAAACCCAACAAGCGATGGCGAGGGCGCTAGAACTTCAAGGCATTAGCCTACAAGACATCAATCAAGCGAACGAGACCTTAAAAACTACTTTAGAAAAAGCTGACCCTGATATCCAGTTATCCATTGCTAATTCTCTTTGGGCAAAACAGGGCGTCGCCTTCAAGCCCGAATTCCTGCAAAGCAATCGGCAATTCTACGGGGCAAAGGTAACAGAACTAAACTTTGCTAGTCCTGACGCTACAAAAATCATCAACAACTGGGTTAAAGAAAATACTCGCGGCAAAATCGATCAGATTGTTAATCAAATTCAACCGGATGATGTTCTCTTTTTAATTAACGCCATTTACTTTAAAGGGAAGTGGACAAAGCCGTTTGAGAAGAGCCAAACCACTGAACGCCCCTTTTATCTATCCGATGGCAGCCAGAAGCAGCATCCCATGATGTCTCAGTCGGGTCAGTATCGATACTATGAAAATGAAACCTTTCAGGCTGTTAGCTTGCCTTATGGAAAAGAACGCCTAAGCTTATATGTTTTCTTGCCGAAAAAAGATACTAATCTTGGTGCCTTTGAACAGCAACTTTCTCTCGAAAACTGGCAACAATGGATCAACCAATTCCAAAGGCGATCAGGTTCTATTCAGTTGCCTCGCTTCAAATTTGACTATGATGTTCAGCTCAATAATGCCCTCAAAGCGCTGGGTATGGAATCCGCGTTCAGTAACGGAGCAAATTTTTCTAATATGACTTCGGCATCTGTTGCCATCAATGAAGTCAAGCACAAGACTTTTGTAGAAGTGAACGAAGAAGGAACCGAAGCCGCAGCAGCAACCTCTGTAGGCGTTATGCTAACCTCTGCTCGTATGCCAGAAGAACCATTTCAGATGGTGGTTGACCGTCCCTTCTTCTGTGCCATTCGGGATAATAAAACGGGAACAGTGTTATTTATGGGTTCAATTCAAGAACCCAAGTAAGGAAAAAATTATGAATTATAAATTATGAATGATGAAAAGAATTGAAAACATAAAAATTTCAGGTATAAACTTACAACTCCTTTGCCCTTGTATAAACATTGAAACCCACATTCCGCACCCTCAACTGTCACACAGACTGCTTTGGCTGGTGGCAGTC
>CBKWLJ010000219.1:0-14695 GCA_966675205.1 uncultured bacterium
AAGATAACTATGCAATTCTACTGGAAAAAGGTGAGTGGCAGGGAGAGTTACGCCAAGTCACTAAAGATGGAAAAGAAGTGATTGTTGCTAGCCGTTGGACTCTTGTACACGATGAAGAAGGGCAACCTAAATCTATCTTGACTGTCAATACAAATATTACAGAAAAAAAACAACTCGAAGCCCAGTTTCATCGCGCTCAGCGCATGGAAAGTATCGGCACCTTAGCAGGCGGGATTGCCCACGATCTCAACAACGCCCTAACTCCAATGATGATGACGGTTCAACTCTTGGAGACTAAAGTTCATGACGCCCATAGCCAAGAGTGGCTTTCGATACTAGAAACAAACATTAGACGTTCAGCAGAATTAGTTAAACAAGTACTGTCGTTTTCACGGGGGCTCGAAGGCAAGCACATTCCTCTAAAAGTCGGGCAATTAGTAGCAGAAATTGAACAGATAGCCAGACAAACCTTTTCTAGAGCGATCGAAATCCGCACTAATATTCCCAAACAAAACCTTTGGACTGTCACGGGTGATGCCACCCAACTCCATCAAGTCTTGATGAATCTATGCATTAATGCTCGCGACGCCATGCCAGATGGTGGTATTTTAGATATTTCTGCGAGTAATCTATGGATTGATGAAAACTACGCCCGCATGAATCTTGATGCGAAGGTTGGTCCCTACGTTGTGATTACGGTAGCCGATACAGGCATGGGAATTCCCCGCGAAATCATAGATAGGATTTTTGAGCCGTTCTTCACCACAAAAGATTTGGGAAAAGGTACAGGTCTGGGTCTTTCAACCGTGATAGGAATTATCAAAAGCCACGGGGGATTTGTGAACGTCTACAGTGAAGTTGAAAAAGGAACGCAGTTTAAGGTCTACTTGCCTGTAACCCAGGTAATAGAGGCGCACGAAACACCAGAAAGCCATCGTGAATGCTTTGCTGGACATGGAGAATTGATTCTCGTTGTTGACGATGAAGATTCAATTCGTGAAATTACGAAAGCCTCGCTGGAAAAACACGATTACAAAGTTCTCATTGCGCGGGACGGCATTGAGGCGATCGCATTGTATACACAACATAAGGATGAAATTAGCGCTGTATTAATTGATATGATGATGCCGTCTATGGATGGCCCAACCGCTATCCGAGTATTACAAAAAATCAATCCAGAAGTCAAGATTATCGGCGTCAGTGGCCTAGTCTCGAACCATGAAATGATTAAACTCCTGGGTAATAGCGTCAAAACCTTTTTACCCAAACCCTACACCTCTAATGAATTGTTGAAGAATTTACAAACCATTCTCCGCAATAACTAGAATATTGAAAATGGAAAATTAGCAAGGGAAAGGAGGACTATAGCCCCACTGATCATTCATAATTCCCCCAATTTATAATTCATAATTCATAATTCATAATTCAGTCGTGTAAAATCAAGAGGCATTGTGTATCGGGTGTAGTTGTGCATCAGTCTGTTGCCCAGGCGGTTCATTGCATTAATCCTGACTGCCCCCGTCCCTATCCTCAGGCTTGGGGGAATAGGTTTTGTAACGGTTGTGGAGCGGTACTGCTACTGAACGATCGCTACGTTCCCCTCCAACGTCTGGGGACAGGAGGCTTTGCGGCTATCTACACGGTTTGGGATGTACAAAAGAAAACAGAGCGGGTGCTTAAGGTGTTAGTGGAAACGGCACCGAAGGCATTACAACTGTTTGAGCAAGAAGCAGCCGTTTTGGAACGCCTGAAGCATCCAGGTGTCCCCAGAGTGGAAAAAGGGAGCTACTTCGTAGTTAGAGTGGGAAATCCTCCCAGGCGATTGCTCCCCTGTCTAGTCATGGAAAAAATTAACGGTCGGACGCTGCTGGATGTTTTAGATGACTATCCTCAAGGGTGTCCAGAAGCATGGGTGAGAGATTGGCTCTACCAAGCAGTGGATATTTTACGGGAGTTGCATCGTTGTGGCATTATTCACCGTGACCTCAAACCCTCAAATTTGATGCTGCGTGCAGGAACAGGTCAGTTGGTGGCGATTGATTTTGGGGGAGCCAAACAACTCGGCACAATGCCTATCGGGTCTAGGGGCGTTTCCACCAAGTTGGTTTCTCCCGGTTATAGTCCGCCAGAGCAGATTATGGGAGACGCTGTAGGACCGGCGGCAGATTTCTATGCGCTGGGTCGAACCATGATTCAGTTGCTGACCGGTCAGGACATAGGAGATGTAGAAGACCCCGTAACTGGGGAGTTGCGGTGGCGAAATTGGGCGGCAGTCACCCCGGTGTTGGCAGAGTTACTCGATGATATGGTCCGCCTCGACCCCCAACAACGACCCGCAACAGCAGAGGAAATTCGGTGGCGTTTGGATAGAACATCCCCCATCGCCAGAACACCTAGATCAAGACCTGCTATCTCTCTCCCATCAGGCTTTGCCACTGCTGTCGATCAAGTACTTGAGGTTGCAGAAAATGCGATCGCAGCTTTGGGTGGGGGGGTCACGAGCATTGTCCGTTTTGTCTTTCGGGTGGTAGCTAACATCGTCCTTGCCTGCCTAGATACCACTTTAGAGATGGTATTAGGGGGGTTGGGGGCAGCAACGGGTGCAGCGATCGGGTTTTTCTTAATTCACTGGACAATAATTGGCGATCGCTTTGCTGCATGGATAGCGCCAAAACTCTCCCTTGTCCTCCCTACAGTTGAACTCACCGCATCGCCAGAAATCATCCTGTTTGCCCTCGCTGGATGGCTAACCGGCTGGGGTCTAACACTGGCAGGAGGCTTTGGTCAAGAACGCCGTCCCCTCGTCGCCGGAGTGACAGGAGTTCTCGGCTATAGTGTCGGATGGTTGATTTGGCAGGCATCAATCGCCTTTGCCTCACCAGTACGGTTACTCGGATTGGTCAGTGCTATAGCGGTTGTTCCTCTTGTATTAGGATTGGGGCTACCCAGCCATTACCTGGTTCATGCTGTTGTGGCAGCAGTCGGCATGGGTACCGTATTTGGTGCTTTAGCCTGGTTAAAGGTATTGCCTACTGGTATTTTGGTAACTATCTTTTCTGACTCAGGCGGCAATTTGCCTGATTTTATTAATGCGATCGCTTTCTTTTGTTTGTGGGGTGTCGTTTTAGGATTTTGGTTAGGAGTCAGTTATTACCTCCTCGTGCCCGTACTGCGTTGGCTGGGTTGGCGTTAAAAACTATGGTGTAGACTTTTATCGCTCACGCCCCAGATTCCCTGATAAAAACGTCACCAGAGGGAATCTCAGGCTGAAAAAAAATTCTGGTTTGAACTTGACGCATCTATCTAAAGTGGTATACTATAAGGACATATACAGAATTTCTTATCTTAAGCCCCGCAAGCGTGTCGCGAGCGGGGATTATGTTTATCAGCGAGGACGGGCGGGACGCCCATCCCACAACCAATAATTTTTCTGGTAGGGTATGCATCTTGCCTGCCTGATAAAAGGCTTACTTGAGACGAAAGCAATAGATGAGCTAACTCAGCCTTGAGATAGACAGATTTTAAATTCAAGCTACATTCATTGAGAGAGGAACTTTCCCCAGACAAAGAGTGAGAATGATTCCTAGCGTAAACCATAGGAGTCTGACTATGTCTTCTGAACAAAGAGAAGAGCAAATGTCTGAGAAAGAAAAAATTATGCTTACAGGTGGTCAAAATAGAAAAACGACCGCCGACCCTGATATTCTTCAGACTCAACATGATGGAGTGACAACGCCATCAGGCAATCCGCCCCATAATACAGATGCCACAACCGGAGCCAACCCTGGAAGTAACGAACCTGTTCGGGGAACAGATACTCGTTGAGGTTCTACCTGATCTCATTTGTAGAAAGCCCTCCATGCGCTGCGCTCACAACGCAAAAATGAAAAATTCCTTCTCCTGAATTCTGACTCCTGACTCCTATTTTCAAGTTAGAATGTCACTGGTTAAGGAGAAACCTAGATGCAGCAATGCTTTCAAGGGGAGGATGTGTTACCCACCAAAAGGGTATTAGTCATACAGCGCAGCCGCATGATGGCGGATGTGGTCTTCAATAAAAGTAGCGATAAAGTAGTAGCTGTGGTCATAACCGTTCTGATAACGCAGAGTTAGCGGCTGAGCCACCTTTTCACAAGCTTGTTGAAACCTTTCAGGTAACAATTGCTCTTCTAAAAAAGAATCAGCAGTACCTTGGTCAATCAAAATTGGGCGATTATATCCAGCAATTAATACCAGTTCACTAGCATCATAAGCACGCCAGCTTTCTTGGTTTAAACCCAAGTAATGAGTAAAAGCCTTTTGACCCCAAGGACAGTGCATTGGTGCGGCAATAGGAGCAAATGCAGAAACAGATCTGTATTGTTCGGGGTTTCTTAGCGCACAAACCAGTGCTCCATGACCGCCCATGGAATGACCAAAGATGCCTTGCTTGTTGGGTTGTACGGAGAAATGTTCAGCAATTAAATCCGGTAACTCGTGAACCACATAGGTATACATTCGGTAGTGTAATGACCAAGGTTCAACAGTGGCATCCACGTAAAAGCCAGCACCTGTCCCAAAGTCCCAGTCATCATTCTCACCAGGAATTCCCGTGTTCCGAGGACTAGTATCAGGTGCAACAATCATCAATCCATACTTCGCCGCAAATTGCTGTACCCCCGCTTTGATCATAAAATTCTCTTCCGTGCAGGTTAACCCCGAGAGAAAATACAGCACTGGAATCCGTTGTGATTTGGCTTGAGGAGGTTGGTAAACGGCAAATCGCATTTCACCGTTACAAGATTGGGAGTGATGAGTATAAAAATTGACTGTACCGCCAAAGCAATAATTTTTGGAGACGAGTTTCAGTGCGGTGGGCATAAATTTAGTTTCTAACGAGCTTTGGGGGATGCAAGTGATCTAATTTTCTATCTTGCCATCTAAACATCCGTAAGGGTACTGCCACCATAAGCTAAAGCTGACGCTCGTTTGCGAAGCATGCGCGAAGCGCGTAGACTCGAAGGAGCTTCGCTATCGGTTTGGACTGGGTAGAGGCTGTTTGGCGCAGCCGTTAAGGGTGAAAATCTCTTAAGAATCCGCTTCTATACCCGTAGGGTTAGAAGCACAGTACGTCAAAGGTATGTTCCACTCTTTTTGCCTGAAGTCTCGTCCTCCAGTTTTTTACGAGAAGGCAGCCAGTAAAAATATGAGAACTCAGTTCATCCAAGTTGCCGCTAAAAATTTATTTTGAATCTCTACTAGCGGCTATTAGCTTTGGTTATAGTCCCGTTTTTATGAGCAATCTGTATCACTTACTTACAAAGACTTCCAGAGACCAGGAGTTTTAAACCAGTCTATGATAAAAGGTTCTGAAAGCGACGGTAAGTTGGTCTTGAAGTATTTACGGTTCAAACGACTCAGGATAGATTCAACCTGATGCACTTCTTCATCCGTTCCCTCGACCACGACTAAATACTCACGACTTGAGTTACCCTCTTCATCAACTCCAGTTTTGTTTTCAGGTGCTTCTTTGCCCGCTACAGCCCCAATCACTCCACAACTGGCAGCACCAATCCCTGCTCCTGCCACAGTTGTCAGTAGAGGCATTCCCCAAGCCCCAACAACGATGAGAAAACCTGCTTCCGGCACCAGCAAAAGACTAAGACCTGCCATGCAGCCAGCGATCGCACCCAGTAGAGTCCCTACGATCGCTCCTGCCTTCGCTGTCGTTTCTGCTGGAGACTGAGAGTTATCCTCAACATCATCATTAAACTCAATGCCACTCAACTCTTGTTTGAGGACTGCGTTGTTAGATGCTACAGGAACAATCGAAATTTGAGAAATTGAAACTCCAGCCTGCTTCAGTTCTTTTAACACTTGTTCTGCTTCTAGGCGAGTTGTCAATGTACCAACAGCGCATCTGTATTGACCTAAAACCATTGTTTCCTCCTTCTGCAAGGAGCAGAGGTACTATATAGGGGCAAACAAACCATAAATCCCTTAACGTCAAGTGGTTTGTCTTTTTTGAAGCCTCTACCCTTATTTTTTTATCAAAATCTGATTGCACGAATAAAAGAAAAAAAATCTCAATATATTGATATATTTTTTGATGAATTACTTTAAAAACGCTTTCACTGCTCTGTGAATATTGCGGCGATTGGAGCAGTTGTAAGCCTGCTATGCACTTGGCAAATGCTTCAAAACGAGGTTCGGAAAGCTCCTCGCTTAGGGGAAGGTGAGATCCCCTTTGGGGATAAGGGGTGGGGGGAAAGGGGTCAATGACACGGGGACACGGGGACACGGGGACAGCGTTCAGACGGGGACTGAACCACTCTTGAGAACGCAAGCCACTGAAATTTTTCAGTGGGGGTCAAGGGACCCTTGGACACTCTCGCAAGGGAAGCGATCGTGAGACCGCGTCACGCAACAAACGAGAGACTCTGGAGCGTCTCCCTTTCTCCGCGTCTGGAGCGTCTTCTTCGATGATCGATGAATTTACCCTTTTCCCTTTAACCTTTTCCCTTTTTCCTACCCGAAGAGTTTGACTTAGCACATAAGGTTTAAAACGTCACTACACTGCGGATGGACTCACCTTTGTGCATCAAATCGAAGGCATCATTAATTTTCTCTAAAGGCATCACATTAGTGATCAGATCATCAATATTAATCTTGCCGTCCATGTACCAATCAACAATCTTGGGAACATCCGTGCGCCCTCTTGCCCCACCAAAAGCGCTTCCCTTCCAAACGCGCCCAGTAACCAGTTGAAACGGGCGAGTGCGAATTTCTTCACCGGCTCCTGCCACACCAATAATCACACTAACTCCCCAACCTTTGTGGCAGCATTCTAAGGCTTGCCGCATTACATTCACGTTACCGATGCACTCAAAGCTATAATCAGCACCACCTTTGGTTAAGTCAACAAGGTAACGGACTAAATCGCCGTCAACTTCATTGGGATTAACAAAATCAGTCATGCCAAATTTTTCAGCCAGTGTTCTCTTGGCAGGATTAAGATCAACGCCAACAATTTGGCTTGCCCCAACCATGCGCGCTCCTTGGATAACATTCAAACCAATGCCACCCAGTCCAAAGACTACCACTCTCGATCCCGGTTCTACTTTGGCCGTGTTAATCACAGCACCAATACCTGTAGTAACACCGCAACCGATATAGCAAACTTTATCAAAAGGAGCATCTTCACGGATTTTGGCGACGGCAATTTCCGGCAACACCGTGTAGTTGGCAAAGGTGGAAGTTCCCATGTAATGATGGAGCATTTTTCCATCCATTGAGAACCGACTCGTGCCATCAGGCATGACTCCACGCCCCTGAGTTGCACGGATTGCCTGACAAAGATTGGTTTTTTGACTCAAGCAGTATTCACACTGACGGCATTCAGGAGTATATAGGGGAATCACATGGTCGCCCGGTTTGACACTAGTGACTCCTTCTCCAACTTCTACGACAATACCTGCCCCTTCGTGTCCCAAAATAGTTGGGAACAGTCCTTCTGGGTCTTTCCCAGAGAGGGTGAAGGCATCCGTATGGCAGATTCCAGTTGCCTTAATCTCTACCAATACTTCACCAGCTTTGGGCCCCTCTAACTGAACTGTTTCAATAGATAAAGGTTTGCCTGCTTCAAAGGCGACTGCTGCTCTAACGTCCATTCATTTATGATTTTCTTCGAGTCACTGTTCTACTGTATCGTGGCTAGTCTGTGTGAAATCAAGATGGGGTATCTCAGTGGGGGATGCTGAGGCGATCGATGTAAAGTTAATGAATAGATGGCTTACGCTTTCATGACATCTAGTGATACGAAGCGTATTCGTAGAGTTGGCAAAACTCACGGATACTCAGAGTTCATCGGCGTAAGTTTTGTGGATAATAGACTTCTCCACCACTTGGAGGAATCAATTTAAGGAAGACTCATGGGAAGCGAAACAATCGTTCTCTTATCCAGCAGAGAAATAGAAAAAATGCGCTGTGCAGGACGCTTAGCTGCTGCACTTTTAGACTACCTGGAACCAATGGTAAAGCCAGGGGTAAGTACTTTGGAACTGAATGACGAAGCTGAACGCTGGACAACGGCACATGGAGCAAAAAGTGCTCCTCTGGGCTATCATGGCTTTCCCAAGTCCATCTGCACGAGTATCAATGAAGTCGTCTGTCACGGCATTCCTAATGCCAAACAAATTCTCAAGGATGGCGACATCATTAATATTGATGTAACGCCGATAGTTGATGGCTATCATGGTGATACGTCTAAAACCTTCTTTGTGGGTACACCTTCACCAACCGCGAAGAAGCTTGTAGAAGTGACAGAGGAGTGCTTGAAAAGAGGGATTGCTGCGGTTCATCCAGGGGCACGGATTGGAGACATTGGTGCCGCTATTCAGGAATATGCTGAAGCAAATGGCTTTTCTGTGGTGCGAGATTTCGTGGGGCATGGCGTCAGTCGGATTTTCCATACCGCACCTCAAATTCCTCACTATGGCACCAGGGGGAAGGGAAAACGTCTTCGTCCTGGTATGGTTTTTACGATCGAACCCATGATTAATGAAGGAACTTGGGAAGTTGAAGTGCTTGCCGATAAGTGGACAGCATTGACAAAAGATCGCAAACTTTCTGCTCAATTTGAGCACACAGTGGCTGTGACTGAAGAGGGTGTCGAAATCCTGACATTGAGTGAATCTCAAGCCCAACAGATGAAATCGGCTTAAAAATGTGCGATTCTTAGGAGGTCGCACTTCTGAGTGAGTGCGATCGCCAGATTGATTCTCCAACTCACGTTACCACGCTAGAAAACTGTTTGTGAAATTTTACAGAGCTCTCCCCGATTTTGCCATTTATGCGCTATCTTATGGGGAGAGTTGATTCGGTTGCAGATTTTGTTTTCATGGCAGGCTTTTTGCTTTTGGTATTAACAAGGTTCTCTCCGAAATTACAATCTCTACACTCCCTACACTCTTTGAATTCGTCTTTTGATTTTGGAGACAATCTTTTATGTCAATTTATGTTGGTAACCTATCCTACCAAGTTACCCAAGACGACCTGAGTGCCGTTTTTGCAGAATACGGTACGGTCAAGCGAGTGCAGCTTCCATTAGATCGTGAGACAGGTCGTATACGCGGCTTTGGCTTTGTAGAAATGAGTACAGAAGCTGAAGAAGAAGCTGCGATCGCTGCCTTGGATGGTGCAGAATGGATGGGTCGCGATTTAAGAGTAAATAAAGCGAAGCCCAAGGAAAACAGAAATTCTGGGGGTTCATATCGAGGCAGTAATAGCTACTCTCGTCGCTACTAAATTTTTAACCATAACCTAATACCAGAAGACTCTCTCGCTGTGTAAATTCTATCAGCTTGATTGAACTTCATTAAATTGTAAAAGGCTCAGCGACACTGATTGAGCCTTTTTATTATTCTCAGTTATCAAGCATTAATCGGCAAATCGTCTTTTTGCCAAGGCTAATATTAATCCAACTAATTAATAGCTAAATTTTCTTGAATATGGTTGCCTCTCCTAATCGCTTTTCGGATATTCAAAATCATTGGGCACGATTATTTATTGAAGGTTTAGCAAGTAGAGGAATTATCAGTGGCTTTCCTGATGGCACATTTCGACCCGATCGCGCCATGAACCGTGCCGAGTTTGCTGCCGTCTTGCAGAAAGCATTCAGCCAACCCAAGAAACGACCATACGTTCCTTTTGTGGATGTGCCGACCCAATTCTGGGCAACTCCAGCCATTCAAAATGCTTACGAAACGGGATTTTTATCAGGATACCCCGGTAATCGCTTCCGTGCTGAAGCAAGTATTGCTCGTATCGAAGTACTGATTTCTCTAGCAACTGGCTTAGATCTTCCCACTGATACAGCAACAGCACTCAACATATCGCTGCCAGAACTTTATCAAGATGCGGCGCAAATTCCCGCCTATGCAACGGAAAAAATCAAAGCAGCATCAGCAGCAAATATTGTAGTGAATTACCCGAATCTGAAGCGACTGAAATCGCTTGAGGTTGCAACTCGTGCTGAAGTCGTAGCGTTTATTTACCAAGCATTGGTGTATTTAGGCAAGGTAACTGCTATTCCCTCGGAATACATCGTGATTACTCGCCCAAAAACCGTTGCTGTTAGCCATAAACGGGAGTTTCGGGGAGTCTGGGTGGCAACTGTTTGGAACATTGACTGGCCTTCCCAAAAAACATTGTCAGTAGAACAGCAAAAAAGTGAATTTATCCAAATTCTGGAGCGGATAAAGGCTTTAAACTTTAATGCAGTAGTACTCCAGGTACGACCCACAGGAGATGCTTTATACGCCTCTGAATTAGAACCTTGGAGTGAATGGTTAACTGGAACTCAGGGCAAAACACCCGAACCTTTTTATGATCCCTTAGAATTTGCGATCGCAGAAGCACACAATCGCAATATCGAATTACACGCCTGGTTCAACCCCTACCGTGCTGGGACATCCTCACAACGTTCCGCCACAATACGTCCCCACATAGCTGTTGCCTATCCAGAGTACGTTTACCAATACGGCCCTAACCTGTGGATGGACCCTGGAGTGAAAGTGGTTCAAGATTGGACTTATAACGTCATTCTCGACGTAGTACGGCGCTACGACATCGACGGGGTTCACTTAGATGACTATTTCTATCCCTATCCCGTACCTCAACAAACATTTCCTGACGACAAAACCTATAGCGCCTATCAAGCAACAGGCGGTAAGCTTAGCATCGGAGACTGGCGACGGGATAATGTGAATCGCATGATGGAACGCCTATTCAAAGGCATTCGAGCTACAAAATCGCACGTCAAGTTTGGCATCAGTCCTTTTGGTATTTACCGTCCCGGACAACCCCCACAAATTAGAGGGTTAGACCAGTATGAAGCCATTTATGCTGACCCGAAAAAATGGCTCGAAGAAGGTTGGGTTGATTATATGTCTCCCCAACTCTACTGGCGCATTGACCCTCCTGCTCAAAGTTACCCTGTTTTGCTGCAATGGTGGTCAGAAAATAACCCCAAACAGCGTCACATTTATCCGGGTAATAATCTCAGTAACCTTGACGGCAAGGATTGGCCCATTTCTGAGTATGAAAGACAGGTTGAAATTACTCGTAACTTGGCTCCAAAACTCGCTTTGGGGAATATTTTTTACAGCATGAAGCCCTTAACCGAAAATCGTTTAGGGGTTGTGGATCGGTTTCAATCCTCACTTTACACTGAACTAGCACTAACTCCCACTATGCCCTGGTTAGATGCTGTCGCACCTGCCATTCCTGAGCAGGTGAGGGTGAAAGACGGTAGGCTAACTTGGAAAGCTGCAACATCTGGGGATGTTCGTTCTTGGACACTCTACAGACAGGATGCTAATACCTGGAAGCTAATGCAACTTATTAACGTGGCAACCACTAGCGTTTCTCTCAAACCGGGAACCTATGCGTTGTGCGCGGTAGATAGGTTAGGAAATGAAAGTCTAGGAGTGGTGGTATCAGTCACGAACTAACCTGTATCTCTTATGAAAATAGGAGTCAGGAGTCAGGAGATAGGAGTCAGGAGTCAGGAGATAGGAGTCAGGAGTCAGGAGTCATATCATGTTCGGTTAAACAGCTACCATACTGAGTTGCATTCTAAAAGTAGATAGCAAGAGCTGGGAAGGCAGGGGGGCTGGGGGAGAGAAAATGCTGTCTTTGAACGCAACTTAGTAACATTTTCTGGTGTTTGTGTTGCCTAATTTACAGGAGTGCTTTTGTGTTTGCAAAACTCAAATCAGGGATGAAATCACCACCAGTGGTCAGCGAACGATTAAAGCCTTACTCAGAGAGATTACTTCAGGGATGGTCTTTTGTCTTGGTAATGTGGCTGCTGAGTAGGATAACCATTATTATTGCCATGCAGGTTCTCGCTCCTTACTATCCCGCAACGCCGATGGTGCATCCTCCCCCACCTCCACTGGGTTACATTGATGGTTTTGTTCCTACACCGAGTTGGGAACTTTTCACTCATTGGGACGGTGCTTGGTTCAAGCAAATCGCGCTATCTGGGTATGAGTATGTCAACGATGGCAAAAGGTACAATGTCGCTTTTTTTCCGTTCTTTCCCTTAGCTGTTCGTGCGGTGATGGGTATCGGGTTGCCCTATGAAATAGCGGGTTTATTCGTGAACAATTTAGCGCTTTTGGGTGCTATGTTTCTGCTTTACTATTGGGTAGATGAACATCATGGTGAGAGGGCAGCCAAGTGGTCAACGGCTGTTATGGCTTGGTGTCCATTTTCCTTGTTTGGAACAGTGATTTATTCAGAAGGGCTATTTCTGCTATTTACAACAGCCGCCTTGAGAGCGTTTGAAAAGCATCATCATGTACAAGCCGCGCTGTGGGGGGCACTAGCGACGGGAACGCGGGTGAATGGAGTTGCAATGATACCTGCATTTCTTTGGGTCGCGTGGAAAGAAAAAAGACCTGCGATCGCATACGTAGCTGCTGTGCTTACAAGTGGTGGACTACTGTTGTTTATGATCTATTGCGGCATTCGTTTCTCTGATCCACTCGCATTTGTCCACGTTCAAAAGGGATTTGGTACAGCCTCTGGAATCAACTGGGGAGGTTGGTGGAGTATGGTGAAGAATCTTTTTAAATGGCGCTGGGGTGCGGTCAAAGAATTGACTAAATTGACCATGGTCTTTGGCAGCACTTATTTGTTTTGGCGTTTTCGCAATCAGATTAGCAGAGTTGCGATTATCTACGGTTTCTTCTCTATTTTGCTGATTCTCACATCAGGGGCTGTTTTGTCCGTCAATCGTTACGTTTATGGTATCGTGACAGCTTCCTGGGCTTTAGGTTTGTTGCTTTCTCGTCATCCGCGTTGGGGATACGGAGTGATTGGTTTGTTCGGAACGTTGCTTGTTGGTTTTTCAATTCGTTTTGCCTGGTGGCGTTGGGTGGCATAGGAAGGGTTGAAGGTTGGTAAGTTGAAGGTTGGCAGGTTGAAGGTTTATAGGTTAGCAAGGCAAGTAGGTTGAAGGTTAGAAGACAAGTTTGAACTTTTAACCTTACAACCTTAAAACCTTTAACTTTCAACCTGCCAACCTTCAACCTTTTAACCTTCAACCCAGTTGTCAGCGCAAAGTGACAAACTCTTCAGCGACACTGGGATGAAGTCCGACGGTAGCGTCGAAGTCTTGTTTTTTGGCTCCCATTTTAAGGGCGATCGCAATTCCTTGGATAATTTCTGCGGCGTGTTCACCAACCATGTGGGCACCCAGTACCTTCTGCGTGTCTTCCTCAACCACTAACTTCACCATCGTTTTTTCGTCCCGACCACTCAGGCTGTGGTAAGTCGCTTTAAACTTAGCACGGTAAACTTTTACCGCCTCACCGTATTGTTCCCTCGCTTGAGCTTCCGTCAGTCCTACGGTTGCTGCTTCGGGTGTGGAGAAGACTGCCGTAGGAATATTTTCGTAGCTCATTTTCCGGGATTGACCCCCAAACACGGTATCAGCAAAGGCACGACCTTCGTTAATGGCAACGGGAGTCAGATTCATGCGATCGGTACAATCACCAACAGCGAAGATATTCTCTTGACTGGTTTGACTGTACTGATCAACGGCAACTGCACCATCTTTAATGTCAACCCCAGCGTTTTCTAAACCCAACTTCTCTAGATTGGGCTTGCGACCTGTGGCAGCGAGAATAACATCTGCCATAATCGTTTCTTGCTGCGGACCCCCTAACGTCATTTTCAACCCTTCGGGTGTTTTTTCAATGGTGGGAGGCTCACTAATTCTTGTAACTTGAATCCCGTTCTGTTGCATTCCCTCTTGGATCATGGAACGAAGATCGTCGTCAAATCCTCGTAAAATGAGGTCGTTTCGGATAAGCTGCGTTACTTCCGAACCCAAGCCATTCATAATGCAGGCAAATTCCACACCGATGTAGCCACCCCCCAGAATGATGATGCGTTTGGGTTGCTCAGGAAGGTTAAACATATCATCGGAGACGATCGCATATTCGATCCCCGGAATATCCGGCTTAATGGGATATCCTCCAACCGCAATCAAAATTTTATCCGCCGTCACTTTGCGGTCTTCGATTTCTAGGGTGTGGGGGTCGAGGAACTTGGCATATCCTCGAAATAGATCAACTTGTGCGTTATCGATCATTCGCTGATACACTGCGTTCAGGCGATCGAGTTCCTTATTAACAGCAGTAATCATCTTTTGCCAGTCAAGGGTGCTTTGTACTGGACTCCAGCCAAAGCCTTGGGCATCCTCGAACAGGTGAGGGAAGTTAGAAGCATAGACCATTAATTTTTTAGGAATACAGCCGCGATTGACACAGGTACCACCTAAGCGGCTAAATTCCGCAATCCCTACTTTTGCACCATATTGTGCAGCTCGTCTTGCTGTGGCAATGCCTCCAGAACCTGCACCAATTACAAACAGATCGTAATCGTATGTCATAACTTTATGAGAACGTCCTTGTTCTTAATCAGTTTTACATTTATAGCGGTTCGTCAGTTGGATGGCACATATAACATCTGTAAGGGCTTTGCTATCTATGCGTATCAACTCAAGCCTTGACGATTGAAAAGATATTGTTGGCGAATTTATAGGAGGTTATAGCCCAAAACCCAAAAATTGTAGGGGCATCCCTTGTGGATGCCCGATAAACATGTGGATGCCCGATAAACATGTGGATGCCCGATAAAC
>CBKWLJ010000220.1:0-14691 GCA_966675205.1 uncultured bacterium
TGCTTACCGAACTCAAAGGAAATTGGGGCTGGGTCTACAGCGCCAGTTTTAGCCCAGACGGACAGCGCCTTGTCACTGGCTCACAGGACGGTTCTGCCCGTGTGTGGGACACCTCTGGCAAACTGCTTGTAGAACTTAAAGGGGATTGGGGTGATGTCACTAGCGCCAGTTTTAGCCCAGACGGACGGCTCCTTGTCACTGCCTCATTTGACGGTATTGCCCGTGTGTGGGATACCTCTGGCAAGCAGCTTGCCGAACTCAAAGGGCATCAGGGCACTGTTGAAAGCGCCAGTTTTAGCCCGGACGGACAGCTTCTTGTCACTACTGCGTCATTGGATAACACCGCCCGTGTGTGGGACACCTCTGGCAAGCTGCTTGCCGAACTCAAAGGGCATCAGAACTACCTTGTCACTAGCGCCAGTTTTAGCCCAGACGGACAGCGTCTTGTTACCGCATCACATGACGGCACTGCGTATGTGTGGGACACCTCTGGCAAACTTATTGCCGAACTCAAAGGGCATCAAGCCAGTATCAGAACGGCCAGTTTTAGCCCGGACGGACAGCGTCTTGTTACCAGCTCAGATGACGGCATCGTCCGTATGTGGGACTCCTCTGGCAAGCCGATTGCCAGCCTCAAAGGTCATAAGCGCCCTGTCATAAGTGCTAGTTTTAGCCCGGACGGACAGCGTCTTGTTACCAGCTCAGATGACGGCATCGCCCGTATGTGGGACTTGTCCGGCAAACAGGTTGCAGAACTCAAAGGGTATACCCACAGTTTTAGCCCGGATGGACAGCACCTCCTCATCACATCAGATGATGACACCATCGGTGTGTGGGACATATCAGGCAAGCTGGTTGCAGAACTCAAAGGACATCAGAATCGTGTCCTTAGCGCCAGTTTTAGCCCGGATGGACAGCACCTTTTCATCGCATCAGATGACGGCACTGCCCGTATGTGGAGCACCTCCGGTAAACTGATTGGCGAACTCAAACGGCATCAGTATGTCACCAGCGCCAGCTTTAGCCCGGACGGACAGCACCTTGTCACTGGCTCGCAGGACGGTACCGCCTATGTGTGGGACATTTCGGGCAGGCTGATTGCCGAACTCAAACGGCATCAGGACAAAGTCACCAGCGCCAATTTTAGCCGGGACGGACGGCATCTTGTCACTGGCTCACAGGACGGTACCGCCTATGTGTGGGACATTTCGGGCAGGCTGATTGCCGAACTCAAACAGCATCAGAGCAGTGTCGAAAGTGCCAGTTTTAGCCCGGATGGACAGCACCTTTTTATCGCATTAAAAGACGGCGCTGCCAGTGTGTGGGACTTGTCAGGCAAGCTGGTTGCAGAACTCAAAGGGTATCAGGGCGAGATCTTAAGCACCGAGGTTTTCAGCACCAATTTAAGCCCGAACGGACAGCACCTTGTCACTGTATCACAGGACGGCACCGTCTGTGTGTGGGACACATCGGGCAAGCTGGTTGCAGAACTCAAAGGGCATCAGGGCCGTGTCCAAAGCGCCAGTTTAAGCCTGGATGGACAGCGCCTTGTCACTGGCTCACAGGACGGCACCGCCCGTGTGTGGGACTTGTCAGGCAGGCTAATTGCCCTCTTTAAAGGGCATCAAGACGCTGTCTACAAGGCTAATTTTAGTCCAGACGGACAGCGCCTTGTCACTGCCTCATTTGACGGCACCGACCGTGTGTGGCGGGTTGGAAACTTAGATCAACTCCTGGCGCGGGGTTGCAATTGGCTAAAAGATTACCTTGCCACCCATCCCGAAGAACGAGAAAAACTTCATGTGTGCCAAAAAAGATAAGTTGGTGCTTCTTACACTTGTTCCCAATTTGGGGAGTCAGAATTTCGGAAGCCAGTAATAACTCAGTCAGTTTTCAGTCTTGAAGTCACTACAAAACACATTTCAATAGAAATTACCAACCTGAAGAGATATCTTAAAGCAAGAGAAAAACAAACACTGACCTCATAAGAGTGGGATAGCTTCGGTGTTTTAGACCCAACACAAGAGAATGGGACTTTGAAGCTTCTTCGATGATTTTCTCTGATGACTTGAGTGCTATTACTAACTTCAGGTCAAATACGCTATCTTGATTTCGGGGGCGGATTGGCTGATATAGGGGTAATGCTAGAGCCATCAGTACCCTTCGACTGAGGTAGGCAACCCCTGTTCCTCAAACAAGGGCATCATTGTTGCAGAACACATCCTATCCTGAAGAGCAAACACTATGTTAGACGAGCCGTCGCAATTCAATCCCAAAGCTGATATCTACATCTCTTATAAATCCCAAGACCAAGCTTTACTCGATGAATTGCTGAAGCATTTAACATCGTTGCAATGGAGCCATATTACCATCTCCTCTTATCATGAGATGCAAATTTCATCGATAGCGCAAAGAGAGGAGATTGAATCACGCATTCATTCCGCCGATGTGGTTGTAATGCTAATTAGTTCAGCTTACCTTGATTCTCTGGATAGGAGGAGATGGGAGCTACAAAAATTCACAACAAAAACTATCGTTATTGCCATTAACTTAAGCCCAGTTAACTTAGCTAATTCTCGCGTTAAAAGATTTTGCTCACCACTCCTTAATGATTCGCCTGTTACATCTTGGTCAGGTCAAGTTGAGAACTTAAAAATTGCCGCCAATGACATTTATCAAGCCGCTTCTTTAATAGGCTCGGAATCAAACTTTTCGTATTACCAGCCCAATCGGGAGCTAGACGACGATTTAGCAAGTGATGATTCCTATAAAGGAACCACAGAAGAAATCGAACTTCCCATTGATTTTAATTCGAGGGGGAATCAGACACCTATCTCTAGAGGAATGAGTGATGTGGGCGAGACACAAGTTGACCCAAGTGAACCCGATAATCCTAGAAGCCGCTCCATCAATCTAGATGAGATAAATATACGCGAAAGTCTGCCCACTCCAATACAACCTATTCCAATAGAGCAGATACAAAAACACCCTCACTACAAAGATATTGTTCACTTTCAAGAGCAACTCGAACAGGTTTACCGAATCCAAGAACCTCCTCAACAACCCACCATTACTAACAAAGACTTAGTGGATTGCAGCGTCTTTAGTCCCCCGGCTGTAGCTTGTGGAGATATGTTCCTGGTTCAAGTCTTTGTCCATCTCCCTGAGCAAGCTGAAATTGCCAAACAACACGCCGAACTATTTGACCCTGAGGCCAAACAACTAGGAGTAAGAAGCTTAGGAATCCCCATTGAACGGGGAACAGAACTTACCTTTTATCTATCCATTCCCAAACTTGAAGTTGATGACCCTATTGAACAGTTAATTTGGAATGGAAGAGCAGATTCAGTGCAATTTGGAGTAACGGTTCCCCTCGCTCTGACTCAGAGGACAGTCATTGGCACCGTCACCGTGAGCCAAAACAGCATTCCCATTGGACATCTGAAATTTAAGCTGTCGATTACCCCTGCTGCTTCCTCTACTTCCAAAGAACCTCAACCTGTGGGAGAAGCTGCACACCTCTACAGAAAAGCATTCGTCTCCTACTCTTCTTTAGACCGTAAAGAAGTATTGAAACGAGTACAAGCACTTGCTATTACTGGAATTGAGGTATTTCAGGATGTGCTGAATTTAGAACCAGGCGATCGCTGGGAGCAGAAACTCTATCGTCATATCGATGAATGCGACCTTTTTCTATTGTTCTGGTCTACAGCGGCAAAAGAGTCGAAGTGGGTACTCAAAGAGGTGTTATATGCCCTTCAACGACAAGGAAAAGATGGACTACACCCCCCTGAAATTATTCCTGTAATTCTTGAAGGTCCACCTCCTGTTTCTCCTCCCAATGAACTTCAACACCTCCACTTCAATGACAAACTTCTCTACCTGATAGCCATGTCTTGAGCTAGGTTCTTCCAAATCCGAGAATTACAGTTTTGATGGTAACTTGGTATAACAGTGAACACCAAAACAGAAAACCAAGGGGAAGTCTTTCACCAAGTCAAGATATTGACCCCTCGACTCAACCTCGCGCTGGCTCGTTGACTGTAACGCTTAACTAGACGTTACGCTCAACAGCGGTATCGCTATCTACCAACAATCCTGATTTTTTGCCTAACTGCACCACCGATTTTTCATAATAAGAGTGCGATCGCAACGAGTGGGGAAAATTAGCAATTGTCGAACGAGACATAAACCCCGGTCGTGGCTCCCAGGTCACTTTGGACTTTGTGGTAAGCTTACCGTCTACCCCCACTGACTCAACTTTAATCCGACGCTGTTTCACAGGTCGGGCAATTAGACTGGTTTCGATGCTCATCAAGGGAATGAGACGATTAATCTCATCACACCAAGCTTCGCAGTTGTGGGATTCCGGGCAGACCTTTCCTTGTTGAAAAATAGCTTGGTGGATCATCTCGTGGAGCAACACATCCGCAGCGAATTTCTTACCCAGTAATTGACCACGCCCCCAGGCGTTAGAAGCTGGTTCAACAAGAGCTTTGTGCAAGGTAATGGCATTGCGCCAGGATTCATAGGAGCCAAGCGATTGTCCATGGGGTGTAAGTCCCCAAAAAATACCACCCGGTTCTAAACTTCCGTCCCAATACTGTTCGTTGAAGATTTCCCACTGTTCGTAAGCCCAGCGACCGTACCCCCAATCTGAGATGTCAGCCGCTGCCTTAAGAATTTCTAATTTTCCTTTTGATTGTGAAGTCAAGGTGTAACTCTTAACTAGAGATTACAGGCGGCGCGGGAATTTTCTGTGTAACGCCTAACTAGGCGTTACGGCTTTAACGGGTACGCATACCCTGACCAACCCTGCGGCAAGCCGCTTTCAGAGCGTTAGGGCATTTGGGGGAGGGGTGACGAGTGGCTCGCTAAGTCGCTAACGTTAGCTCTGCAAGTGGTACTGGCTTGCTAAACAAGTCAAGCTTGGCGTAATCGCCATCAATAGCCGTGATTTCAAACGGGGCTAACTCTTCGCAACAGGAAGGGCAGTTTTCCCAAAAAACGCGATCGCCTACTCGGAACTCAGCCAGTGAGGTGGGTTCAGGATTCCAAGAAGTGGAAGCAGCACCTTGGGGGCTGGTATTTCTTCGGTCTGATTTTTCGATCGCATTCGATCGCATTCGATCGGGGCGATCGAACGCCTCTGTGTCTTCCTCTACTAAGGTTCCATCCGTTTTTCGATCGGTTTGATCGGAAATTGGGGGTTGGACAGACAAATTCACTAAAAGAGAATCATCCGTATCAAGCTCATGGTTGAGGGAGGGGGAGCGATCGCATTGATCGAATAAATCATCAAACTCCTCAACCAGTAAGACTTTTTCCGTTCGATCGGGGCGATCGAATTCTGATCGAATGCGATCGCATTTAGCAGTGCGCGGAGTGCAATCGCAATTTTCAACAGTCTCCCCTTGAGTTCTGCCATTAGCCGTCTGCTCGAACAGTTGAGAATTAGCGCAAGTCGAGGGTGTGGCGCTGTCGCCTTGGGCAGAAGGTATTTGAGCCGATCGCTCGGCTACCAATGCTACGAGTTCTTTGCCGTCAAACAAAACCTGCTGTGGTCGTGACTGGGCTATAGTTTTGAACATCTCCTGAACTTCAGGCGATTTGAGCGACTTACCATCTTTGCCCTTGTGCCGACGCCATTTGTTGATGACGCGGCTGGGGTTAATTCGCCCTTCTTCCAGGCACAAGGACAGGATGTTCATCAGAAACTCGCTTAGTCCCTGTTCCGGTGACTTAGTAAATTGAGCCTGCATCAGTCGGAACTGACCGATGTAGAAACTAGCCAAGCTAATTGCCCGCTCCAACGTGTCTAACCCCAAGCTGAAAAAGTTAGATTTGGGAAGGTAGCAGTATTCGAGGCAATGAAGAATCAGGGCAAGCCGCATGAGGTTGCTGCACATTTTCCCCAGAAAGTAGGCAAAGGCTGGATTCGTGTGCAAATAGGTTTTGTAACCCCTACGGTACTTTTCCCACTGATGTTTCCAGCGCTGCATGGCTTGAGGACTGAGGTAGACTAACCCAGCCGGGAGTTGCTCCAGCTTCTCGTAAAGGTTGCTGAGCAGTTTATCCAGACTGACTTTGATATCCGACCATTTATCAAAATCCGGGTGCAGCGTCGGGATAGCTGGAAGAATGCGAGATTGCAGTCCATCGGCATCTGTATGGTTGCCGTCTGGGTTAAAGAATTGACTGGCGGGTTCTATTTGTATCCCTCCACAAATAGTCAATAACTGCATCTGGAACCGAAAACTTTCATTCTCGTTCACCCGATCCACGTTTCCTCTGAGGGGGCCATTCCAAGCCTTTAGTAAAAACTGTCGGGCATTCCCCCTACCGGAACACTTAAACTGGTCTAACCCCTTGAAAAGCCCTATTAACTCGTCGGGTGCCCAGATTGAGCCAGCACGAGCGGGTTGTTCTGAAATTCTGCGCTTTATCGCTTCAATTTCGCCTTCATCAAGCAAATACTTTCGACATTTACCAACTTCTGACTCTTTATAGTTAGCTGGGTTTTCCAGGGTATCTTGTAGTGCCTCTCGCTCCTTGGCTGGCTTATTCTTCCAGGCTTCCTCTAACTTAGAAAGCGTTGCTTTACTCTGTTCGTAACGGTCAGCTTCCGCCTCTTGCAGGCGTTGAATCGGATTGAGGATAGCGCGATCGGCGTCTGATTTCCCAGAGCTGGGAGGAGCAATGGTAGCCGTCCAAACGTTGGGATACTCAATCCAGCAATCAGCCTCGGTTTCTCCTTCTTTGGCAACCAAACCGATGTTCGCGCCTATCATCCCTCCAGCGCTTGGTAGCAAATTTTGAATCAGGTAGATTGGGTCAATTCGCGAAGACTCGCTCTTCGTCAACAGTCCTTTGATGAGCGGTTCAGGCAGAAGCTCTCCCCAGTTGACGGTTTGTGCTTGGAGCAGATAGTCGGCTAACTTCTGGAACTGAACGACGTTATCCGATAAATCCTGCTGCTGAGTTTTCTCGCCAAGCCGCGCATTGTATACTGACCGAACTTCCTTAGGATGCCGCTCGGCTTCCCGCGCTAAATCCGAAAGCTTTAGGGTTAACTCCGACTCTGGTAATTCCTGCTCGATCAGGTTGTCAATTCGCTTGAATAGCTCTTCAGAATTGAGCGTGCTTCTTAGGGCAGTGGGGTGCGGAATTACCTTGTTACTCGGTTGGCTGGAGTTACCAGACTTGCGTTCTAAACTACTAGGAATCGATACACCAACTTCCCAAGCTAGCTGTTGCACAAGTTCTACAAACTCTCGTCCTCGCGGTGAGCCGTTGCCGCCTGCAAGTCGATGGCGGTACTCTACCACCCCGCCGCCAATTTCACACGCTGGGCATCGCCACAACCAGACGCCGTTTTTCTGTTCGCAGTAGAAAGCCGTACCCGACTTAGATTCGTGCCAGGGGCAGTTCCCCTTGAGTTTATCGCCAGGGTATTCTTGGAGGTGGTGTCCGGACCAGTTGAAAGCCTGCGGAGCTGAAAACCTCGGCACTATATCGTTATTTAATAAGTCTGTCAGTTGTGTGTCACCGAGCAAGTTGCTACGCCGAGGTAGCTGGAGTGTGGTTGGCTCGCTCTCAGCTTTTTTAATAAGGGGATAGATTCCGATATCTTCGGGTTGCTCAAATACTGGTGGATACTCGCTCCATTGCATCCACTCGTAAGCAACACCAGTAATTCCGACTGTTGGAGGCAGAAGCGTGTGTCCGCCGTTCTTGCTGAGCAGTTCCCCAACGTGGTGACTCCCATCAGACTTGAGGCTAAACCCAGAGTTAGCTTTGAAGTTTTCCGGTTCCCGACTAAAAGCGACTAAGAAGCGATAACCCCCACTGGGAGTCCGAAACATCGGAGCTGCTTCCAAGACTGGGTACTTTTCGAGCCACTCTTGTATCGTGCGATCGCACGCATCAGGGGAGGGGAAGTCTTTGCGATCGAAGTCAATCCATCCAAGCCAATGCTTTCCGTTCCAACCGCCTAGTGTGCCTATTCCCGTTTTCGGGTTGGAGAACCAGGCATCAAGAATTTCCTGCAAGGGTTGAATCTCTTGCCATTGCCGCCAGCTAACCGTCTTCAGATACTTCCCATCTAGGAAGCAAGGCTGTTTGGGTTCTTTGCCCTGTTTGGCTGCCTCGATGGGACATTCGGGCAGTGGCGGTCGCCCTAGGCGCAGCAGCCACTGGATAGTTTCTCGAACGGTCTGAGGAGCTTGGGGCTGAGGCGTCGTGAACATTTTTTAACCTTCTCCTCTTGCCGTTTCATGCCTAAATTTTGTATGGGTATTGGCTATTTCCCTGAATTTGCTAAAGTTAAGTAGTAGCACCATACTTTTCCTTACCAATAACGGAGCTTCGTACCGCTAAGCGCGGTTGCTTAATTTCAAATTCGGTGTCTCCGGGTTGGGGAAACACTTTACTTATAGTACAGACCAATTCACTGAAAGTGAAGTATTACCTTGGTTTTTAATGCTGATCCACGAAGCCTTTAACGAGACTCTGAAGCGGTATAAAATTAGTGGTAGAGCCTTAGCTCAGGAAGCTCAGGCTAGCGAGAGTCTCGTGTCGCAGTTTAGGCACGGTAAGAAAGGCGTAACCGATGATATGCTCGATAGCCTTCTTGAAGCGATGCAGCAACTGGCTCCGGGGTCGCGCAAGTATTTCTGTTCGCTCCTAGCTGGGGAACCGATAAGGCTGAGTGTAAGCGAGGGTGGGTTTAAGGATATTTCTGAAGACGAGATTCCTGAGTTGTTGATTGCGATCGCACGTCGCTGGAGAGCTGGTGACAACGAAGTTGTGCAAGTAAGTTGAGCGGGTTTAAAGCTTCCCAACCACTTGTCCCATATAGAGAGATGTTTATTTGGGGCTTCCCAACCCAGTAGCCAAATTTTCCAACTGGAGAATTTTTCCGCTCTGGGTTATTTCTGCCCAGCTAGTCTACGTAGGGTCAATCATATCGGGCTCGAAAGACTGATAAAACTCATCGAGAAACTTTTGATTCAGCTTCAAGGCGGGTTGTAAGCTGTTCAACATTTCTTGCTCGTTGTAGATTTTTGCCTGTGTTGCCTCAGAATGCTGTTGGCATCTTGCCAACGAGCGTTTTTCTTCATCAGTCATGCCTCTTTCATAAGCATAGGTAATCAAAATGTGCCGTAACAAATGTGGGTTGATGGGACTTCCAATGAATCGCCTGAAAGCATTACAAACCTTATGCCCATAAGTATCTGTTGTCAGTTTATTGCCTTCTTCTGTAATGTACAGGTAGTTGTGTTTGGGATTTGATTTAGGTCGCCAATTATTTATCCATTCTTCTAAATACCAGTACAAGGTTTTCCCTGTCGAAAACTTTCGATTGGGAATTTCGGCAAGCCATCCTTCTTCGCCGATTGTATCTTTCTTTCCGTCGGGAGGACTCAGACAAAGCCACCAAGTCGCCAAGTTCTTTTGGTTCTCTGGCAAGTTTTCTAAGCTAACCACAGCCCCATTAATCAGCCTACCTTTAATTAAGTTTTTGCCGATTTCCATTTGATAATAAACTTTGGAGCGGCTAGGGGGTAGAGCTGTTGCCATTGCCAAAATTAAGGCCGTTTGTAAATCATGGAATTGCGCCCGATGTGAGCGAATAGCCATAGAGATTCTAGGGTTTCCATTTTTATATCTAGTTTTGGTATTTACACCATACTTATATTTCTGCTCAAATTTGATGACTGCCATCTCGACAGCTAGCAAAACTTTAGGCCAGGGAACCATTTTGGCTTTCTTCCGGTTTCGGGCTTCGGTTTTCTGACCGCTAGTTACACTCTCTTCTGCTTTTCCGGCTTGAAGGTTTCGCAAGACTTTGATTAAACCAATATCTTCATATCCTCTTTTTTTGGAAAAATATTGGGTTTTTTCTAAGTAAATAAACTTGGCTAAGTTCACGAAAGATTTTAGATAGTTGACTTCGGTTTCCAAAGACACGTTTAAACTACCTAGGTAGTTAGACATTAAAATTTCTACTTTCTTTTCCGCTTCGTTCATCTCTTTTTCCGCCTTAGACCTAGCTATCCATAGAGCCTCACCGGGATGTTCTTCGTTTTGAAACTGGTCAATGGTGATGGCAGCAGGAATTGTTAAGTCAGGAATAATTGCTGTAAAATTTAATTGGTCAAGCTTGAGTTGGTACTCTTCGCGCTTGAGCCATTCTAAAATTCGCAAAATAGCGTTAAGGTCTCTTTCAGTGGTGGCAAGAGAGCGCTTCAGTTTTTCTTGCATAAAGTTGATAAATTTTATTAATTCTCTATCTAATATGGGATTCCCCAAAATTAAGGAAGGCCAAATTTGGGCAATCTCTACCCAAGCAACTGCACTTAAACATGAGTAGCTGTGAACGAATGGTACAACTGACGTAACAAATCTTTGCCGCCACTCTTTAGCCTCCTTGGTCGAAAGGGGTTTCCAGCTATCGCTTTTGACAAAATCCTCATTTTTACTTCCGAGTTGGCAAGAATCACTCGTTTTGCTTTTTTGAGGGGGAGTGCTAGGAACTCGCGCATGGCGATAGATAATTATTTCTTTCTTTGAGGGTTTTTGAGTTAAAAACCCTTGTTGACTTGCCCAATTAATCAGCTTTTTCAAAATTGAGCGAGGCAAGTATCTTTTATCAGCAGGAATTTTCACCGACTCGAAATACTTTTCCTGCTGTTGCTCAAGCTGCTCTAGCAGCCAAATCGACTTCTTCTCTAAAAATTTCAGAGCTGCTTCAATTTCTTCTGATGAGGCTCTGGAGCTTTTTGGCGAAGGTCCTGAGAGAGCTGGCACTCCATACCGCGTGAGCGTACTTACAGCCGCCGAGAAATCGTTGGGTTTGATTGTGCGTTGGTATAGCTCCAACAACTCTTTAATACTTTTGGGGTTTTCTGTTCTGCCTTCAACGGGAATCAGTTGGATTTCTTGGTCTTGAGGAGAGACGATTTTTCTAAATCCAGGGTGTTCTGTTTGTTTCATTTTTTTGCTACCATTAATCTTGATGTGGAAAAGTTTTTTCTGACCTTGAGGTATAAGTATTGAGTCGAAATAAAAGAACTGAATGTTACTCGATTCGATTTGCCTCCTTCTCAGAATTTATTAAAGAAAACACATCTTCAACGTACATCCCGGACTACGGTATAAACTCGGAAGATATGTGCATTAGCTCTCGATACTTCGCTTCAATCCTGGAGAAATCCCACTAGCTGTAAGGATTTGAGCCATTTGAATTGATAGACATCTTTAATAAGAGGGAAAGAAAGGCTTATTAAAGAGAATTTTGGGCGTTTATGCGTAAAAACCAACCCTTTTCCCTATCAAAGCTTCAGGAGTTGCTCCAACCTTTAATAAAGGGTGATGACCGAGGTGGCGCAAGCTGGAGATTCAACAATGACTGAAAGAAGCCAAATGGATAGTTTTTGCCAAAAGGAGGAAGAGTGAATCAGCGAAACTTCAAACGAAAAGGCTCTCATAAAGGGATTGCTTGTCGTAAGGGAGAACCCATTTTTTGGGATGAAGTAAAGGAGAGGATTAATTTGTCTTTGACTCCTACAGCAATCGCTAAATTGTCCGAAATCGCCTCCGAAGAAAATCTTACTCGCTCAGAAGCATTGGAAAGAATTTTGAGAGGAATATTGCAGGTCCATCCCCCGATTTGAACCCCTGTTACTGGTGTTTTTGACTCTTCTTGTCGTGCTGTTCTAATTACGTCCGCCTTCAGAAAGCTCATAGGTATATTCCAGAAGTTGACTCTATCTGGAATACCAATTTCTGAAGGTTTGATGTTAAAAATGCGAAAATGTTAAGAAAAATCAAGCCCAGACCCAGCAAATATAGCCATCCGCGTCAATCACCGCTTCCGCTCGGCGTTGGCTGGTATGCTGGGCTTGGTAAGGTTGACCATTTATCCACTCGAAGTCCGGGATGAATAACTCCTTACCAGCTCGGAAAGCGGCTAAATAAGCTTCAAATAAAGGCTTGAGAGGCTCTTGTTTTTTGTGCTTCAGGAGTGCTAAGAGCCAGTACCCGTTCCAACCCATTTTCTTCAGTGTTTTGATATACTGCCTTTTGGCAACTTTATAAGGGAGTCTGAGTTTCTCAGGAGATACTCGTTTTTTTCTCTTAGGAGATGCAGGTATGCCTTCTAGCGGATCGAGGTCATCCCATTCTTTGTTACTCAAAAGCCGAATCCGAGCATTCAGGTTATACCTTTGTGATCTTTTGCTTAGGGGTTCATGGTACAAATTGAGGGGACCCAGTAACAGAAGAATCTGAAACTCGTCTTTCAACGTTTGCAAAAATAGTTCCAGAGGACTTTTGAAGGGGTAACTGATTCCATTAGTTGCTGCCCAGGTTTTGATATAGGGTTCTCCTTCCAGGAGCAAGCGATAACGAGCTAGATCGTAGTCAATGTTGAGTCTGAGGTTCTCTAAAGTAGTTTCAGGTAAATATCGGCTGAGAACACCTCCTTTTCCAAGTGGATCGGGAATGACACCAAAGTGTCTGTGTGCAAATACCAGCCCTCGTGCCTGCCAGTAGTACTGATTAGTCTTTATCCAGCAAGCTTGATTGTGGTTTTCCGGTGCCACTTGCGGTTTGGGAGTTTCTCCTATAGCTAGAGCCAAATTAAAGAAGTCAGCACTATGCGGGGTATCAGGGATGTATACAGCGGCGAAGGGAATTCTATCTCGAATAATCCCCAGTTGCTTATCCTCAGCAAAAGCTTTTGCCATCCAGTCATCCAAGGTGATATTAGTAGCTGCGGGATTCAGCAGAGGAATATCTGCAAGCTGAATCAGAGGTATTTCCAGTAAACACTTGCTAACTTCTCGCTTGATCAGAGCTATTTCCAGCCATAGTCTGATAATTTCTTCTCTCACTGTAGGAGCCTGCTTTTTTTCAACCTTCCTCTTCTTTGAAGTTAGCTCATGCCGCTCCGAGTGCAGATAAATACTACGAATCTGCCAAGGAAAATCTCGGTCGATAGCTTGTTCTTGAACGTGCAAATGACGGTGCGGATTTGGCTTTCAGAAACGATATCCCGGTCTGGGGTGTGAGTAGCAACCGATCCTGTTGGCGAATCCCGAATCTGACCTCTCCCCCAACCCCTCTCCTTGTAGGAGAGGGGACTCCGGTTCCCTCTTCCCTACAAGGGTTGGGGGTTAGGTTATTAATTCACCAACAGTTGCCATGAGCGGCTGAATTGTTGCTGAATAAACTCTATCCTTTGTATATCAATACCTTCAGTGTTTTCAACACAAATGCTTTCTACAAAGCGTTGCAGCGGGAGCTGGGTCACTCGTGCTGCAATCCCAACAACTCCCGTAGCTCCTCCTCGGATGCGATCGCGCTCCACCCCCCAGCGGACTCGACACGTTGCAACATAGCCTCTATCGCTAGCGATACCAGGACTTCCTTCCGAATCTTACGCCCCATAGAACGGCGGGTCTGTTTCACGGCATCATCCAAGGCATCGTTCAATGGCTCTGGTATCCTCGCCGATAAGGGATAGAGGGGAGTTGCCTTGGTATCTTGTGATTCCTGCTTCGATGCACCAGAATCATTATTCCTGATTCCAGATTCTTGATTATTTTTTCCAGATTCATGAATCTTGATTACTGAATCAGATTTCGAGATTCCTGAATCATGTTGAGGAGTTTCATCCGATGGTTCGGGAGCAATGGACTCTTTTTGGGAGTCGTTGAACAGTTGCAGTGGATTGCGCTGTCCCATACGTCTGTTACTTCTTTCTGCCACGCTTCAACCCCCATTCCTTAATTGCTTCACCAGCTAACGCTTTAAATGCACTCGCTCCTTTACTTTTGGGAGCATACTCAAATATCGATTGCCCGTGTCCAGCCGATTCCGCGATCGCAACGTTTTCCGGAATGCAGATTCGCAGTAGATTGAATCGGTTGTCACTGACTAGCACCGAGTCCGCTTCCGCTGTCATGTTCAATGCTGGTTTGTGTCGGCTACGCAAAACATCAACGGGTACGTCTGGATTGACATCTTTAAGGGTGTCGAGTACTTGAGCCAACCCCACTAGTACCAGGGGGTCTGCCAACACTGGCACGAGAACTCTATCTGCTACTACAAGTGCGGCAACTGTAGCAGGGACTAGGGAGGGAGGACAATCCAGCAGCACCAAGTCGCAATCTAGTTTGCTAATGGCTTTGCGTAAAATCTCTGGAGAGTCCCACTTTACATAAGCAGTATCCGTTCCACCAGGAATTAAGGGTACAGCCGTATCGGTGCGTACAACATCTTCCCCTTCCAACCAGCGGTCAAACCCCGGTTGTTGTCCTGGCACTAAACCCAAAGCATAGGTAGCGGAGCCTTGAGCATCCATGTCTACCAACACTACTTTAACTTTGTGCTGTTGTAATCCTGAACTTAGATTGACACAGGTACAGGTTTTCCCAACGCCCCCTTTCTGGGACGCGATCGCTATAGTAAGCATTTTAGAATTTACCCTTCACAGGTTTAGCATAGCCGACATTCAGGAATCTTAGAATAAAGAATCATGATTGATTATTCTTGAATAAGGATTCATCTTTAAGGATTCCAGAATCATGATTCATGAAAATAGATAGCGATCGCTGTAGTTGGGCGTAACGGGGTTTGAGTAGCAATCGTGCAGAAACTTACGCTAAGGCTAAAAACGTTACA